>NZ_UHIY01000001.1:2511433-2825362 GCF_900460525.1 Yersinia kristensenii
GGGTTTCGTTAATGGTTATCTGACCATGGATACCTTGGGCGCTTTGGTGTTCGGTATCGTCATCGTCAATGCTGCCAAATCTCGTGGGGTGGTTTCTGCAGGATTACTGACGCGCTATACCATTTGGGCGGGTTTGATTGCCGGTATTGGTCTGACGTTGGTCTACCTGAGCTTGTTTAAGCTGGGTTCAAGCAGCGGTGCTTTGGTACCTGATGCCCAAAATGGGGCGGTGGTATTGCATGCCTATGTTCAGCACACCTTTGGTGGTTTGGGCAGCGTGTTCCTGGCTGCATTGATTTTCATCGCTTGTATGGTGACCGCCGTGGGCCTGACCTGCGCCTGTGCTGAATTCTTTGCTCAGTACTTGCCGCTGTCATATCGCACACTGGTGTTTATCCTCGGTATCTTCTCGATGATGGTATCGAATCTGGGGCTGAGCCATTTGATTCAGATCTCAATTCCAGTGTTAACAGCAATTTACCCACCATGCATTGTGTTAGTGCTGATGAGTTTCACTTTGCGTTGGTGGAACCATGCCTCACGTATTGTCGCTCCGGTGATGTTGATAAGCTTACTGTTTGGTATCCTTGATGCGGTAAAAGCCTCGACTTTTGCCTATTTCCTGCCGGAGTGGACTCAGAACCTGCCATTAGCTGAGCAAGGTCTGGCGTGGTTATCACCATCCCTACTGGTATTCGTCGTCATAGGGTTGTACGATCGCCTGTGCTGTCGCCAGGAAGTTGCTGCCAAGCAATAACTGCACAGTTATCGAATATTTTTAGCCACGGCTCATCCCCGTGGCTTTTTGCTGAAAAAAGACGGGATAAAGTTCATGGAATTACCAGTCAAAAATAAGCTGAAACGCGGCCTGACGACACGCCACATCCGCTTTATGGCATTGGGGTCAGCAATAGGTACCGGCTTATTCTATGGTTCGGCTGATGCGATAAGAATGGCGGGGCCGAGTGTATTATTGGCATACCTGATTGGTGGCGTGGTGGCATTTATCATCATGCGCGCCCTGGGCGAGATGTCAGTCAATAACCCGCAGGCCAGTTCTTTCTCACGTTATGCACAAGATTACCTTGGGCCAATGGCGGGCTATATCACCGGCTGGACTTATTGCTTTGAAATTCTGATTGTGGCTATTGCTGATGTGACCGCGTTCGGTATCTATATGGGGGTCTGGTTCCCGGATGTACCGCATTGGATATGGGTGCTGAGTGTTGTCCTCATCATTGGTGCCGTCAATATGATGAGTGTTAAGGTGTTCGGCGAGCTGGAGTTCTGGTTCTCATTCTTCAAAGTTGCCACCATCATCATCATGATTCTGGCCGGTATTGGTATCATTGTTTGGGGTATTGGTAATGGCGGGCAGCCGACCGGTATTCATAACTTATGGACTAACGGCGGCTTCTTCAGCAACGGTTTTGTCGGCATGATCCTATCATTGCAACTGGTGATGTTTGCTTATGGTGGTATTGAAATTATCGGTATTACTGCCGGTGAAGCTGAAGACCCGAAAAAGTCTATTCCGAAAGCCATCAACTCAGTGCCATGGCGTATTCTGATGTTCTACGTCGGCACCTTGTTTGTCATCATGTCTATTTACCCATGGAACCAAGTGGGCACCAACGGCAGTCCGTTTGTCCTGACTTTCCAGCATATGGGGATTACTGTGGCGGCGGGTATTCTGAACTTTGTGGTGATCACCGCCTCATTATCCGCCATTAACAGTGATGTGTTCGGAGTGGGGCGTATGCTTAACGGGATGGCCGAACAGGGCCACGCGCCAAAAGCTTTTGCCGCCATTTCTAAACGCGGGGTGCCGTGGGTCACGGTGTTGGTGATGATGGGCGCTATGCTCACGGCGGTTTATCTCAACTACATTATGCCGGAAAATGTGTTCCTGGTGATCGCCTCGCTTGCGACTTTTGCGACTGTCTGGGTGTGGATTATGATCCTCTTCTCCCAAATCGGTTTCCGCCGCTCGTTGAGCAAAGATCAAGTTAAGGCGCTGGATTTCCCACTGCGTGGCGGCACCTTTACTTCAGTGCTGGCTATCATTTTCTTGTTGTTTATCATTGGGCTGATTGGTTGGTTCCCAGCAACGCGCATTTCATTGTATGTCGGGCTGGTGTGGATTGTCCTGTTGCTGGTGGGGTATTACTTCAAGGTCAACCATCAGAAGAAGAAAGCGGCGTTGCTGAAAACCGCAGAGTAACACGGAATCAATACCGAATATCAAGCCGGGAAATGTCCCGGCTTTTTTTATTTTTTAAACTGATATTTTTCATTTGGCTCTCTCCGCCCCCGCCCTCATCCTCAATATTTATGCTGATAGATGAGGGATACTCATTCACAACATGGCATTGTTTATACCGATTTATTTATACAGGTGAATGTGTCGCGGCGTTAATGTCTGCACCAGATAGCCTTAACAGCAAGCGTTTTGGTTAAAGCAGGAGAGTTTTATGCTTAGTGGTTGGCATTTACCGGTCGCGCCTTTTGTCCGTCAGCGCGGCGATGCATTACATATCACACTGTGGTTACATGGAGAGTGGTTACAGGGGGATAATTTACCGGAACAGGTTTTCTTGCGCTGTGAGCCAGATAATGAAGAATGGCTGCTTAGCATGAAAGGCGAGCTTCGTGATGGTTTCTGGTGTTATCGCGCGAAATTGCCGTTGCATGAGGGCCAGCCCGCGCGGCGTTATTGCTTCAAACTGTTGTGGAATGACGACCAACAGTGGTTCGGCCCATTAGGATTTTCGGTGGTGCCTCCGGCGCAATTGGCTCAGTTTGCTATTGAGCTACCTGATAGCGGCCCGGACTGGGTTGCCGACCAGATTTTTTATCAAATCTTCCCCGACCGGTTTGCCAGCAGCCAGGGTGAGCATGGGGTGCAAAATGGCAGTTATATTCATCATGCCGCCGGTCAGCCGGTCACACGCCGTGACTGGCAACAGCCACTGGATGATGTGAATGCTGCTTCAACATTCTATGGCGGCGATTTAGCCGGTATCAGCCAAAAACTCCCCTATTTGCAACAGTTGGGGGTGACTGCGCTGTATCTCAACCCGATTTTCACCGCGCCCAGTGTGCATAAATACGATACGCAAGATTATTATCAGGTTGATCCTTACTTGGGCGGCGAGAGTGCTTTTCTGCAACTACGCAGCGCCACTCGTGATGCTGGTATCAAATTGGTGCTCGATGGCGTGTTTAACCATACCGGGGATTCCCATCATTGGTTTGATCGCCATCAGCAAGGGGAAAATGGTGCTTGTCATCACCCTGACTCACCTTATCGGGGTTGGTTTAATTTCTTCCCCGATGGGCGGGCACTGGATTGGAAAGGTCATGCCAGCTTGCTAAAACTTAACTTCGCTAATGAAGAGGTGGTCAATCAAATTTATCGCGCTGAAGACAGTGTGGTGCGCCATTGGTTGAAGCCGCCTTACAGTATTGACGGCTGGCGGCTGGATGTGGTGCATATGCTGGGGGAAGACGGCGGTGCAAAAGGGAATTTACATCATCTGGCGGGTATTTATCAGGCGGCGAAAGAGGAAAATCCTCAAGCCTATATTCTGGGCGAACACTTTGGCGATGCACGAAATTGGTTACATGCCGGAGTGGAAGACGCGGCAATGAATTATATGGGATTTGCCTTGCCGGTACGCAGTTTCCTGGCGGGATGTGATGTTGCCTATCATCCCATAAAACTCAGCGCCGAGGATTGTGCCTATTGGATGGATGAATACCGCGCCGGATTGCCTCATGGCCATCAGTTGCGAGCATTTAACCAGTTGGATAGCCATGATACCGCCCGTTTTATCACTTTGTTGAATGGCGACAAAACGCGTATGCAAATGGCGCTGATATGGCTGTTTAGCTGGATTGGCGTACCGTGTTTATTTTATGGTGATGAAATCGGCCTGGATGGCGGCAATGACCCATTCTGCCGTAAACCTTTCCCTTGGGATGAGGCGCAGTGGGATGGTGACCTGCTGAAATTATGTCAGCGCATGGCGGCCTTGCGGCACAAAAGTTTGGCACTGCGGCGCGGCGGCTGTCAGGTTATTCACGCCAACGGTGATTCCCTGGTCTTTATTCGCAGTTATCAGCGCGAGCGGGTGATGGTCGCGATACAACGCAATCACGCCAGTGATATCTTCTTGCCGGTTTCTCCATTACTGAATATTACGCAATGGCAACGTTTGGAAGGGGCGGCCGAGCTGAATATCACTGACGCGGGTATCAATCTGCAATTGTCTGGTGAGAGTATTACATTGTGGTGCGGTCAATCTTAGCTATTAGCCATAGTGAGTGCTAACTAAGATAATGTAAGAGATTAAAAGCGGCTAAGCGCCGCTTTTTCTTTGAGTGAGATATGATGTATATGTCAGGCACAAGTTGTCAGGTAAATCCACCGAAGGGAAAATATAATGAGCACAACTAAAAGACAGGCATTGGTTATCGGGGCCTCTCGGGGCTTGGGTCTGGGGTTGGTTGATGAACTTAACCGACGGGGATGGTCAGTGACGGCGACGACGCGCGGTGTAGCAAAAGACACTGCGGCACACGCGGCCCATTGGTTAACATTGGATATTAACCAACCTGAAAGTATTAAAGCGTTTTTACCACAGGTGCAGGGGCAGGTCTTTGATTTGATCTTTGTTAATGCCGGTATCTCTGGGCCAGAACATCAATCAGCGGTTGATGCCAAACCAGAAGAGATCCTCGAATTGTTTCAAACCAATGCGATTTCACCCATCCGTATTGCCCAGCACTTGCTGGCCCAGCGCAATCCAAAACACAGTGTATTAGCCTTTATGTCTTCGCAGTTGGGGAGTCTTGGGCATAATGCTTCCGGCCATAAGCCTTTGTATTCAGCTAGTAAAGCAGCATTGAATATGATGACGCGCAATTTGGTTGCTGAGGTAGCAGACCCATCGCTGACGGTGTTATCCATTCATCCGGGTTGGGTGAAAACAGATATGGGCGGGGACGCTGCGCCATTGACGATTGCGACCAGTGTGAGGGGGGTTGTCGACCAAATCGAGCGCGCTTCCGGCAAGGGCGGTCACGGCTTTATTGATTATCAAGGGCATACATTGCCGTGGTGATTTATACCCGTCATACTTCAAGCTGCATGTGAGTTGGCTGCTTTCGTTATTCGGCCCATCCGTGGGCCTCTCCTCGTTGAGGCCGCTGCCAGCAGCGTTCAAATCTGCTCCCGGCAGATTTGTCACCCGAATCACTTATCTGAGTAAGCTCATCGGGATTAATGAGCCTCATCCTTGAGGCTCACCCTGCGGGCTAGCATAAATGCTGTTCAAATCGGTTCCCGACCGATTTGTCTCTCGATTGCCGCCTTCCAGCAACTCGAATTATTTAGGGTATGAATAAAGTGGTAAATTCTCCCATCGATATATTGATGGGGGAATGACCTTGGTAATCAATCGCTATCAGTAGCCGATAGCCGCTCCCGCTGGGCGGCGAACATCATTAGCCCCATACAGGTAACCCTCGCGGACTTTCCCTGAGACTGCCGAATCATTACCCGAGTTAGCAGGGCTGACGCCCTCAACCCCCGCTAAACCGACCAAAATGAGTTCAGCAGCACCCCATGGGTTCTGTTCGACCATTTTATATCCCATATTTTTCAATAAATTAAGACTATCTGCGGACACACCACGCTGTTCATAATAGACCTCATCGGGCAACCATTGATGATGAATGCGAGGTGCATCTACGGCCTCTTGCGGCGCCATTCCGTGGTCAATGACGTTCAATGCAGTTTGCAAGGTAATGGTGATAATCCGCGAACCACCCGGTGAGCCTAAGACCATAAATGTCTTACCGTCTTTGGTCACTAATGTCGGGCTCATTGACGATAGTGGGCGCTTACCGGGGGCGATAGCGTTGGTCGCTCCTTGAACCAAACCATACAGATTTTGCTCACCAACTTTGACGGTAAAATCATCCATTTCATCATTCAGGAAAAATCCTGTACCGGGTGCAATCACTACCGCACCAAAGCGGCCATTCACGGTATAGGTGGTGGAAACAGCATTGCCATCATGATCGACGATGGAATAATGTGTTGTTTCAGGTTTTTCATGCGGTTGCATGCCCGGCTGAACTTCTACTGATGGCGTGGCCTTGTTGGCGACGATTTGTTTACGAATATCAGCGGCATAACTTTTACTCAGCAGGCGGTCGGTCGGGTTCTTAACAAACTCAGGGTCACCGAGGAAAGTATTGCGGTCCATATAGGCATGGCGCATCGCTTCTGTCAGCGTATGGATGTAAGCGGCGGAGTTAAAACCCATACTCTTCAGGTCATAGCCCTCAAGGACATTTAAAGTTTCGCACAAGGTCACGCCACCGGAGCTAGGTGGAGGAGAAGAAACGAATTTATAGCCACGGTAGCTACAGGTAATAGGGGCGGTTTCGGTGATTTTATAGTTGGCAAAATCGGCAGCGGTCAAGATACCTCCGCCTTTTTTGGCTGCGGCTTCAACGGCTTGCGGTATTTTCCCCTGATAGAAAGCATCCGGTCCTTTCTGTGAGATAGCCGTCAGAGTCTCAGCCAGGTCAGCTTGAATAAGGTGGTCACCCGGTTGCAGGGCTTCCCCGTCTTTTCGTAAGAAAATACGAGCCGATTCAGGATCTTGACGGAAGCGTTTGACTGTTGTGTCCAAAATGTCAGTATCGGCGCGGGTTAACACAAAGCCTTCCTGTGCCAGTTTGATTGCTGGCGCCATGACTTGCTGGCGAGTTAATTTGCCGTATTTTTTCTGTGCGCTGTCCATTCCCAACACTGTGCCGGGAACGCCCGCGGCCAGATAGCCATACAGACTGGCATCTTTGGTGACTTTACCCTCTTTATCCAAATACATATCGGCGCTGGCGGCGGCGGGGGCGGTTTCACGGAAGTTTATAAATGTATCCGTCCCATCTGCAAGGTGAATGGTCATAAAACCGCCACCGCCGATATTGCCACAGCAAGGGTTTACTACCGCCTGGGCATAACCCACGGCCACCGCAGCATCAATTGCATTCCCGCCCATTTTTAAAATGTCTGTCCCAACCTGTGAAGCCAGATACTGGGATGTCACCACCATGCCATTTTTCGCTTCCACTGCGGGTGTTGAGGCCGCATGCAGTGCTCCACTGACCAGTAAAGTCAATACAGCCAAGGGTTTGTTCCATTTTTGCAGATGCATTCTGACTCCTGTTATTTCCTGCCCGCCGGGGGTTATCCGGTCATTTTTGTCTGGCAGCTTAAAAGCGCTGCTTATGGTGTGTGCAAAACACACGCCAGTAATAATTAATAGCAGAATTAATGTTTATGGCTGCTAATTAATTGGCGACAGGAGGGGAAGAGAGAGTTTTACTGAAACTGATAGGGTGATTTTCATTCAGTTAAAGTTCAGGTGGATGCAAGTAACTAATTGATAATATTGGAGTATTACCCAACATCAGTATATTGATATGCTGTCGTCAGGTTCTATATCAGAATAAAAAAGCCAGTCAGTGTGAACTGACTGGCTTGATACCCCTGAGTCAATCAGGGGCGGCATAAACTGTTATTACAGTTTAGAGGCGTTTTCAGACAGATATTTAGCAACGCCATCTGGAGATGCGCCCATACCTGCTTTACCTTTTTCCCACTGTGCAGGGCAAACTTCGCCGTGTTCTTCGTGGAATTGCAGTGCGTCAACGGTACGGATCATTTCGTCGATGTTACGACCAATTGGTAGATCGTTAACGATTTGGCTGCGAACGATGCCGTTTTTGTCGATCAAGAAAGAACCGCGCAGCGCAACACCCGCTTCTGGGTGCTCAATGCCGTAGGCTTTCTGAATTTCACGTTTGATATCAGCAACCATTGGGTATTTAACTTCACCAATACCGCCTTTATCAACCGGAGTTTTACGCCATGCGTTGTGTACAAACTCGGAGTCGAAAGAAACACCAACAACTTCAACGCCACGTTTCTGGAATTCTTCGTAACGGTGGTCGAAAGCGATCAACTCTGAAGGACAAACGAAAGTAAAGTCCATTGGCCAGAAGAACAGGACGGCAGGGCGGCCGTTCAGGTGCTTTTTCAGGTTGAAGTTTTCAACGATTTCGCCGCTACCAAGAACAGCAGCTGCTGTAAAATCAGGGGCTTGACGAGTTACCAGAACCATAAATTACTCCTGTTAATTAGGGATGGATAAACCATTTGTCTCAAAAGTCTTGGCACAGCATAGGTATTTAAACGCAATCAATAAAGAGATAAATACCAATCGCTGTGATAGCTTTTACCTATTGTTACAACGATTTTAGTTTCTTACTCTTGCTAAGATACCCATTCTGGCAGAAAGCGCAAGTGACTTAGAGCCAATAACCATATAGATAAAGATGTTTTTGTCTAAATTTGTTTATGCTGTGCCTGCTGCATCATCGCAGGATAAAAAGCCCAAAAGAGTTGTTCTAGTGGCTGATAGTGTTGTTCTATGTCGTGAAAAGAACCTGCAAGTGCGGCTAATTTAGGTCGGCGGTTAGCCATACCTTGTAATACATCAGCTATAAAGGGTAGTTCAGCATAGCGTTCCAGCCAACGCTCTGGCCACAGATAGGCATTAAGGTTCTGGAAACGGGCCGGTGTCAGTGATAAATGTGGCAAAATTTGGCACTGCGCATGCTCAATAAAGTCAGGCAGCGAACAGGCAGGCATCAGTTTATCCCAGTTGCGAGCCAGAAAGTGATCCCACAGTACATCCAGAGTAATTGGTGCAACCCGGCGATAATCTGCACTGAAATAGCCTCGGGCCTCTTTAACGAGTGGCGATGTATCTGTCATGACATCAACGCGCCGATGCATCATGATGCCAGCGACTATCTCAGGGGAGTATTCCCCTTGTGGATTACCGCGCACAAAGTCAGCCAACAAATTGCCCAATAAAGAGCTGTCAGCCAGTGTTGCAAGATGGAGGTGAGCAAGAAAATTCATCCGCTGAGTATAATGCAAATAAAGGCTAAATATGCTTATTTCTTGCAGCCAGCCCTTGAGGGCTCTAGACTAGCCGCCTGTTTTTGTGAACCGGCCTCTGATATCTGTTGGCCGGGTCTGTTCTGATATGAAGTGGAAAGCCATGCGTGTTGCCGATTTTTCTTTTGAGCTCCCAGAATCTTTAATTGCCCATTACCCCCAGCCCCAGCGTAGCGGTTGCCGTTTATTGTCACTGGATGGCCCCACGGGAACATTAACGCACGGTATTTTCACTGATTTGCTGGATAAACTGGTGCCCGGTGATCTACTGGTGTTCAATAACACGCGGGTTATTCCTGCGCGTTTATTTGGTCGCAAAGCCAGTGGGGGTAAACTTGAAGTTCTCGTGGAACGTGTTTTGGATGACCACCGTGTTTTGGCTCATGTCAAAGCGTCAAAGGCGCCTAAACCCGGTACTGAGTTACTGTTAGGCGACGATGAGAGCATTCGGGCCACCATGCTGGCACGTCATGACACACTGTTTGAGTTGCGCTTTGACGATGAGCGGGATGTTTTTACTATCTTGAATGCAGTCGGCCATATGCCTTTGCCTCCTTATATTGATCGCCCTGATGAAGATGCTGACCGCGAACTGTACCAAACGGTATACAGCCAGCGCCCCGGGGCAGTCGCAGCGCCAACCGCCGGTTTACATTTTGATGAGCCAATGTTGGCGGCATTGCGGGAAAAAGGCATCGAGATGGCTTTTGTTACTTTGCATGTCGGAGCGGGGACGTTCCAGCCAGTGCGAGTAGAGACCATTGAAGATCACATCATGCATTCTGAATATGCAGAAGTGCCGCAAGAAGTTGTTGATGCGGTTTTGGCCTGTAAGGCTCGTGGTAATCGCGTCGTCGCAGTGGGTACAACATCAGTACGTTCATTGGAAAGTGCCGCCAAGGCCAGCGATAACGGCCTGATAGCCCCTTTCTTTGGTGATACCCGCATCTTTATTTATCCGGGCTATCAATATCAGATTGTGGATGCATTAATAACCAACTTCCATTTACCTGAATCAACATTGATAATGTTGGTTTCTGCTTTCGCTGGTTATAAAAATACGATGAATGCATACCAGCAGGCGGTTGCAGAGCAATATCGCTTTTTCAGTTACGGCGATGCCATGTTTATCAGCCGTAATCCACGGGCACCGCAAGAGCCGGTCACCCCGTAAATTTTAGGTCACATAGACTGTATATCGTCAGATATAGAGCATGTGATCGGGCAATAGCAACATCAGACTGTTTCTCTGATGCTGGAGGTTATGTGAAGTACGAATTACAAAAAACGGATGGGCGTGCCCGTCGTGGTCGTCTGGTATTTGAACGCGGTGTCGTAGAAACCCCGGCATTTATGCCTGTTGGTACCTACGGCACAGTAAAAGGGATGACGCCGGAAGAAGTTGCTGAAACCGGTGCGCAAATTTTGTTGGGAAACACTTTCCATTTGTGGTTGCGTCCGGGTCAGGAAATCATGAAGCTGCACGGCGACTTGCATGATTTTATGCAGTGGCACGGCCCTATCCTGACTGACTCAGGCGGTTTCCAGGTATTCAGTCTGGGGGCGATGCGCAAAATTAAAGAAGAAGGGGTGACATTCCAAAACCCTATCAACGGCGATAAAGTGTTTCTCAGCCCAGAAAAATCGATGGAAATCCAGAATGATCTCGGTTCTGATATCGTGATGATTTTCGACGAATGCACACCCTACCCAGCAGACTGGGATTATGCGAAGCGTTCGATGGAAATGTCATTGCGCTGGGCTGCCCGTAGTCGTCAACGCTTTGATGAACTGAACAATAAAAATGCATTGTTCGGTATTATTCAGGGCGGCGTTTACGAAGATTTACGTGATGTATCGGTAAAAGGGCTGGTAGATATCGGTTTTGATGGTTACGCTGTGGGCGGCTTGGCGGTAGGTGAGCCAAAAGAAGATATGCACCGTATTCTGGAGCATGTTTGCCCACAGATCCCTGAGGATAAACCCCGTTATCTGATGGGCGTGGGGAAACCTGAGGATTTAGTTGAAGGTGTACGTCGCGGCATCGACATGTTTGACTGTGTAATGCCAACACGTAATGCCCGCAACGGTCATTTGTTTGTTACTGACGGAGTTGTAAAAATCCGTAATGCCAAACACAAGAGTGATACAGCAACGCTGGACGAGCATTGTGATTGTTATACTTGTCGCAATTATAGCCGTGCCTATTTGCATCATCTTGACCGTTGCAACGAAATACTGGGTGCACGACTGAATACCATTCATAATCTGCGTTACTACCAACGCTTAATGGCGGGTTTACGTCAGGCTATTGAAGAGGGTAAATTAGAGAACTTCGTTGAAGATTTCTATGGTCGGATAGGGAAACCTGTTCCACCATTATCTTCACAAGTAAGCGTTTGATTTTAAAATTATTACCTTTGTATTTGTCGGTCTAACAGTTACGATTCACCGTTTCTGTTTTATCGCACTGATTTCACACTACTGATATTGATAACAATGAGGGAATTTTAATGAGTCTTTTCATTTCCGATGCTGTCGCATCCGCTGGGGCTCCGGCTCAGAGCAGCCCGTACTCCCTGGTGATTATGCTGGTGGTATTTGGTCTGATTTTCTACTTCATGATCCTGCGTCCACAGCAAAAACGTGCCAAAGAACACAAAAAACTGATGGATTCTATCGGTAAAGGTGATGAAGTTTTAACCACCGGTGGTTTACTGGGTCGTGTTACTAAAGTTGCGGAAACGGGCTACATCGTCATCGCGCTGAACGACACCACTGAAGTGATGATCAAACGTGACTTCGTTGCTGCCGTTTTACCGAAAGGTACAATGAAAGCTCTGTAATTTTCGATTTTCCCGAAGGGAATTGCCGTGTTAAACCGTTATCCTTTGTGGAAGTATCTGATGCTGATCGCTGTGATCTTCATCGGTCTGCTATATGCACTTCCCAACCTTTATGGTGAGGATCCGGCTGTTCAAATCACTGGTGCGCGAGGAATCGCCGCCAGTGAAACAACGCTGGTCCAAGTCCGTGACGTTTTAGAAAAAGACAACATAGCGAGCAAGTCCATTGCGCTGGAAAACGGTGCAATCCTGGCTCGCTTTAGAGATCCCGATGTCCAGTTGCGTGCCCGTGAGGCACTGATGGAAGCAATGGGAGACAAATACGTTATCGCCTTAAACCTGGCTCCGGCAACGCCATCCTGGCTTGCTAAGTTGGGTGCAGAGCCGATGAAGCTTGGTCTTGACCTACGTGGTGGTGTGCACTTCTTGATGGAAGTGGACATGGATACCGCGCTGGGCAAGCTGCAAGAGCAAACGATGGATACCCTGCGCAGTGATTTGCGTGAGAAAAATATCCCGTATGCCACTGTGCGTAAGCTAGATAACTATGGTGTTGAAGTGCGTTTCCGCGATGATAAAACTCGCGATGATGCTATCAGCTACCTTTCTTCTCGCCACCGCGACTTGGTGATTGGCTCCAATGGCAGCAATACATTAAAAGCTGTGATGAGCGATGATCGTCTGCGGGAAGCGCGCGAATATGCCGTTCAACAAAACATTACTATTCTGCGTAACCGGGTTAACCAATTAGGTGTAGCCGAACCGTTGGTTCAGCGCCAAGGGTCAGATCGTATTGTGGTTGAGTTACCGGGTATTCAGGATACAGCACGGGCTAAAGAAATTCTTGGCGCGACCGCGACTCTGGAATTCCGTCTGGTAAACAGCAATGTTGACGCCACTGTTGCAGCCTCCGGTCGTGTACCGGGCGATTCCGAAGTCAAAAATACCCGTGAAGGCCGTCCGGTTGTCTTGTACAAGCGCGTCATCCTGACCGGTGATCATATTACCGATTCAACCTCCAGCACCGACGAATATAACCAGGCTCAGGTTAATATCTCGCTCGATAGTGCGGGGGGGGCTGTTATGTCTAATTTTACCAAAGACAATATCGGCAAGCCGATGGCGACTTTGTTTGTAGAATATAAAGACAGCGGTAAAAAAGATGCGAACGGCCGAGCGATTCTGGTTAAGCAGGAAGAAGTTATCAACATCGCCAACATTCAGTCGCGCTTAGGTAACAGTTTCCGTATTACCGGCATTGATAACCCGGCTGAAGCTCGTCAGCTTTCTCTGCTGCTGCGTGCGGGTGCATTGATTGCACCAATCCAGATTGTAGAAGAGCGCACTATCGGGCCAACTTTGGGTTCTCAGAACATTACCCAAGGTCTGGAAGCCTGCTTGTGGGGCTTGGCGGTCTCTATCCTGTTTATGGTGGTTTACTACCGTAAGTTTGGTGTGATTGCCAGTACTGCACTGTTGGCTAACTTGGTGTTGATTGTGGGCGTGATGTCTCTGTTACCAGGGGCGACATTAACCATGCCGGGTATTGCCGGGATCGTATTGACGCTGGCGGTAGCAGTTGATGCTAACGTGCTGATTAATGAGCGAATAAAAGAAGAGTACAGGAACGGGCGGACGATCCAGCAAGCGATTCATGAAGGGTACAAAGGTGCCTTCTCGAGTATCGTCGATGCGAACGTAACGACACTGATCACGGCGATTATTCTATATGCTGTGGGTACTGGTTCGATTAAAGGCTTTGCCATTACAACGGCAATCGGTGTTATAACGTCAATGTTCACCGCAATAGTCGGTACTCGTGCCATCGTCAACCTGCTTTACGGCGGCAAGCGCATTAACAAGCTGTCTATTTGAGGAGTACGTTGTGGCACAGGATTATACTGTTGAACAACTGAACTATGGTCGTAAAGTCTATGACTTTATGCGCTGGGATAACGTCGCTTTTGGTATCTCGTTGCTGCTGTTGGTAGCATCCATTGCGGTTATCTCCGTTAAAGGGTTTAACTGGGGTCTGGATTTCACCGGTGGTACGGTGATTGAAATTAACCTGGAAAAACCGGCGGATCTGGATCAACTGCGCGACACATTGGAAACGGCGGGTTTTGAATCGCCGATCCTGCAAAACTTTGGTAGCAGCCGTGATGTTATGATTCGTATGCCACCTGCAACCGGCACTGCCGGGCAGGAATTGGGTAACAAAGTCATCTCGATTATCAATGAGTCAGTTGATAAGAATGCATCGGTAAAGCGCATCGAATTCGTCGGGCCGAGTGTGGGCAGTGATTTAGCCCAAGCAGGCGGGATGGCATTGTTGGTCGCGTTGCTGAGTATTCTGGTTTATGTCGGTTTCCGTTTTGAATGGCGTCTGGCGCTGGGGGCGGTTATCGCCTTGGCGCATGACGTGGTCATTACCATGGGGATCTTGTCGTTGTTCCATATTGAGATTGACCTGACCATCGTTGCTTCATTGATGTCGGTTATTGGTTACTCACTTAACGACAGTATCGTGGTATCAGACCGTATTCGTGAGAACTTCCGCAAGATCCGCCGCGGTACGCCTTATGAAATCATGAACGTGTCTCTGACCCAGACCCTAAGCCGTACTATCATGACCTCTGCAACTACGCTGATGGTGGTATTGATGCTGTTTATCTTCGGGGGTGCGATGCTGCAAGGCTTCTCACTGACGATGCTGATCGGTGTTTCCATCGGTACAGTTTCATCCATCTACGTGGCCTCTGCGCTGGCGTTGAAACTGGGTATGAAACGTGAGCATATGTTGCAGCAAAAAGTTGAGAAAGAAGGTGCAGATCAGCCTTCAATCCTGCCGTAATAGCTTGTAATCGATAGAATACAAGATTAAAGCCCTGATACTGGTATAGCCGGTATCAGGGCTTTTTGTTGTGGTTTTAGTGATTTTGCGGTTATTTCCTTACAGTAAAACTCATTATCCATTAATTTATATGATTTCCTTTTAGCACTTCTATTAAAATATATTACTGTTTTAATTATTTGCTGTGTAAATGTATTTTTTATTTTAATTGTCATGTGAAATCAATAAGGATAATAAGTCATTAAGTTGTTTTTTTTATGAGTATTTCCCTTTATTTAATATCTAACCACTCAATTTTAACCGATTGTTTAGGCGGTAACAGACGTGTTTTATATATTAAGGTTTACATTGAAATTTAAGGGGGGGTAATGACCGTTATTTCGAGTGCTACGAGTAATACTCAAGTTGTAATTTCTAATGATGATCAAAAGGATAAGCCTGATAGCAATAACATTACGTTGGAAAAAATAAAACTAGAGATAGTGACTGCTTTTACGGGGATGGAATATGATGCAAAATCAAAAATAAGTAATCTAATAAAAAGAAATACAAATGTAACGACGCTGGAAGATGTAATAATTAGTGTAAATAAATACCTAGAGAAAAGTAAAGATACAGACAGATGTAATCTGTTCATTTCAAACATAGAAAAAGAACAAAATTCGGAACTTAATAAAAATTATAAATTAGAAAAGCATAGTAACGGGTTGTATCAATTCATCGACAGAAAATATGTCGTGGATGATGTATGTTCATCTGAAGTTAATGAGGAAGTTAGATACAAAGAGAGTCAAATACAAAAGCAGAATGATAGAATAATTAATGAGGAAAAGATAAAAAAAGAGTTACAAGAAAAGAAAGAACTAAAAGAAGAAATAGAACGTATCAATAACAATTTGGGAGAGTTAGAACATCGAGATACTATATTCCGTGGTTTAGTCGCAGTTAGTGATGTAGTATTTGAATGTAAAACATTCTCAGGTTCAGATAAAATAAAAAAGAAACACGATTTTTTGAAGAGTAAAAATATAGACTCAAGTTGTTTAATAGAACTTAAAGAACATATTGAACAGTTGGATGGACTGGAGAAACTTTATATCGATAATATGTATTTGAATATGGAAGAACTGCCAAAATTCCATGAGAATTTAGAGTCTGTTAAAAATGAGGGTGTTCGTGATGCAGCGAAAATGATAAACACTCTGATAGAAAGTTTATCCTATAAAGAAAAAACTATCAGGACTCGGGTTGTTAATATTATTGCTTCTTTTCTATTTCCCAACTTATTTAAAAACAGAGAGAGTGAAAAAATGCAATTCGTGGGAAACATAATAAATTTGAAGGAGCTAATAACTGATTTAAGTCATAAACCAGGCTATGAAAACCTGATGAAAGCAAAGTGGTTCTATGGATTAGTGACTCAGATGTTAGTTAAGGGCACACCAGCCCAATACCCTTTCGATCCTCTCGGCGTGTTATCCCCAGACCGTAAAGTTTGGCTAGAACTGCAAAAGGAATGGTTGAAGCCTCTTGAACCTAAATCCGATGAACCAAAGCTTTCGTCATAGTTGATCGACATAAACTGCCGCTTCCGCCCTTTGTTGTCGCGGCAGTTCGCGGTAAACTGTCGCTAAGTTTAAGCTCACCCATCAGGAAGCGCTATGCATTGCCCTTTTTGTGCCGCTGTGGATACCAAAGTCATTGATTCCCGTCTGGTGAGCGATGGTTCGCAAGTGCGCCGTCGCCGCCAGTGTTTAGATTGTAATGAGCGCTTCACCACTTTCGAAGTGGCTGAACTGGTGTTGCCGCGCGTGATTAAAAGTGATGAGGTGCGCGAACCCTTTAATGAAGAGAAATTACGCCGCGGCATGCTGAAAGCATTAGAAAAACGCCCTGTCAGCTCTGATGATGTCGAAACGGCAATCAGTCATATTAAATCTCAGTTGCGCGCCACCGGCGAACGTGAAGTCCCGACCAAAATGGTCGGTAATCTGGTGATGGAAGCCCTAAAGCGCTTGGATAAAGTGGCGTATATCCGTTTTGCTTCGGTGTATCGCAGTTTTGAAGATATTCGCGAATTTGGCGAAGAAATTGCCCGTTTACAGGACTAGCCGCGGTAGCCGTAAAGCCGTTAGCACTATGCTAATTGTCACCGCATAAAACTAAGGAAAGCCATGCAGCCCGATGAGTTTTATATGGCCCGTGCCTTTGAGTTGGCGCGGTTAGGGCGTTTTACCACGTCACCTAACCCGAATGTCGGGTGTGTGGTGGTGCGGGACGGCGAGATTGTTGGTGAAGGTTATCACCTGCGTGCCGGTGAGCCTCATGCCGAGGTGCATGCCCTGCGTATGGCGGGTGAGAAAGCGCGTGGCGCTACCGCCTATGTCACTCTTGAGCCATGCAGCCATCATGGGCGTACGCCACCCTGTGCTGATGCTTTGCTTACTGCCGGTGTAAAACGCGTGGTAGCCGCGATGCAGGACCCTAATCCGCAAGTTGCCGGGCGCGGGTTATATAAATTAAAACAGGCTGGGGTTGAAGTCGACCACGGTTTGATGCTGGCAGAGGCCGAAGCCGTCAATCTCGGTTTCTTGAAGCGTATGCGCACCGGTTTTCCTTATCTGCAACTAAAGATGGCAGCATCCTTGGATGGCCGCACGGCGATGGCTTCCGGCGAGAGCCAGTGGATTACTTCACCACAGGCGCGTCAGGATGTGCAGCGTTTTCGGGCGCAAAGCTCCGCCATCCTCAGTACCAGTGCCACTGTGTTGGCCGATGATCCTTCGCTTACCGTGCGCTGGCAGGAATTAGATGCAGACACCCAAGCACGCTATCCTCAAGATACACTGCGCCAGCCGGTTCGCGTTATCGTCGATAGCCATAACCGCGTGACGCCAGAGCATAAAGTCATACAGCAAGACGGCCCGTGCTGGTTAGCTCGAGTTGAGGCAGATGAGCAGTCATGGCCTAACAATGTCGAGCAATTGTTGCTACCACGTCATGGCAATGGGGTCGATTTAGTCTTATTAATGATGCAATTAGGTAAGCGGCAAATTAATTCTGTTTGGGTTGAAGCTGGGCCACAATTCGCCGGTGCTTTGTTGCAGGCTGGTGTGGTTGATGAGTTAATTCTTTATATCGCGCCCAAATTGTTAGGCAGTGATGCCCGAGGATTATGCCAGTTGGCGGGGTTAACCAGCCTCTCAGATGCTCCAGAGTTTGTATTCAGTGATGTACGCCAGTTGGGGCCAGACTTGCGCCTGCGCTTGAAACCGAAGTATTAATGAATTATCCGGCAGGGATTCACTCTGCTAATCATAGTCTTGCCCGCGTTTTACAAATGCGCAGGGGCGGGGCGTGAAAGAATATGATAGAATCCGCCCCCCTGCGGGGTATGAACCTATATTGAGGAAAGCTATGAACGTTATCGAAGGTGTTGTTGCTACTCCTAATGCCCGCGTGGCGATTGCAATTGCGCGTTTTAACAACTTTATCAACGACAGCCTGCTGGAAGGTGCGATTGATGCCCTGAAGCGCATTGGTCAGGTAACCGACGACAACATCACTGTTGTTTGGGTTCCGGGTGCTTATGAACTGCCGCTGGTTGCTAATGTGTTAGCAAAAACAAATCGTTACGATGCGGTAATTGCGCTAGGTACAGTTATCCGTGGGGGCACTGCGCACTTTGAATATGTTGCTGGTGAAGCGAGTTCTGGTCTGGCAAGTGTGGCCATGAACAGCGATATCCCGGTAGCCTTTGGTGTGCTGACCACAGAAAGTATTGAGCAGGCAATTGAGCGTGCGGGTACTAAAGCGGGTAATAAAGGTGCAGAAGCTGCCCTGACCGCGCTTGAAATGATTAATGTAATCAAAGCTATTAAAGGCTGAATTTAGTTAAGTTAAGGGGAATTCCGTGAAACCTGCTGCTCGTCGCCGCGCTCGTGAGTGCGCTGTTCAAGCGCTCTACTCTTGGCAGTTGTCTAAAAACGACATCGCTGATGTTGAATTACAGTTCCTGTCTGAGCAGGATGTCAAAGATGTAGACATCGCCTATTTTCGCGAATTGCTGTCCGGGGTTGCCGTTAATGCCGCATCTCTGGATGCGCTAATGGCGCCTGTTCTTTCCCGCCAGCTCGAAGAATTAGGTCAGGTTGAAAGAGCGGTTCTGCGTATTGCGCTGTTTGAACTGAGCAAACGTGATGATGTCCCTTATAAAGTGGCAATCAATGAAGCGATCGAATTAGCCAAAACTTTCGGCGCTGCAGATAGCCATAAGTTCGTCAACGGAGTGCTGGATAAGGTGGCTCCGATGGTGCGTAAACGAAAATAATTCGTTGCATTAACGACTTGAATTGGGGCCGGATTCCGGCCTTAATTTATTGATCAGTTAACATTTCTGGAATTGTATTATGGCATGTGGCGAATTTGACCTCATTGCCCGCTACTTTGACCGGTTCAGAAGTAATCGCCGGGATGTAGAACTGGGTATTGGAGACGACTGCGCACTTCTTACAGTGGCAGAGAAACAGCTGTTGGCCATCAGTACAGATACACTGGTGTCGGGTGTTCATTTCCTTCCGGATATCGATCCGGCTGATCTCGGATACAAATCTTTAGCAGTAAACCTTAGCGATTTAGCGGCTATGGGAGCTGATCCTGCTTGGTTATCTCTTGCTCTGACTCTCCCTAATGTCAATGAAGATTGGCTGCAATCATTCAGTGATAGCTTGTTTGATCAACTTAATTATTACGGTATGCAATTGATCGGCGGTGACACCACGCGTGGGCCGCTAAGCCTGACATTGACCATTCAAGGTTTAGTCCCTGAAGGGCGAGCATTGAAACGCGCTGGCGCTCGGATTGGTGACTGGATTTATGTAACCGGTACATTAGGCGACAGTGCCGCTGGTCTGGCAATTTTACAAAATGAGTTGCGGGTTGATGATGAGACAGACAGGGCGACGCTAGTTCATCGCCATTTGCGTCCACAGCCCCGAGTCTTGCAGGGACAGGCTTTGCGCGATCTTGCCAGCTCGGCGATTGATATCTCTGATGGTCTCATTTCTGACCTACAACATATTCTGAAAGCCAGTCATTGCGGCGCACGTATTGAGCTGGATGCTTTGCCGTATTCTGATGCACTAAAAAATCAGGTAGATGCCGAGCAAGCTCTGCGCTGGGCGTTGAGCGGCGGTGAAGACTACGAACTATGCTTTACCGTACCGGAGATAAACCGGGGGGCGCTGAAAGTCGCATTGAGTCACACGGGCGCAAATTACACCTGTATTGGTCAGATTGGGCCACAAACGGAAGGGGTTAAATTCTTCCGTGAGGGTAAGGCGGTTGAGATGAATTTGCGTGGTTTTGATCATTTCTCAGCAGGTAACCCTCATGGTAGGTAATAGCATGGATGAAGCCAAACGTCGTCTGCGATTATCTAATCCGTGGCACTTGTTGGCGACGGGTTTTGGCAGCGGATTATCGCCGTGGGTTCCGGGCACCATGGGGTCTATTGCTGCCATTCCTTTCTGGCTGTTATTGATTCAGTTACCCTGGCAACTCTATTCTCTGGCCGTGATGTTTAGCATCTGCATTGGTGTTTATATCTGTCACCGTACCGCCAAAGATATGCAAGTTCATGACCACGGCAGTATCGTTTGGGATGAATTTGTTGGGATGTGGATTACTTTGATGGCATTGCCGGTCAATGATTGGCAATGGGTCGCCGCTGGTTTTGTCGCATTTCGTATTTTTGATATCTGGAAGCCTTGGCCGATTCGCTGGTTTGATCGCAACGTTCATGGCGGCATGGGCATCATGGTGGATGATATTATTGCCGGTGTGGTTGCTGCCGCGATTATTTTTGTCATCGGGCACTACTGGCCAATCGATTTGTTCTACTGATACCCGTCATCTTTCAAATTGCAGGTGTGTTGGCTGCGTTCTCTCACCCGAATCACTGACTTATGTCAGCTCATCGGGATACGCTTACTTGCCGCCTTCCTGCACCTTGAAATCTATAGGGTATATGTGTGGTCATCTTTCAAATTGCAGGTGTGTTGGCTGCGTTCTCTCACCCGAATCACTGACTTATGTCAGCTCATCGGGATACGCTTACTTGCCGCCTTCCTGCACCTTGAAATCTATAGGGTATATGTGTGGTCATCTTTCAAATTGCAGGTGTGTTGGCTGCGTTCTCTTACCCGAATCACTGACTTATGTCAGCTCATCGGGATACGCTTACTTGCCGCCTTCCTGCACCTTGAAATCTATAGGGTATATGTGTGGTCATTTTTAAAATTGCAGTTAAAAGCCGAACCAAGGGAAACACTCCGTTCGGGTCGTAGCGGGCCCGTAGGAGTGGTCGCCCTTGGCTCACGGTGTTATCTGTCTGAGTTACTCCAACCAGGCTTCAATCTGGCGCTGAATTCCGCCAGCATCCAGACCAAATTCAGCACGCATTTCATCTTGTTCACCTTGTGGAACAAAGTGGTCTGGCAAACCGAGATTCAACACTGGTACTAACTGACGTTTTGCCATCAGCAATTCATTCACACCGCTGCCTGCTCCGCCCATAATGGCATTTTCTTCTACAGTAACCAGTACCTCGTGGCTGGCTGCCAGCTCCAGTACCAACTCTTCATCCAATGGCTTAACGAAACGCATATCTACCAATGTGGCATTAAGATTGTCGGCTACAATTTGCGCCTGTGCCAGCAATGTTCCAAAGCACAGGATGGCAATTTTTTTACCTTCGCGACGTACGATCCCTTTACCCATTGGCATTATTTCTAATGGCTCTAGTGTTACGCCGGTGCCATTGCCTCGTGGGTAACGTACTGCCGCAGGCCCATGGTGGTGATAACCGGTGTGTAGCATTTGACGACACTCGTTTTCATCACTTGGAGTCATGATGACCATGTTAGGGATACAACGCATGAATGATAAATCAAATGCGCCCTGATGGGTTTGACCATCAGCCCCTACTAAACCACCGCGGTCAATGGCGAATAATACCGGCAGATTCTGGATAGCAACATCGTGGATCAACTGATCATAAGCCCGTTGCAGGAAAGTCGAGTAGATAGCCACGACCGGCTTGTAGCCACCAATAGCTAAACCAGCAGCAAAAGTCACGGCGTGTTGTTCAGCTATCGCGACATCGAAATACTGTTGCGGATATTCACGCGAGAAGCGCACCATCCCCGAACCTTCACGCATTGCAGGTGTTACTGCCATTAACTGACTGTCTTTAGCGGCGGTTTCACATAACCATTCGCCGAAGATTTTAGAGTAAGTGGGCAAGTTACCCTGACTTTTCGGCAAGGTGCCAGCGGCCGGATCAAATTTAGGTACAGCGTGCCAGCCAATGGGATCTTTTTCCGCTGGCGCGTAGCCTTTGCCCTTCTTGGTCATGATATGCAACAGCTGTGGGCCTTTTAGGCTGCGCATGTTTTTCAATGTTTGTGTCAACGCCTGCACATCGTGACCATCAACCGGGCCGATATAATTAAAGCCCAACTCTTCAAATAAGGTGCTGGGTACTACCATGCCTTTCAAGTGTTCTTCGGTGCGTTTCAGCAAGTCTTTAATTGGCGGTAAACCCGAAAATGCTTTTTTCCCGCCTTCTCGTAGGCTGGCGTAGAGTTTGCCAGATAATAACTGGGCTAAATGGTTGTTCAGGCCGCCTACGTTTTCTGAAATGGACATTTCGTTATCATTAAGGATAACCAGCATGTCTGAATGAATATCCCCGGCATGATTCATCGCTTCGAAAGCCATACCCGCAGTAATGGCACCGTCGCCAATCACACACACAGTACGCCGGTCTTTACCTTCACGTTCGGCAGCAACCGCCATGCCTAAGCCAGCACTGATGGAGGTTGAGGAGTGACCCACCGAAAGCACGTCATATTCACTTTCGCCGCGCCATGGGAAAGGATGTAAACCATCTTTCTGGCGAATGGTACCTATCTGCTCGCGGCGACCGGTTAATATTTTATGCGGATAAGCCTGATGACCAACGTCCCACACCAGACTATCAAACGGCGTATTGTAGACGTAATGCAACGCGACAGTGAGCTCCACCACGCCTAATCCAGAAGCAAAATGCCCACTGGATCGGCTGACAGAGGCAAGCAAATACTGCCGCAATTCATCACATAACTTCGGCAGACTTTCTTTCGGCAACATGCGCAGTTCTTCAGGATTTTCCGCAAGTGCCAATGTCGGGTATTTGGCTATATCAATACTCATTCGATGCTCATATCAAAAGTTTAAGTAGGCATTCACGGACTGCCAGTATAGTTCTAATTATCACGCTCAATAATAAAACAGGCTAACGCCTGTAGTGGCGCTATGTTATAGGATTGCTCCGACAGCGCATTCAGGGCGCTAACGGCTTCCTGATAAAGGTCCATGGCTTTGGCTTTAGCGCAATCTAGCCCCAGAAGTGCCGGATAAGTGCTTTTTCCGTGTTGCTGATCTGACCCTTGGCGCTTACCAATTGTAGCGGTATCGCCGATAACATCTAAAATATCGTCCTGTACCTGAAAGGCCAGGCCGATAGCATTGGCATAACGGTCAAGTAATGGCAAAACTTCGCGGCCAGGGGTACCCGCTGCCAGCGCGCCGAGACGAACGGCGGCACGAATTAATGCGCCGGTTTTATGGCGGTGGATACGTTCCAGCTCATCAAGTGTTATTTGGCGCGCTTCGGCTTCGAGATCTAACGCCTGACCGCCACACATGCCAGCAACACCGCTGGCATAGGCTAATTCGGCAATCATCGACAGCCGGTCTTTATCTGCAACTTCGGGCATTGGAGCTTCTGCCAGGATAGAAAACGCCAGTGTTTGCAATGCATCACCGGCCAAAATCGCATTGGCTTCACCAAACTTCACATGGCAAGTGGGTTGCCCACGGCGCAAATCATCGTCATCCATCGCCGGTAAATCATCATGAATTAAT
Organism: Yersinia kristensenii; assembly: GCF_900460525.1. NCBI lineage: Bacteria > Pseudomonadati > Pseudomonadota > Gammaproteobacteria > Enterobacterales > Yersiniaceae > Yersinia > Yersinia kristensenii. The sequence goes on from NZ_UHIY01000001.1 coordinate 2,535,153, forward strand.
GAATAAGCATGGACACATTCAATTGCCGCCGCAGGGGCATCCAAACTGGTCAGCGACAGGCCGAACATTTGGCCGGTGGCGTAAACCAAATAAGGGCGCAGCCGCTTACCACCCAGCACGGCACCATAGCGCATCGCCTCAACCAAATCACTGTTGCCAAAGGGAAGTGGCGCAATGTAATCCAATAGAGCTTGGTTGATTCGCTGCTGGTGCGCGGCAAGCTGCTGATTGAAGTCCACTGAGGAGTGAGTGTTAGACATAAGGCTACTCGGTATCTGGAGTGAAAGGGGTTAATGGCGCATCAACATCGTCGCTCAACAGAACTTGCACGCGTTGCTCAGCTTGCAGCAAGGTTTGTTGCCCAATACGTGCTAACTGCACCCCGCGCTCAAACTCATTTAACGCCTCTTCCAGCGGAAGCTCGCCGGACTCCAGGCGAGTAACAATTTGTTCCAGTTCACTGAGCGATGTCTCAAAACTGGCGGCTTTGGTTTCAGGTGATGCGGCTTTTTTCGGCATAGTTTTTATTCGACTCGGTATTTTTATGAAACGTAACCTTGATGGCGCGTAACGTCTCCCTGCTTACAGAGAGCAACTCTTCAGGTCAACTTCAGGTCAAAAGTTTATTACCGGCTATTCTAGCGGATAATGAAGGGGAAATCGTGACGTTTAAGTCCGGTTTTTAGTACGCAGCAGCGCATCATATAGTGATATACTCCTCGGCTTGCATGTTTTCGCTAACACTTTTGACTGTTGCTCTCACTAGCAACGCCATCACTCCATAACCAGACAACTAAAGACCGCCATGAAGTTTATCATTAAATTGTTCCCAGAAATCACCATCAAGAGTCAATCTGTGCGATTGCGCTTCATTAAGATCCTCACAACCAATATCCGCAATGTATTGAAAAACCTTGAGGACGATACCCTCGCGGTAGTCCGTCACTGGGATCATATTGAAATCCGTACTAAAGATGACAATCTTGGCCCACAGATTTGTGATGCTCTGACCCGTGTCCCAGGGATCCACCATATTCTCGAAGTGGAAGATCGCAGCTACACTGATATGCACAATATTTTCGAGCAAACGCTGGAAGCTTATCGTGAAACTCTGATCGGGAAAACATTCTGTGTTCGGGTGAAACGCCGTGGTAAACATGAGTTTTCATCGGGTGATGTTGAGCGATATGTTGGCGGCGGTCTGAATCAACATATTGAAAGTGCAAAAGTTAAACTGACTCATCCTCAGGTAACGGTTCATTTAGAAGTTGATCAGGACAAACTGACACTGATCAAGGCGCGTCATGAAGGATTGGGTGGTTTCCCGATTGGGACGCAGGAAGATGTTTTATCTCTGATTTCAGGCGGTTTTGACTCGGGTGTCTCCAGCTATATGCTGATGCGCCGTGGTTGCCGCGTGCATTATTGCTTCTTCAACCTTGGTGGCTCAGCCCATGAAATTGGGGTGAAGCAAGTCGCTCATTATCTGTGGAACCGTTTTGGTAGCTCCCATCGGGTGCGTTTTGTTGCTATTGATTTTGAGCCAGTGGTGGGCGAAATTCTCGAGAAAGTCGAAGATGGCCAGATGGGCGTGGTGTTAAAACGCATGATGGTGCGCGCGGCGTCTCAGGTTGCAGAACGTTACGGCGTGCAGGCGTTAGTCACCGGTGAAGCCCTAGGGCAGGTCTCCAGCCAGACACTGACCAATTTGCGTTTAATTGATAATGCCTCTGACACCTTGATTTTACGGCCACTTATTTCTCATGATAAAGAGCACATCATCAATCTGGCGCGTGAAATCGGCACCGAAGATTTTGCTAAAACCATGCCAGAATATTGCGGTGTGATTTCAAAAAGCCCGACGGTGAAAGCGGTCAAAGCCAAAATTGAAGAAGAGGAATCTCACTTTGATTTCTCCATTTTGGACCGAGTAGTCAATGAAGCTAAAAACGTCGATATCCGTGAAATTGCTGAACAAAGCCGTGAGCAGGTGGTTGAAGTTGAAACCGTCGCCGAGCTGGCGGATACCGATGTGTTGCTGGATATTCGTGCGCCCGATGAGCAAGATGAAAAGCCGCTGAAGTTAGACGGGATTGAAGTCCGGGCGCTGCCGTTCTATAAACTGAGTTCTCAGTTTGCCGATTTGGATCAGAGCAAAAGCTATCTGTTGTACTGCGATCGCGGTGTGATGAGCCGTTTACAGGCGCTTTATCTACGCGAGCAGGGCTATACCAATGTGAAAGTGTACCGCCCCTAAAGGTGATAAATTGACGGCTACTGCGCTTTGCCACTCTGGGCTTGCGCAGTGCTCGCCGCCGTCACGTACTGCGTGTACGCTCCGTTGCAGGATGTTAACGGCTACTGCGGCTTCAAGTCCGAAGGGTATAGTTATAAATCCCTGGCGGTAGTACCAACTGCCAGGCAATTTCTTCTGCTTTTTCCCGCCCGAGCAACAAGAAAACGATCTTTAGCGCAAAATCGATGGACGTTCCAGGCCCTTGGCTAGTCACCAAATTTACCCGCCGATCATAGACCACCCGCTGATCCATCCACTTTGTTGGGGCGATTTTATCTTTCAATGCCGGGAAACCGGTCATATTCCCAACCGGGAATAAGTTATGATGTTCAAGGACTAAGGCGGGTGCGGCGCAAATGGCGGCGACCAAACGGCCTTCTTTATGTGTTTGTTCTACAGTGGCGACTAACAATGGGCTGTCACGAAAGCATTCCGCTCCCTTAATCCCGCCGGGCAGCACCACCACATCAAACTTTTGATCTGCGACATCCACCAGGCGAGTATCAGCCAGTAACCGGACGCCGCGTGAACACACAATTTCCAGTGCGCCGTCACTAGCAACACTGGCGGTCGTGACGTTAATGCCCGCACGCACCAGAATATCAATTGTTGTGACAGCCTCGGTTTCTTCACTACCAGGAGCCAGGCAAACCAGCGCCGATACGCTCATACTCGTTTTCCTTACGTTTAATTAAGTCATACAACCGGGCATTTTCCGGCAAGGTCATGCCGTGACTGCGCGCGCGCCTCAGTAAATAGCCGGTGATGTAGTCTATTTCGGTGTGCCGCTGGCAGCGTAAATCCTGTAATAGTGATGAGATGTTATTAGCGGTACTTTGGATAACATCATTTACATAACTTAACAGGCTGCTGGTTGAAGTATGGTAGCCCTCCATCTCCATCACACTGGCGACCTCAGCACATAACCTTTCAATTAGCTCTGGGTAGCGCTGTAAATCACCATTGCGGCAGTTATATAGGCCGGTAAGCGGATTAATCACGCAGTTTACCGCCAGTTTTTGCCAACATGCCGCAGAAATATCGTCATGCCAGGCTACGTCCGGCAAGGCCTGATGCAAAATGTCGGCTAACTGGCTGATGTCGGTCGCAATGGGGGACATTGGGCCTATATGAGTAATACCGCTGGCGACATGGACGATGGTGTTGCCATCCCGGCGCGCAGCATGAGTGGTAACACCATGGAGAAACAGATGGTCATCCCGTGGTAATTCCTCCTGCGTGCCCATCCCATTGTGTAACAGTAAAATCTTACATTCGGGGTTAAGCTTAGGCAGTAGGGCGGTGATTGCACTGGACACTTGCCATGCCTTTAAGCAAACCAATAATAATTCACTTTTTGACAAATGCTCTGGATCATTAGTGGGGAGATTCTGATTGAATGCTTCGCCACCTAACAATATGACATTAACTGAACAGTAGGGCTGTGGCACGCGAAGCCAGCCTTGTACATCGTGGCCTTGCTGATATAGCGCTGATAACCACAACTGCCCGAGAGCTCCGCAACCAAGCACAGTAATTTTCATTGAGGCCTCCTTGGTGTGGGCGGAAATACACTGTTTTTTTCTCAGTATTATGCTTTGATTATAGACTTTTTGGTCATAAAACGCAGAGTTAGCTGCGCATTGGTTTTGCTAAAAATCACCGGTGAGTAAATCAATTGTCTGCACTTGGCTTTGTCTGTTGGGATAAAGCGGTTATTATGCTTACCATTCATCTTATCAGGAGGAGGGAATATGCCATCTTTCGACATCGTATCTGAAATTGATATGCAAGAAGTGCGTAACGCAGTGGAAAACGCCACCCGTGATCTGGCAAACCGTTGGGATTTCCGTAATGTTCCCGCGAGTTTTGAGTTAAATGAAAAGAATGAAAGTATCAAAGTGGCCAGTGAATCTGATTTCCAGGTTGAGCAGTTGCTGGATATTTTGCGCGCTCAATTGACCAAACGCGGCATTGAAGGGGCGGCATTAGAAATCCCGGAAGAGATGGACCGTAGTGGCAAAACCTACAGTGTGGATGCCAAATTAAAGCAAGGGATTGAAAGTGCTCAGGCCAAGAAGCTGGTTAAGCTGATTAAAGACAGCAAGCTGAAAGTTCAGGCACAGATTCAGGGCGAACAAGTTCGGGTTACCGGTAAAGCTCGTGATGATTTGCAGGGTGTGATGGCATTGATTCGTGGTGCAGACCTGGGCCAACCATTCCAGTTCAATAACTTCCGCGACTGATTCATAGCTAAAGCAGGTACAAAGGTATTCATCACTTTTGCACCTGCTGTAGTTTATATCACTCAGCCTGGCTATATTGCGTTAACTAATTCTTCTAGCTGATTACGATTGGTTTTTTTTGTATCTATTTTGACGTAAGCACTGCGCTCGGCTCTCACCACGACGGCTTCCGTGACACCGGGTTGTGCTCTGATTCGCTCTTCTAAAGCTGAATCTTTTACCGCCAATTCTGACAAGGTAATACGCAGACTACTGACATAAGGTGGCTCTTGCATGGTGGCACTGACGCCAAACCACACCAGCGCAATAACTGCACCACCCGCAAACACCATACTTGCCCCTTCCATACCAAATATCCAGCCACCTAAACTGCCGCCGATAGCTACACCAATAAACTGGCTGGTGGAGTAAATTCCCATTGCAGTGCCTTTATAGCCTGCTGGCGATTCTTTACTGATCAATGAGGGCAATATGGCTTCCATCACATTGAAAGCAATAAAGAATAGTTGCACGCCAGCAATGATGATCCACAGCTGTTGCCCGGCAGACCACAGCACCACTTCGGCGGCAAACAGCACTGCGACACAGCCCATAAAGACCTGTTTCATGCGGCGTTTGACTTCAGCATAAATAATGAACGGCACGACTGCGGCGAAGGAGACCAACATGGTCACCAGATAGACAATCCAGTGTTGGGCTGGCGCTAAGCCCGCACTGGTCATAATCTGTGGCAAAGCCACAAAGCTCGACATCAATAAGATGTGCAAACACATAATGCCAAAGTTGAGTTTGAGTAGCCGGCTATTGTTGAGCACTTTGCTCACACTGCCCTTGACGATACTGGACTCGCGATTAAGCACATGGCTATCGGCATCTGGCACCACAGCTAAGGTAATAACAATACCTAATAGCGCCAGGATGGCTATCCCCCAGAACAGGGCTTGCAAGCCAAGGGCATGAGTGACAATTGGGCCGAGCACCATGGCGATTGCAAAAGTGACGCCAAAGCTGACACCAATAAATGCCATCGCTTTAGTGCGATTTTGCTCACGAGTTAAATCAGACAGTAGCGCCATGACGGCAGCGGCGATAGCTCCAGAGCCTTGCAGTGCGCGGCCCAGAATGATGCCCCAGATAGAATCACTCAGTGCGGCAATCACACTTCCCAGTGCAAATATCAGTAGGCCACCAACAATCAGCGGCTTACGGCCAATACGATCAGAAACCAACCCGAATGGGATCTGGAAAATGGCCTGGGACAGTCCATAGATACCAATAGCGATACCAATCAGTGCTTCGCTGGCACCGGAAAGCGCCATGCCATAAGTGGTGAGAACCGGCAAAACCATAAACATGCCGAGCATGCGCAAAGAGAATACCGTACCCAGCCCCCAAGTAGCCCGAAGCTCCAGCGGGGTCATTTTATTGTCGTTCATTACCACCTCAAAAAAACATTCTTTCCCATTGTAATGATGTTGGGCACAGCCAGTAAATCTATTGATGTTTAGAATGTATTACAGGCGAGTTTTTAGCTAACAGCAGGGGAGGGGAGAGAAATAAAAAATGGCTGTAGGTCACAGCCATTTTCAGAGCAACAGGATTGAAATTACCCGACGTAAGTCAGTAATCCAGCCGAGGCAGGGACATTGAAATCAACCGACATCATGACGCTCAATGACGTAATCGCAATGATAGAGAAGACAAATAGTTTCCTCGCCCATACGATGTCATTGGTCGCCTTGTAACCGCGTAATGCCATACCCAACCACCAGACACTCACCGCAGCAGCTACAACCAAATATTTGTAACCGGCATAGCCACTTAAGGTCAGCATCAAGGTGGCGACCATAAATGCCAAAATATAAAGAGTAATATGGTTTTTGGTGACCGATATTCCTTTTATCACCGGCAGAACCGGAATGTTGGCAGCTTGATAATCCTTAAAGCGGAAAATCGCGATGGCGTAGGAATGTGGCATTTGCCACAGGCTGAAAATAAGCAACAGGATCAAGGCACCCATATCAAACTGCCCGGTGACGGCACAGTAACCAATCACCGGTGGGGCGGCACCTGACAAGCTGCCAATCAATGTGCCGTAGACGGATTTGCGCTTCATATAGAGGCTATAAACCCCGACATAAATCACGAAACCAATCACAGCCAGCCACATGGCTAACGGGTTAGCGGCGACATAGAGCAGCAGCATGCCAGCAATACCCAGTACCGAAGCATAAATCAGGCTCACTTTCGGATCGATAAGCCCTTTTACCAGGACACGATTCTTCGTTCTCTCCATGATGCGGTCGATATCACGGTCGATATAGTTGTTAAAAACGCACCCGGAGGCAACAACTAACGAGACACCGAACAGGGTGGCGAGAAAAAGGGGGTAATCAATCACGCCTTTGGAAGCGAGGAGAAATCCCCCAACGACAGAAATTAAATTGCCGAAAATAATTCCTGGTTTAGTTACTTGCAGGTATTGCTTAATCATCACATGCAGCTCTTCAGTCAACCATCATATTGATGTTGAGGTTGTACATAATCCAGAGTGAGCCCACAACAACGATGGCGATAATCATAGCGGTGAACAGGAAAGCCACCAGATTCCAACGTTCCTCGGACGATCCATTCATATGTAGGAAGTACACCAGGTGCACGATAATCTGCACTACGGCTAAGCCGACCACTGTGGCCAGAATAGTCGTATGGGAGGCGGTACCGCTCATCACCATAGCGAATGGAATAACAGTCAGAATGACCGACAGAATGAAACCAATAATATATGACTTCAAACTACCGTGACTGGCTCCACCGTGAGTCGTTGTTGAATGACTAGATGTTGGATGGCTCATCACATAGCTCCTAACAGATAGACAACGGTGAATACGCAGATCCAGACCACATCCAGGAAGTGCCAGAACAAGCTCAGGCACATCAGGCGGGTACGGTTCGTTTCATTCAGGCCGCGTTTTGCTACTTGGATCATCATAATGATGATCCAAACCAAGCCAGCGGTAACGTGAATACCGTGGGTGGCAACCAGCGCGAAGAAGCTAGACAGGAACGCGCTGCGATCCGGGCCGTAGCCTTCAGCAATCAGGTGATGGAATTCATAGATTTCCATTGCCACAAAGCCCAGACCGAACAGGAAGGTCAGACCTAACCAGGTGTTAACCTGGTTTTTGTGGCCTTTGTTCATGCCCAGCATAGCGATGCCGTAAGTAATACTACTGAACAGCAACAGGAAGGTTTCAACCAGAACAAAGTTCAAGTCGAAGATATCCCGGCCTGAAGGACCGCCAGCGGTCCCGTTTACCAGCACTGCATAAGTTGCGAACAGTGTCGCAAACAAAATACAGTCGCTCATCAGGTAGATCCAGAAGCCGAAGACTTTCGTCGCCCCTGCATCGTGATGCCCGTGCTCTGCATGGGCGACGTTGTGGTTAGTCAGAGTTTCAGTTGACATGATTCACGCCTGCTTTGCTGATTTGTTCATGATGAAGATCTTCAATGCGCTCCACTTCTGCAACCGGCACATAGTAATCAACATCCTCGTCGAAGCTTTTCACAATCCAGGTCACAATCATGCCGACGAAGCCAACGATGGCCAGCCACCAGATGTACCAGATCATGGCAAAGCCAAAGATCAAGCTGAAGCCAGCAATAATCACACCTGCACCGGTATTCTTCGGCATGTGGATTTCTTCGTATTTCGCTGGGCGTTTGTATGCTTCGCCTTTCTCTTTCATATCCCAGAACTCGTCACGATCTGTCACTTCAGGAACAACTGCGAAGTTATAGAACGGCGGTGGGGAAGAGGTAGACCACTCCAGCGTACGGCCACCCCATGGGTCACCAGTTAGATCGCGATTTTGTTCGCGGTCACGGATACTGACGAACACTTGGATAACTTGGCACAAAATACCGCAAGCAATCAGCACTGCACCGCCTGCTGCCACCATTAACATCGGGTGGAATTCTGGGTTGATGTCCTGGCTCAAACGACGGGTCATACCCATAAAGCCCAGCACATACAGTGGCATGAAGGCAACGAAGAAGCCGATAATCCAGAACCAGAATGCACGGATGCCCCATTTTTCATTCAGCGTAAAGCCGAATGACTTAGGCCACCAGTAAGTCAGGCCAGCGAAGCAACCGAATACCACACCACCGATAATCACGTTATGGAAGTGGGCAATCAGGAACAAGCTGTTATGCAGTACAAAGTTTGCGCCCGGTACCGCCAACAGAACGCCGGTCATCCCACCAATAGAGAAGGTGATGATGAAGCCAACAGTCCATAGCATTGCAGAGTTAAACTGAATACGACCTTGGTACATGGTGAACAGCCAGTTGAATATTTTCACCCCGGTCGGGATAGAAATAATCATCGTGGCGATACCGAAGAAGGCGTTAACGTTGGCACCAGACCCCATGGTGAAGAAGTGGTGCAGCCAAACAATAAACGACAGTACGGTAATCGCGATGGTTGCCCACACTAAAGAGGTGTAACCAAACAGACGTTTTTTGGAGAAGGTCGCAGTAACTTCGGAGAATACCCCGAATACCGGCAGAACCAAAATGTACACTTCCGGATGGCCCCAGGCCCAAATCAGGTTGATGTACATCATCATGTTGCCACCCATATCATTGGTAAAGAAATGGGTGCCGAGGTAGCGGTCCAGAGTCAGTAACGCGACAGTCACAGTCAGGATCGGGAAAGAAACGATAATCAAAATGTTGGTGCAAAGTGCCGCCCATGTGAAGACAGGCATCTTCATCATCGACATGCCAGGCGCACGCATTTTCAAAATAGTGGCGAAGAAGTTAACACCGGTCAGCAAAGTCCCTAAACCAGAAATCTGTAGACTCCAGATCCAGTAATCGACCCCGACACCTGGGTTGTACTCTTTACCTGACAGTGGCGGATAGGCCAACCAACCGGTTTGCGCGAATTCACCGACCCCCAGAGAGATGTTGATTAACACCACCCCGACCACAAAGAACCAGAAACTCAGGGAGTTCAGGAACGGGAATGCGACGTCACGAGCACCGATTTGTAGCGGTACCACCACGTTCATCAGGCCGACCACGAAAGGCATCGCCATGAAGAAAATCATGATAACGCCGTGAGCGGTGAAAATCTGATCATAGTGATGAGGCGGTAGGAACCCGGCCTCACCGGCGGAAGCCAGTGCTTGCTGGCTACGCATCATGATGGCGTCGGCAAAACCACGCAATAGCATGACCATGGCGACCAGAATGTACATGATACCGATTTTTTTATGGTCAACCGAAGTCAGCCATTCGCTCCATAACCATTTCCACTTGCCGAAATAGGTCAGGAGGGCAACAAGAGCCGCTCCACCCAGAACAATTGCAGCAACGGTAACCATAATGATTGGTTCGTGTAGCGGAACCGCATCAAGTGTTAATTTTCCCAACATCGTTTTATTCCTCGGCTCCGGCGTGAGCGGCGTGTTCGCCCATATCCATGCCCTGGCTCATATCCATACCTTTATGGGTATCATCGCCTTTCTTGTGCATGTTCATATCGCCCATAAATTTGCCAATAATTCCTTTAAACAGCTCCGGTTTAACACTGGAGAAATACTCAACCGGGTTATTTTCACTCGGTTCAGCCAGTTTATTGAAATCGTCAGTGGTATTCAGGGTGTTCGGCGATTTTTTCACCTGTGCGACCCACTGGTTGAAGTCTTCTTGCGTCGGTGTTGCGATCGCAGTGAATTTCATACCAGAGAAGCCTTTGCCACTGAAGCTACTGGAAATACCATTGTATTTACCGGCTTCGTTAGCAATCAGATGCAATTTGGTTTGCATCCCAGCCATTGCATAAATCTGCCCGCCTAACTGAGGAATAAAGAACGAGTTCATTACTGAGTTGGAGGTGATTTTAAAGTTCACCGGAACATCAGTAGGGAAAGCCAGTTCATTTACTGTAGCGATACCTTGTTCTGGGTAGATAAACAACCATTTCCAGTCAAGAGAAACTACTTCAATGGTGATCGGTTCTTTACCGGCCACTTCGATAGGTTTGAACGGGTCAAGTTCGTGGGAGGTTTTCCAGGTTATCGTTGCCAAAATAGCAATGATAATGATTGGAACAGCCCAAACAACAAGCTCAATTTTGTTGGAATGGGACCAGTTTGGGGTGTAGGTCGCACTTTTGTTGGACGCGCGGTACTTCCATGCAAAAGCAAACGCCATAAAGATAACCGGGACTACGACGATCAACATTAAACCGATAGCAGTGAGTATCAGTGTTTTTTGCTCGACTCCGATTGCGCCTTTGGGATTCATCAATACCATATCGCAACCACTGAGCATTACTGTGGCTGCTAATAAAGACAACATACCCATATTTTTAATGTATTTCTTAAGTCTCATCTAACGACCTCAATTACAAAAGGGCTCTATTGTCGTTTCATGTGTGCGGGCATTTTACGGGAAGGTTGCAGGACTGTAAACATGCTTAATATTGTGTCAGCGGCTTGTTGACACTTTATGTTAAGGGGGTCACAGATGTTACCTTGCGTGACAATTTACTAATAGCAACAATATGTTGGCGCAAACAGATTGGTGTAAAACTGCGGATGTTAAGGAAAAATAACGGTTATTACGCTTTTATTTACGGGAAATACTGATTTTTATTTATTGCGCAGGCTTATTTTATGTAAATAATATGTGATGGTGCGGTAAATTAAAAACTATTCCGGGACGCTAAAATAGTCGTCCCGGGATCATTTAGTTAGAAATTATATTTAATGGAATAAACGATACCATCTTGTAAAAAATCTTCGCCTAATTTGTTATAAGCATAACGGTACTGAATACCCGTGGTGAATTGTTTAATGGGTGTCCACCACAGCGCAATGGCTCCGTTCACCCCATTACGGCCACCGTTACCTGCGGCGTAGCGCTCAGCCCGGTTGAACTCCAGTTCATTCCAGTTGGTAATGCTGAAGTTTTCATCGAATGCAGTAAAGTCATAACCTGCAACCCAACCGACGACATAACCGTTATTGCCTGAGTAATAGGTCTGATCAACATAGTGCAGTGCAACGAAAGGTTTCAACCATACGTCAGCAACTGTGGCGTTATAGCCGATGCCGTATAAGGTATTCACTTCATGGAAGTTACTATAATTGTTGCCTTCAGCACTTGGCAGTGAGTAAGTACCATAAATGTGGCCATAAAGGTTGAAGCCAGAATCGCCCAAATAGTAGCGGCCAGTTGTTTTGAAAGTGTAGCGCTGGTTATCACCCGGTTGTGCTGTTTTTGAATTGAATGGGTTTTCTAAATCAAAGAAGCCGTAGACCTCGCCCCAGCTATAACCTGCACCACCTTCCAACTCAATATATGCGAAGTCATCTTTATGCGAAGAATTACCTGATTTATGCGTGGTACTGCGCGTCCAGTCCAGGTAGTTCATGCTGATATTAGCAAATCCCCATTGGTATTCAGCTTGCACAGCCGGAGCCAAGGTGATCGCAGCTAGCGCTGCAGCACCGATAAGAATTTTACGCATAAATGCCTCTGTGTGGTTGAAAGATGTCAGGAAAAATAAAAGGACACAATCCCTAACAAAAAGTGCGCTCATCATAGTCTCAGAGCACGAAAGGATAAATAGTCGAAAGTGATGTAGATCTCGTTTTGTGAATAATATTTTGCAAGTGTTGCTATGATTTGTGATTAAGTTCAATAAATCGACAAGGAGGTATTTAGGTGGCTTATTTTGTAGCCATAAAAAAAGCCGGTATAAGTACCGGCTTTTATCCTTTGATATGGCTTATTAAGCTAATTTATCACGCCTGAGCGCGAGATAATCCAATACCCCGCCGAGAACCATGCCGAGCACGCTGAGCTGAATACCCCGCAACAGCAGCATATCAGCCACTTGGTGAGCGGCGGTCCAATCTAGTGCGTTACTTATCAGTAAAATCAGCCATGCGGCTAATAATACGCAGCCAATAGTCAAAAAGCGTAATGCCCAACGATAAGCGGTTTTAAACGCCGTTCGCGGCATAAATTCATCTGTTTTCTGCGTATGTTCTAATGTCTGGCGGCAGATATAAAGCAATATCAGGCCGGGAATAGCTGCAGCAATGGAGAATAAATAGAAGAGAGGCCAGCCATGTGTTTCAACGAACCATCCGGCGATCGGGCCAACATATACACGTCCCACCGCGGATAATGCTGATAACAAAGCAAATTGTGTGGCGGAGAAAGATTTATTACACAGCGTCATCAGCAGAGCTACAAATGCCGCAGTCCCCATCCCACCACACAGATTTTCCAGGAAAATGGCGCTACCCATGGAGAATATATTTTTGTCTGTGATGGATAACAGCCAATAACCAATATTGGATATGGCTTGTAAAATACCGAATATCATTAATGCTCTGAATAAACTCAGGCGCTGCATCAGCAGGCCGCCATACAGTGCGCCAATAATAGTGGCGATTAATCCCAGGGTTTTATTGACCAGCCCAACCTCTCCAGCATCAAATCCCACGCCACGAATCAAGAAAGTGGTGCTCAAGCTGGCGGCAAAGGCATCGCCCATTTTGTACAGTACGATCAGCAGTAGAATGAGCCAGGCATTGTTACGACCAAAGAAATCGCGCAATGGTTCGACGATTGCCTGTTCGAGTGTTTTCGGTGGAGCAATACGAATGTTGGGTTCAGGGGCCACTAGAGTGGCAAATACCCCAATGAGCATCAATCCCGCCATCAACCAGTAAGTGGATTGCCAGCCGAGATAGCGATCCGCTATCCACAGTGCCAGCCCGCCAGATACCAACATGGCAAGGCGATACCCCAGCACGGAAACCGCAGCCCCTGTACCGCGCTCTTCTGCCGTGAGTAAGTCGGTTTTGTAAGCATCAAAAACAATATCTTGCGATGCAGAACAGAATGCAACCAGCACAGCAATAGCAGCCAGCCACCATAAATGTTTAGCCGGTTCCATAAAGCCCATGGCGATAATGGCGATGATTAATAGTAATTGGCTGATTATCAACCAACCCCGGCGGCGCCCCAGAAATGAAGGGGTATAGCGATCCATTAATGGGGACCAAAGGAACTTAAATACATAGGCTTGGCCAACCAAAGAAAAAATACCAATGGTTTTTAGGTCGACGTTTTCAACCGTCATCCAAGCTTGCAATGTCCCACCAGTCAGGGCTAAAGGGAGACCTGAGGCAAATCCCAACAACAAAAGAACAAGAGAATTACGTTGGGTAAAAAGGTTCGAATAGCGATTGGGCATGTGAGACCTACATGCTCCACCCCATCAGCGGGGCAGAGCATTCTGTTAAGCAGTAATAATGATATTAAGCAAACGGCAAACTAGCGGGCATTTTGTTTGATAAAGCTACTGACACTGGTGTCTTGTGCCATATCTGCAATCACATCACTCAACACAGTATTAACGGCATCAGTGATCTTTTCATTGGTGGCAGTAAAGGCGCCCTGGACGTTATAGCTGGCACGGTAGTTTTTAACCTGCTTGTTGCCATTTTTCGCGGTAGCAGTAATAGAAATGTCGGCTTTAGTGGTAATGTTATAGCGAAGATTACCTTCCTGTACGTCAGCAAAGAGTTGATTAACAACAATTTGCAAGTCAACTGGCGCATTAGTACCAATCATATAGCCGCGAGCCGTCATTTGTTTTTCGAGCACTTCTTGTAACAGGAAACGCAGATCACGCGACGGCGTTAATACCACCAACTGGCCATCACGATTCACTCTAGCCAACGCAGCATCTTGGCGCTGATCGGCACCATTAATACTGATAGTCACCCCCATCAGGGTTGGATCTTGCGGTGGCAATACCACTTTCGGAGTAACATTCAAGGTGTTGTTACTGGCAGCACAGCCCGCCAGAATAAAAACAGCCAACAGCGGGAAAAGAATTTTCTTTAGCATGTTCACTTTCTCAATAGTTATGGAATTCTTTAATAATCAGAGCGGGATAGCAGCCATGTTATTTTGCGAGTTTGCAGTTGCGACATCATAGCACTGCGAGTGGCTGGTGGAAGATCCTGATGTAGAGAATTTCACCAAAAAATACGTTTTCCCCCAAGTGACCTTTTATTTACTTCAAAGTTCTTACAAATAGCATTTGGGTTGAATGAGGAGATTAGCCCCTTCGTTTGAGCCGATAGCGGTGAGATATTCAGGATATTTTGTATCTGAAATGTTATAAAACAGCGAAAATACACTAATATTGCAATAGAACCTGTATTGCAATAGAACCTAATTGTAATAGAGAGTAGGCGGTTTTCTGCCTTAGCAGTAAGGAGATCATGATGATTTTGATTCGAGAACAAATTGAAGAAAAACTAAAAGCGGCATTCGAACCGGCTCATCTGGAGGTCATTAATGAAAGTTATCGCCACAATGTTCCTGCGGGTTCGGAAAGTCATTTTAAAATTGTGATCGTTAGCGATAAATTTCAAGACCAACGCTTTCTTACTCGCCACCGCGCGATTTATAGTGCGTTGGCTGAAGAGTTAGCGAGTACGGTTCATGCGCTGGCTTTGCACACTTACACCCTGAAAGAGTGGGCTGGATTACAAGATACCGTACCGGCTTCACCCTCTTGCCGCGGAGCAGGAACATTGGCTTAAACGGTCAGATAAATTAAATCAAGCTTGATAACAGTAGTCATTCTGGCCTGATTTAGGGTATTAGTAGATGAGAATTTTGCAGGCGGCCTTAGGGCCGCTTGTGTTTCTGTATAGGCGACACCTTTATTTTATTAGTGCGCTACAGGAGTTTTAGCCGAGGGAACGATTCACGCGTGAATTTTACCGCGACAACATTCGCTTGCTTTCCTCGACTCATAACCTGTGCGCCGCTATAATGTCGCGTCTTATTTTTCCGGAATGGTTTCGGGACGCTTCTGACATCTGGGATACTCGGTTCTGTATAATGCGGCCGTCCCGGTTCTTAGAGGGTGTTTTCAAAGTTTGCATCATTCCTGGAAAGGGTGTGGTGCTGCTTCGTTGGCAGCTTCTGGAGTTGACCGAGCACTGTGATTTTTTTGAGGTAACAAGATGCAAGTTTCTGTTGAAACCACCCAAGGCCTTGGCCGCCGTGTAACAATTACTGTTGCTGCTGACAGCATTGAAAAAGCCGTAAAAAGCGAATTAGTGAAAGCCGCTAAAAATGTTCGTATCGACGGTTTCCGTAAAGGCCACGTGCCGATGAACATCGTTGAGCAGCGCTACGGCGCATCTGTTCGCCAGGACGTTCTGGGTGATCTGATGCAACGTAATTTCGTTGATGCGATCATTAAAGAAAAAATCAACCCAGCTGGCGCACCTAACTATGTGCCAGGCCAGTACAAAGAGGGTGAAGATTTTACTTATTCCGTTGAGTTCGAAGTGTATCCGGAAGTTGAGCTGAAAGATCTGGAAAGCATTGAAGTAGAAAAGCCAGTTGTTGAAGTAAACGACGCTGACGTTGATACCATGCTGGAAACTCTGCGTAAGCAACAAGCAACCTGGAAAGAAACTGACGCCGCAGCAACTGCTGAAGATCGCGCAACTCTGGATTTCACCGGTTCTATCGACGGTGAAGTTTTCGAAGGCGGTAAAGCAACTGATTTCGTATTAGCAATGGGCCAGGGTCGTATGATCCCAGGTTTCGAAGAAGGTGTAATCGGCCACAAAGCCGGTGAAGAGTTCACCATCGACGTAAACTTCCCAGAAGATTACCACGCAGAAAACCTGAAAGGTAAATCAGCTAAATTCGACATCGTGTTGAAGAAAGTTGAAGTGCGTGAGTTGCCAGAACTGACTGAAGAATTCATCAAACGTTTCGGCGTTGCTGATGGTTCAGTAGCAGGTCTGCGTGCTGAAGTGCGTAAAAACATGGAGCGCGAGCTGAAAGGCGCGGTACGCAACCGTGTTAAAACTCAGGCAATCGACGGTCTGGTTAGCGCTAACGAAATCGACGTTCCAGCTGCACTGGTAGAAAGTGAAATCGACGTTCTGCGCCGTCAGGCTGCACAGCGTTTCGGTGGTAACGAGAAACAAGCTGCTGAATTGCCACGTGAATTGTTCGAAGAACAAGCTAAACGTCGCGTTGTTGTTGGTCTGTTGCTGGGCGAAGTTATCAGCCAGCACGAACTGAAAGCGGATGAAGATCGTGTTAAAGCGCTGATCGAAGAAATGGCGTCTGCTTACGAAGATCCACAAGAAGTTGTTGAGTTCTACAGCAAGAACAAAGAGCTGATGAACAATATGCGTAATGTTGCACTGGAAGAACAAGCAGTAGAAACTCTGCTTGCGAAAGCCAAAGTAACTGAAAAACCAACGACCTTTAGTGAGCTGATGAATCAGACCACTACCGCGTAATGTTTTTTAGCGCATCAAACTGGATATAATTTATCTGGTGTATTGAAAAAGCCCGTAGCCTTCTGGCCGCGGGCTTTTTCTTTTAGTAACAATAATCCTTCAATAGTATGATTAATCTGACATCTTTAGCTGTAATTTGCGCTATATTTGAAAAGTGCTAACAGGTAAATAAACACTAGAGTGTCGGGACTACAGCAGTGATGGTGGGCGAGTTTCAGGTTAAAAAGAGGATTGTTAGACTAAAAAAAGTGTCATTGGGGCTTGAAAATGAATATTAATCCCCCAATTCATCTAACAGACGTTCATATAAGATGTTGATGAAACACTGGCTGATTACCACCGTCGAATGAGTCTGTATCTACCCTAAATAATTCGAGTTGCAGGAAGGTAGCAAGGGAGATAACCCCGATGAGCTTACTGTCGTAAGTGATTCGGGTTATTGAGTGTAGCCAACGCACATGCAGCTTGAAGTATGACGGGTATAACCGGGCTGTTTGCACGCATGAACATAGTCATCATTGCTTATCTCAAGTAGAATCGGTTATGAATGGCGCCAAAGTAAATTCTATTAGGAGACGGTAATGTCATACAGTGGCGAACGAGATCAATTTGCACCTAACATGGCTCTGGTGCCTATGGTGGTTGAGCAGACTTCACGTGGAGAGCGTTCTTACGATATTTTCTCCCGTCTGCTTAAAGAGCGTATTATTTTTCTGACTGGCCAAGTCGAAGACCATATGGCCAATTTGATCACAGCACAAATGCTGTTTCTGGAAGCAGAGAACCCAGAAAAAGACATCTTCCTGTATATCAACTCGCCAGGCGGGGTGATTACTGCCGGGATGTCAATTTATGACACCATGCAATTCATTAAGCCTGATGTTAGCACTATCTGTATGGGCCAGGCGTGTTCAATGGGGGCATTTCTGTTGACCGCGGGCGCTAAGGGTAAACGTTTCTGCTTGCCGAATTCACGGGTCATGATTCATCAACCGTTGGGCGGTTTCCAGGGCCAGGCTACAGATATTGAAATTCATGCCAGAGAGATTTTAAAAGTGAAATCGCGCATGAATGAGCTAATGGCACTTCACACGGGAAAATCTCTTGAAGAAATAGAGAGAGACACTGAGCGTGACCGTTTCCTGTCAGCCGAACAGGCTGTAGAATACGGTTTAGTTGATTCTGTGTTCACCCGTCGTGACTAACGACTTATTTCTGTGAGCCGATATACTATAGTTAATGTAAATAGATAGTGAATGTAAAAAGAACAAATCGTAGCGCTGCATAAAGCCAATTGCGTATTGTTTGTACCCTACTCATTATATCGGCTGTCCGTTACAAGCTAACGTGGCGTACAGTAATAGCGAGAATAGTCTCCCTGCCGCATGGTTTTTAGTGTGACAGATACTGAAGAAGAGGTTTACTGATGACAGATAAGCGCAAAGACGGTTCTGGAAAGCTGCTGTATTGCTCTTTCTGCGGCAAAAGCCAGCATGAAGTGCGTAAGCTAATTGCCGGGCCGTCAGTGTATATCTGCGATGAATGTGTCGATTTGTGTAACGACATTATTCGCGAAGAGATCAAAGAAGTTGCGCCGCACCGGGAGCGTAGTTCGCTGCCAACGCCGCATGAAATTCGTCGCCATCTTGATGATTATGTCATTGGGCAGGAACCGGCGAAAAAAGTGTTGGCTGTTGCGGTATATAACCATTACAAGCGTTTGCGCAATGGCGACACCAGCAATGGTATCGAGTTGGGTAAAAGTAATATTCTGCTGATCGGCCCGACGGGTAGTGGTAAAACGCTGCTGGCGGAAACATTGGCTCGCTTCCTGGATGTGCCATTCACCATGGCAGATGCGACCACACTGACCGAAGCGGGTTATGTGGGCGAAGACGTTGAAAATATCATTCAGAAGCTATTGCAGAAATGTGATTACGACGTTCAGAAAGCGCAACGCGGTATCGTCTATATCGATGAAATTGATAAGATTTCACGTAAGTCTGATAACCCATCGATCACCCGTGATGTTTCGGGCGAAGGTGTGCAACAGGCCTTGCTGAAATTGATCGAAGGGACTATTGCTGCCGTACCACCACAAGGCGGTCGTAAGCATCCACAGCAGGAATTTTTACAGGTTGATACCTCTAAAATTCTGTTTATCTGTGGTGGGGCTTTTGCGGGCTTGGACAAAGTTATCGGGCAGCGCATTAACACCGGAACGGGTATTGGTTTCGGCGCTACGGTAAAAGGCAAATCAGAAAAAGCGACAGAAGGCGAATTATTGAGCCAGGCTGAACCGGAAGATCTGATTAAATTCGGTTTAATCCCTGAATTTATTGGCCGTTTGCCAGTGGTTGCAACCTTGAGTGAATTGAGCGAAGACGCCCTGATTCAGATTCTGAAAGAACCGAAAAATGCACTGACTAAACAATATCAGGCATTGTTCAATCTTGAAGGTGTGGAACTTGAGTTCCGTGATGAAGCGCTGACGGCGATTGCCAAAAAAGCAATGGTACGTAAAACCGGTGCTCGTGGCCTGCGCTCTATCGTAGAAGGTGCTTTGCTGGATACCATGTACGATTTACCGTCAATGGACAGTGTGGAAAAAGTGGTGGTAGATGAGTCAGTTATCGCTGGTCAATCTGCCCCAATGCTGATTTATGGCCAACCGGAAGCCCAAGCTTCTGGCGAATAATTAGCCAAATAATCCAGATGGTTAGTATGACAATGGGGGATTTTATCCCCCATTTCTTTTTCCTCGCATTGTAATCGTTGAATGTAAGACATTCGTCCCCATATACTCAATTACCTATTTAGTGAAACTCGTGATGACTCGTGTTTCACGAGATTCCCAGTAATCTGGCGGAAGCTAAACTAAGAGAGAGCTCTATGAACCCTGAGCGTTCCGAACGCATAGAAATCCCCGTATTGCCTCTGCGCGACGTGGTGGTTTATCCGCATATGGTGATCCCACTGTTTGTTGGCCGGGAAAAGTCGATTCGGTGCCTGGAAGCGGCAATGGACCATGATAAAAAAATCATGCTGGTTGCGCAGAAAGAAGCCTCGACGGATGAGCCTGGTATCAATGATCTGTTTTCAGTCGGCACCGTAGCCTCGATTTTGCAAATGCTGAAATTGCCTGACGGTACGGTAAAAGTGCTGGTTGAAGGGCTACAGCGTGCGCGTATCACCACTCTTTCCGACAGCGGCGAGCATTTTGCGGCTCAAGCGGAATATCTTGAATCGCCAGTGATGGATGACCGTGAGCAGGAAGTGTTGGTGCGCACGGCGATTAATCAGTTTGAAGGCTACATCAAGCTGAATAAAAAGATCCCACCGGAAGTCCTGGCTTCGTTGCACAGTATTGATGATGCAGCGCGCCTGGCTGATACTATCGCGGCTCATATGCCGTTGAAGTTAAATGATAAACAAGCTGTTCTGGAAATGTTCGATGTGACTGAACGTCTGGAATATCTGATGGCAATGATGGAATCTGAAATCGATTTATTGCAGGTCGAAAAACGGATTCGTAATCGTGTCAAAAAGCAGATGGAAAAGAGTCAGCGTGAGTACTATTTGAATGAGCAAATGAAAGCCATTCAGAAAGAACTGGGCGAGATGGACGATGCACCTGATGAGCATGAAGCACTAAAACGCAAAATCGAAGCGGCAAAAATGCCGAAAGATGCACGCGAAAAAACCGAAGCTGAACTGCAAAAACTGAAAATGATGTCGCCGATGTCGGCTGAAGCCACTGTGGTTCGTGGTTACATTGATTGGATGTTGCAGGTGCCGTGGAACAGTCGCAGCAAAGTGAAAAAAGACTTGGTAAAAGCGCAGGAAGTTCTGGATACCGACCATTACGGTTTGGAACGCGTTAAAGATCGTATTTTAGAATACCTCGCAGTCCAGAGCCGGGTCAGCAAAATCAAAGGGCCAATCCTGTGTTTGGTAGGGCCTCCAGGGGTGGGTAAAACCTCTTTGGGGCAATCTATCGCCCGGGCAACCGGTCGCCAATATGTGCGTATGGCATTGGGTGGGGTACGTGATGAAGCGGAAATCCGTGGTCACCGCCGTACCTATATCGGTTCTATGCCGGGTAAATTGATCCAGAAGATGGCGAAAGTCGGGGTAAAAAACCCACTATTCCTGTTGGATGAGATCGATAAAATGGCATCCGACATGCGCGGCGATCCAGCGTCTGCTTTGCTGGAGGTGTTAGATCCAGAACAAAACGTGGCATTTAACGATCACTATCTGGAAGTGGATTATGACTTGTCAGATGTGATGTTTGTTGCGACCTCTAACTCCATGAATATTCCGGCGCCGTTGCTGGACCGTATGGAAGTGATTCGCCTGTCTGGTTATACCGAAGATGAGAAACTCAATATTGCCAAGCAGCATCTGCTGCCAAAACAATTTGAGCGCAACGCCATTAAGAAAGGCGAGCTGACCATCGATGACAGCGCGATCATGAGCATTATCCGTTATTACACCCGTGAAGCTGGGGTGCGTAGTCTGGAGCGCGAAATCTCTAAACTGTGCCGTAAAGCAGTCAAAAATCTGCTGATGGATAAAACGGTTAAGCACATTGAAATCAATGGCGACAACCTGAAAGACTTCTTGGGTGTACAGAAAGTTGATTATGGTCGTGCTGACACTGAAAACCGTGTAGGGCAAGTGACGGGCTTAGCGTGGACTGAAGTGGGCGGTGACTTACTGACCATCGAAACCGCGTGTGTGCCGGGCAAAGGCAAACTGACTTATACCGGTTCACTGGGTGAAGTCATGCAAGAATCCATTCAGGCTGCATTGACCGTGGTGCGTGCGCGTGCGGATAAATTAGGTATTAACCCTGATTTCTACGAAAAACGCGATATCCACGTGCACGTGCCTGAAGGGGCGACGCCGAAAGATGGCCCAAGCGCAGGTATTGCGATGTGTACCGCGCTGGTTTCTTGTCTGACGGGCAATCCGGTGCGGGCTGATGTGGCTATGACCGGCGAAATCACTTTGCGTGGCTTGGTCTTGCCAATAGGTGGTTTGAAAGAAAAATTGTTGGCCGCTCACCGTGGTGGGATCAAAGTGGTGCTGATTCCAGATGATAACAAACGTGATTTGGAAGAGATTCCAGACAATGTTATCGCGGATCTGGAGATCCATCCGGTAAAACGAATTGATGATGTTTTAGCCATTGCGTTGCAAAATCCTGCCTTCGGGGCACAGCCGGTAGCGTCAAAATAGTGACGGATCGCAAGAAGTATTGATAAAACTGATGCTGGTAAGTGAAATGCTACTTGCCAGCTATTTTTTGTGCCGCTAAGTTAGTTCGTCTGTCTGACAAAAGTTTACGCCTTTGGGCTGCTTGCTAAGGTTGGACAGGATTGATATAACAGCTGCGCTGTCGTGTTGTCCGTAGGGATTTTCGGCGCGACAATAGAATTTTAAAGGGGATGAAAGAGTGAATAAGTCACAACTGATCGACAAAATTGCCGCAGGTGCTGATATTTCTAAAGCGGCCGCTGGGCGCGCGTTGGACGCAATTATTGCTTCTGTTACTGAATCTTTGAAAGAAGGGGATGACGTAGCTCTGGTTGGTTTTGGTACTTTTGCAGTACGTGAGCGTTCTGCACGTACTGGCCGTAACCCTCAGACCGGCAAAGAAATCAGTATTCCAGCCGCTAAAGTTCCAGGTTTCCGCGCCGGTAAAGGCTTGAAAGACGCTGTAAACTGATTGCTGCGCCAATTATCACCTGTAGCCGAATATTGTTTGTGTTAAACAATAACCTGACGCAGTTGAGCTGGTAAGGTAAGATACAAGGCGCATCGTTAATGATGCGCTTTTTTTTCGCGCAGCAGCACGAAGGGCTGTCGCAAGGAATGCTGGGTTTATTTAGACCTGCGCAACAGTTTTTATCCATATTACAGCGGAGTATTGTCACATTATGATGGACAATTTACGCGCGGCTGCTAATAACGTCGTGCTCAAAATCATTCTGGCCTTGATCATGTTGTCCTTTATCCTGACTGGGGTTGGCAGCTATTTGATTGGCGGTTCCAACGACTTTGCAGCTAAAGTTAATGGCCAAGAGATTAGTCGTGGTCAGTTAGAACAGGCTGTACAGAGTGAACGTGGCCGCTTGCAACAGCAATTAGGTGAACAGTTCTCCGCATTGGCTGCGAATGAAGGCTACATGTTACAACTGCGTCAGCAGGTACTTGGGCAATTGGTCAACAATATGTTGCTCGACCAATATGCTAAAAAATTAGGTCTGACTGCCAGTGACGAACAAGTGAAAGATGCCATCCGCCAGGCACCTTATTTCCAGACTGATGGTAAGTTCGACAACAGCAAATATCTTGAGCTGGTTAATCGCATGGGCTACACCCCAGACCAATTCGCTCAATTACAGCGCCAGCAGTTGATTAATCAGCAATTATTACAAGCCTTTGGTGATACTGGTTTTGTACTGCCTATCGAAGCACAGGCGATGTCAGAGCTGATTTTGCAGCAACGTGAAGTCCGTCTGGCAACGCTAGACCTCAAAGCACTTCAAGCGCAGCAGAAAGTCACTGATGAAGAGCTGCAAGCGTATTACGACCAGAATAAAAATAGCTTCATTGCGCCGGAACAGATGAAAATCAGTTTCATTGCGATGGATGCCGCTGCGATGCAGGATAAAATCACGATTACTGAAGAAGATATCGCCGCGTATTACGAACAGCATAAAAGCACCTATACCCAGCCTGAGCAACGTAACTACAGTGTTATTCAGTTTAAAACTGAAGCTGAAGCCAAAACTGCATTGGATGAGCTGAAAAAAGGTGCTGATTTCGCCGCTATGGCAAAAGAGAAATCAACTGACATCATTTCCCGCAAAAATGGCGGTGAGTTGGGGTGGTTGGAACCGGAAACTACGGCGGATGAGCTGAAACAAGCCAATCTGACCGAGAAAGGTCAGTTGTCTGATGTGGTGAAATCTTCTGTGGGTTACTTGATTGTTCGTCTTAACGATATCAAACCTGCACAGGTAAAACCGTTGTCAGAAGTTCATGATGCACTGGCTAAACAGGTTAAGCAGGAAAAAGCAGTTGATGCTTATTACGCCTTACAGCAAAAAGTCAGCGAAGCGGCTACCAGCGACAACGAATCTCTGGCGTCAGCGGAAGAAGCCGCAGGTGCTAAAGCTAAGCAAACCGGCTGGTTTACCCGCGATACAGTGCCAACTGAGGTTAATTTCAAACCTGTAGTGCAAGCCATCTTTGAGGGCGGTTTGGTCGGTGAGAACGGCGCGCCTGGCAGCAACTCTGATGTCATCACAGTTGATGGCGACCGAGCCTTTGTTATCCGCATTGACGGCCACAAACCTGAAGGTATTGAGCCATTTGATCAAGTTCGTGATCAGGTTGCCGAGCTGGTAAAACGTCAGAAAGCAGAACAATTGGCACGCATTGATGGTGAGAATATCCTGACTGCGCTGAAACAAGGCAAAGGCGAAGAAGCTATGAAAGCCGCTGGTATCAGCTTTGGTGAGAAGAAAACCTTGTCACGGGCACCAGATGATGACCAATTAGTACAGACTATCTTTAGCTTGCCTCATCCGCAAAAAGACCAGCCGGTGTATGGCTTGTCTCAGGACCGTCAAGACAACATCGTCTTGATCGAACTGTTATCTGTGACACCGGGTAAATTGCCAGAAGGTGAAATGAAGACTTTCGTCGCTAAGATGGAAGAAGGGGCTAGCGGTGTGACCTTTGATGCGCTGATGGCGAACCTGCGCAAACAGGCGACCATTAAGATGGGGCCTGCGGAGCAACAGCAGCCTCAATAAAAAGTCATAACCTCAATAAACCTCGCATTGATTTGCAATTCGATGTAACAACGAAAGGTCGCTTTGGCGACCTTTCGCATATCTAAAATCTGCTCTTTGCGGTAAATCGGAGGCTGAGGCAAGGTAGACATGCTGTCAAACACAAGGAGGATACAGCATGAAATTTATAGGAAAATTATTTGTAATAGCTGCATTATTAGCAGGTTTTAATATCCAACCTGTGGCATATGCCGTTCCCAGCCCCTCGGAGGGTAAAGCTCTCAATCCATCCGGTAAGACCCCGACTAAAGGCCATGTTGCGCCCCAAATCCCGGTAAAAACCACACATGATAAAACGGCTGTAACAGCTACAGTGGGTAATCCGTCAGATGATGTACAACACCCAATAAATATTAATAGCGCTGATGCGGAGCAGTTGGCACAGTCCCTCAACGGGATAGGAAGAAAGAAAGCCGAAGCTATTGTGAACTATCGCGAGCAGTTTGGTTTTTTCACTGATGCAGAACAATTACTCGAAGTTCCGGGTATTGGTCCCTCTTTCTTAGAGAAAAATAGTGGCAAGCTGAGAATGTAAACGTCAATTATAAAATAGTCAGGCGGGTATTGGTGAGTACTTGTCTGGCTCTTTCATCACGAACAGTGCCCAGTATTTCATAATCTAAGGCACAACTGTCCGGTAAAACTGTGACGTTAATCCTAATTATATAGTAAGCATGCTATGAAGTGGTTTTCCTCTGCTAGTCTTTCTATCGAGGTCATACCAGTTGTGTTTATCACTTTATTATTACGATTAACTGTTTGGAGAAGCTCGTCGCCATGCATACTCATATCAAAGTTAGGGGTTTCCATATTGATTTTTTTCAACATGTTAACAATGCCCGCTACTTAGAGTTTCTCGAAGAAGCGCGTTGGGAATGGCTTGATGGGGAGCCTGCCGCGCAATGGATGGCTGAAAATCAAATCGCTTTTATCGTAGTTAATATCAATATTAACTATCGCAAACCCGCAGTTTTGGGGGACCTATTGCGGATCGATAGCCAACTATTAAAGCTGAATGGAAAAAGTGGTGTGATGAAACAAATTATCACGCTGGAACCTGAATTAATTCCGGTAGCAGATGCAGAATTAACTTTTGTTTGTATCGACCTGCGTAGCCAAAAGGCATTACCTATCGACGGGGAGTTGCATGAAAAGCTTCAGGAATTTGTGAATCGAGGGCGCTAAAAGGACACGGTGATTAATTGCGATATACCTCGCTCTGATTGAGCGAGGTAGTGAAAACTGGGCAGTGAATCGCGTTAAATACTCATTCAGAGGTTAAAAATCAAACTAGCCCGGTCTTTTGTTTTAGGCTTAATAGAACTTTAGATTTATTAGCCAGATAGAACTCTAGCCCTTTGGCCCGCAAATGGCAGGCAGCACATTGATCGCAGCCATCACCCTGAATCCCGTTGTAGCAGGTTAGGGTGTCATGACGGACGCGATCGAGTTGCTGATAGTAATCCGCCAACGCCCATGTTTCGGCTTTATCCAGCCACATCAGCGGGGTAATGAATGCTATATCGCGGCCAATACCTAAATCTATTGCATGGTTCAGAGCCTTAACGAATTCATCCCGACAATCTGGGTAACCGGAGAAATCTGTTTCGCAGACACCAGTAATAACCGCCTGAGCTTGTACCTGATAAGCATAAATAGCCGCCAAGGTCAGAAAAAGAATATTACGACCAGGAACAAATGTACTGGGAAGTGAATCCCCGTCGCCTTCATTGTAGGTTGGTACGGGAATACTGTCTCGAGTCAGGCTACTGACTGCTAGCTCATTGAGCATCGTCACATCCAACACTTTATGTGCTTTGGCACCCAGTTGAATCGCCAAATCACGCGCAACATCGATTTCTGCGCGGTGTCGCTGCCCGTAATCGAAAGTCATGCAGTGGACTTCATCATACTGCTGTAATGCTTGAATTAAGCAGGTTGTGGAATCTTGCCCACCACTAAAAACAACGACAGCACGTTTCATATTGCTACCTCGTAAGGCTGTGAGTCTTAATGAGTCAATCTCACAGCAAAATTAAAAACTGGCAGTATGGTACTCAGATAGCGCAATAAAAGGTAGCTGCCTGAGCTTGGTTATCAGGTCGTCGCGGGGGGTAACCATGCCTGGCTGAAGTCGAACCAGCCGTAAGCCGTTAACGTCACACCATTAATTCGTGGTGGGGCATTGACTTGATATT
Source organism: Yersinia kristensenii (assembly GCF_900460525.1). Lineage (NCBI taxonomy): Bacteria > Pseudomonadati > Pseudomonadota > Gammaproteobacteria > Enterobacterales > Yersiniaceae > Yersinia > Yersinia kristensenii. Next base: position 2,562,159 of record NZ_UHIY01000001.1, read on the forward strand.
GATAGTTGAACAGCGGAAGAATCAGCCCAGAGAGCATCAGATTATTATAATGTTCACGCAATTGGCGGAAACGTTCTGGAGCCAGTTCGATTTGCTGAATATGAGCCAGTGTTTCTTGCTGTTGTTCCCACTGCGGTGGTGAGAGGATACCACGCCACAGTGGATCAAGCCGTAGCCAGCTTTCCATGGCGGCCTCAGGTGATTCACCGACTAAATGGTCTGCTAATAATAAATCAGCCTTTTTGATTTGATGGGTATCTTTCCACTGTTTATCGTGACTGGCACGGATTTCTAATGTGCACCCATGTGCCGCCAACACTGTTTTTAGCTGCTCGGCGACACTTTTTAGCTCCATTGGCGGTTGATATATCAGTATCAGATGAGCTGGCAGTGGCGAGTCTTCATCAGCCTTAAACTGCGGGATGGGCCAACCCGGTAGCATTTCATGGCTTGGGGTTATGATTCCACGCCGGATTGATAGCTCTTCCAATATGCCGGAAGTTTGCACTAACATCAGTAAGTTGGTTATTTGCTGAAGGGTCATATTACTGTGGTGCTGATTAATTGCCAGATAACAAAATCCCAGGCTCATACTGCGCTGAACGGGGCGTGCTAAAGGGAAGTCCTCTTCCTGTCCGATGGTAATACGCACTGGGTGTTGGCAACTCCCATCTGCTGATTGCTCCATCAGATTAGGGGTTATCCAATATTCGATAATTTCCAGATAAGGGTGCTGCAAATGGTAGAACTCATGTTGTTCCAGCCGTACCAGATGCTGCTCGAAAGTCGCCAACTTAAAGGGACCCGCGCCCAATAGAGGATAGTCTGGATGAAATAAGCGGCAGGGTAAATCAGCTAATCGATGAGCTAACCAGTAATCCGGCTGAGAAAGGGTAAATTGCAAGCATAAAGCGTGGGGTAGGGTGATAGCTAAAATATTGGCAAAGCTGGGTTGGCTGCGAGTATTTTCCCGCAGTAACATCAGCGTCTGTAATAATTGTTGGCCGTGAAGACGTTCCCCATTATGCCAACGCAACTGGCTGCGCAAAAAGAACTGCCAGGTTAAACCATCCTCACTGACTTGCCAGTGGTGGGCCAGATCGGGTTTGGGCTGAGGGTCACCGGTGTTAAACCGGGTCAGGCCCGCGTGTAAGGTATAAATCAGGTGTTGTTCGGCTCGCCCAGTGGCGGTGAGTGGGTTTAAGGGTTCAAGTGTACGGTAATAAGGAATACGCAACACTGGGCTATTTGCTTGCCACTGTCCGCCCATATGAGGGTTCAGCAAGGCTTGTAGGCGATCGGGTGCCAGTTGCGCCAATTCGAGAGCCGCTTGGCTATCCCCTTGTTCGAGAAACTCCTGTAGATAGGTTGCCCGAAGTGCATCGGGGGTTTTTAGGCATTGCAGTTGTGCCCGTTTTCCCCTGCCAACTTGTGAATGCCAACTGAGCCAGTCATTCGCCTGTAGCTGCTGTATTAAGGTGCGAGCATGACGTTCGCTGCAAAACAGCAGGCCAGCGACTTCACCTACGGTAGTCGCCGCTAAGTTGTCTCCGAACTTTTGGTATAGGCGCTGATATTGGGTGAGTCGGTGTATTATGCGCATAATTAAATCCGGAATAGTTTAAATTATTTGTTCACTATTAGTTCCGTAAATACTACGTCATAATTTTATATATATCACCCGTTTCACTCTTTATGAGGTTTTAAATGTACCGTTTAGCCGCTTTTGATATGGATGGAACCTTGCTAATGCGCGACCATAGGATTGGTGGCGCGACATTGAATGCGTTACACCAGTTAGTGGAAAACGGGATGATCCTGACATTTGCTACGGGGCGGCATTACCTTGATATGAAAGGCATTCTGTCTCACTCAGGTATTAACGGTTATTTAATTACGGGTAATGGTACGCGAGTGTGTGACATGGATGGTGTGCACTTAGATGGTATGGATTTACCGGCGGAACTGGTGGAGTTTGTGCTGCGCACCCCATGGCAGACAACTGCCAGTGTTCATATCTTTCGCGATGATGGTTGGTTTACTGATTATAATGATCTCGCATTGTTAGCGGCCCATAAAACCAGTAGTTTTCAGTTCCAACTGACTGCGCTGGATGCATTACCGATGACGGGTAATCACAAAATTTGCTTTATTGCGCCACATCAAGAGCTAGCTGAACTTAAGATTCAGCTTGAGCAGCAAATGGGTGACAAAGCGGATTTCTGTTTCTCGGCCGAGGAGTGCCTGGAAATGTTGCCTCGTGGTTGTAATAAAGGGGCAGCTTTAGAGCGATTAAGCCATCATCTTGATTTAACCTTGGCTGATTGCATGGCGTTTGGCGATGCGATGAATGATAAAGAAATGTTGTCGCGAGTCGGCCGTGGGTTAGTGATGGGAAATGCATTACCGCAATTGAAGCAAGAGTTACCTCAGTTACAAGTTATTGGCCGCTGCGAGGAACAAGGCGTAGCTCACTATTTGCAACATTGGCTAAGTTCACCACACCTCACCTATTCCCCCGAATTCTGAGGTATATGCCCTTGGTTCTTTAAACTGAACGTTGGGTGTAGCTATTAGCCAGCCGGATAACCATCCGGTTTTTTTCTTCCGAAAAGGGCCTGTTTTAAGGCCCTTTTTATCAATGAATTACAGATTATTTAATTCATTACGATAGGGTGTTAAATCACCGATATTGTTGCTTACCCACTGAGGGTCGTAATAAGTATCGAGATAACGCTCACCGCTATCGCACAGTAACGTCACGATGGCACCTGTTTGGCCCTGCTCACGCATTTGTTTAGCTAATTGCAATGCTCCCCAAACGTTAGTGCCGGTGGATGCACCGACTTTACGGCCCAATATACCCTCTAGCCAATGGATGGTGGCAACACTGGCGGCGTCAGGAACCCGTAGCATGCTATCGATCACTTCTGGGATGAATGAAGGCTCAGCACGAGGCCGGCCAATCCCCTCAATTCGGCTACCACAACTGCCTGTGACTGTACGGTCACGGTGACAGAAACAATCATAAAAAACGGAGTTTTCCGGATCGACCACCATCAGTTGGGTGTCATGCCCTTGATAGCGAATGTAGCGGCCCAAAGTGGCTGAGGTGCCGCCAGTCCCGGCGCTCATGACAATATAGTTAGGAATTGGGAATGGTTCTCGGGCCATTTGACGGAAGATACTATCGGCAATGTTATTATTCCCACGCCAATCAGTTGCCCGCTCAGCATAAGTGAATTGGTCCATATAATGGCCGTTAAGCTCACGAGCCAATTGCTCGGATGCAGCATAAATTTGCCCAGCATGGTCGACAAAATGGCAGCGTCCACCATAGAAAGTGATTTGCTCCACTTTACGTCGAGCAGTGCAACTTGGCATGACGGCGATAAAGGGTAAACCAATCAGGCGGGCAAAATAGGCCTCTGACACCGCCGTGCTCCCTGATGAGGCCTCTATTATCGTAGTGTCTTCTTTGATCCAGCCATTACATAAACCATAGAGAAACAAAGAGCGGGCCAAGCGGTGCTTTAAGCTACCGGTCGGATGTGTACTTTCATCTTTTAAATAGAGGTAAATGCCGGGAAATGCGGGTAGATTTAAGCGGATCAAGTGGGTATCAGCGGAGCGTTGAAAATCGGCTTCTATTTCACTGATAGCATTTTTCACCCAAGTATTGGTCATTTTATGGCCTGCGATGTAGGTAGTAAACTAATGATGACTAGGTTAACGGTTATCAAAGAAAAAAACGTTGCCATTTTTACTTCTTTATCGCCAAATAGTAGAAATTTATTCTATGGTTACTCGCTATGTTAGATAAAACCGACCGTAAACTCCTGTGTATGTTACAAGAAGATTGCACGCAATCACTGCAAGTGCTGGCCGAAGCCGTCAATTTGACCTCGACACCCTGCTGGAAACGTTTGAAGCGCCTTGAGGATGAGGGGTTTATCCGCGGGCGGGTGGCATTGTTAGATAGCGAAAAGCTAGGATTAGGACTCACTGCATTTGTGCTGATCAAAACACAGCAGCATAATAGCGATTGGTATCAGGAGTTCGTCGAGTTCACCAAGCAAATGCCAGAGGTGCTGGCGTTTTATCGCATGGCGGGGGAATACGACTATTTAATGCAGGTTGAAGTCGCCGATATGAAGAGTTATGACAACTTTTACAAACGCATGGTGAACGGTGTGCCGGGGTTGATTGATGTAACATCCAGCTTTGCAATGGAAAAAATCAAATACACCACTGCGTTGCCTGTACCTGAGTGATTACCTGCCATTTTTCAAACTGTGGAGTGTGGGTTGCCTGGCATCTATTGGGTATAAAAAAACATTTTAACGATGGTATTCTACGGCCCTAAATAATTCGAGTTGCAGGAAGGCGGCAAACGAGATAGTCCTGATGAGCTTACATTTGTAAGTGATTGGGGTGACAAATCTGCTGGGAGCAGATCTGAACGCGGCTTGTAGCGGCCTCGCAGAGGCGAGTCCCATGGACGGGCCGAGTAACGAGCGTAGCCAACATACATGCAGCTTGAAGTATGACGGGTATACTGCCCAGTCGCATTGAGCGAGCAAATACCGATGTGATTCGGTGTCAGACCATGGAATAAAACTGCGTGAGATTGTTTGCACAATTAGGCTGGTATTTCCGCCGTGAGTGGCGTCGCTATGTAGGTGCGGTGCTGTTGCTGATCATTATTGCTATTCTGCAATTATTACCCCCTAAATTGGTAGGGGTAATTGTTGATGGCATCAGCACAAAACAGATGTCGACCAATATGTTATTGGTATGGGTAGGCGTGATGCTGGTGACGGCCATCGTGGTCTATCTACTGCGTTACGTCTGGCGCGTTTTACTTTTTGGTGCTTCCTATCAATTGGCCGTGGAGTTACGCGGCAACTTTTATCGCCAACTTAGCCGCCAGGCTCCCGGTTTTTATTTACGTCACCGTACTGGCGATTTAATGGCGCGAGCGACAAATGATGTCGACCGCGTGGTCTTTGCCGCCGGTGAAGGGGTATTAACGCTGGTGGATTCGTTGGTGATGGGGTGTGCTGTATTGATTGTTATGAGCACCCAAATCAGCTGGCAATTAACTTTGCTGTCATTGCTTCCCATGCCGGTCATGGCGGTGGTCATCAAATATTACGGCGACCAACTGCATCAGCGTTTCAAATCAGCTCAGGGGGCATTTTCTGCTCTTAATAATCAGGCGCAGGAAAGCCTCACTAGCATTCGCATGATTAAAGCTTTTGGTTTGGAAGAAAATCAATCGCAACAATTTGCGCAGGTTGCCGAAGAAGCGGGGGCCAAAAATATGTATGTGGCTCGTGTTGATGCCCGTTTTGATCCGACAATTTATATTGCTATCGGTGTCGCAAATTTATTGGCGATTGGCGGTGGTAGCTGGATGGTGGTTAACCACAGCATCACTTTGGGGCAGTTGACCAGCTTTGTTATGTATTTAGGGTTAATGATTTGGCCGATGCTGGCGTTGGCGTGGATGTTCAATATTGTTGAACGCGGCAGTGCTGCTTATAGCCGTATCCGTAGTTTGTTGGAAGAAGCACCAGTCGTGAAAGATGGTGACATTGAGCTATCGAGCGAGCGCGGCACTTTAGCGGTGAATATTCGCCATTTCTATTATCCAGAAGCCAAACAACCCGCTTTGCATGATGTGTCACTGAAATTAGCACCGGGGCAGATGTTGGGGCTATGTGGGCCAACAGGTTCCGGTAAAAGCACCTTGCTGGCGCTTATTCAACGGCAATTTGACATTGATGACGGCACGATTTGCTATCAAGGGCATCCGCTGTCTGATATCCGTTTACATGACTGGCGTGGGCGCTTATCTGTGGTTAGTCAAACGCCATTTTTATTCTCTGATACTGTCGCGGGCAACATTGCATTGGGTAAACCTGATGCGACTCAGGATCAGATTGAGCGGGCTGCTCGTTTAGCCAGCGTGCATGAAGATATTTTACGTCTCCCTCAGGGGTATGACACGGAAGTGGGCGAGCGCGGAGTGATGCTGTCCGGTGGGCAAAAACAGCGGATTTCCATTGCCAGAGCGCTGCTGTTGGAGACTGAAATTCTAATCCTCGATGATGCGCTCTCTGCGGTTGATGGTCAGACCGAACATGAAATCTTAAAGAATCTGCGCGAATGGGGCGAACATCGCACGGTGATTATCAGCGCACATCGCCTTTCTGCCTTAACTGAAGCTAGCGAAATTCTGGTGATGCAGCACGGTGGGGTGATGCAACGCGGTACTCATAATGTTTTGGTGAATCAGTCTGGGTGGTATCGGGAAATGTACCGTTATCAACAGTTGGAGGCCGCATTGGATGACGGTGAGTCGGGGGCCAAAACCGATGAGTAAAGTTAAGCAACTTTGGCCGACACTAAAACGTCTGCTTTCCTATGGTTCCCCGTATCGCAAGCCATTAGGGCTGGCGGTTCTGATGCTGTGGATTGCTGCGGCTGCTGAGGTCAGTGGCCCACTGTTGATCAGTTATTTCATTGACCACGTGGTGGCGAAAGGTACTTTGCCGCTGGGGTTAGTTAGTGGGCTGGCTTTAGCTTATTTGCTGTTGCAATTGCTGGCAGCCGCATTGCACTATTTTCAAGCATTGCTGTTTAATCGCGCGGCGGTGGGTGTGGTTCAGCGGCTACGCATTGAAGTGATGGATGCTGCGTTGCGCCAGCCTCTCAGTGCTTTTGATACCCAGCCGGTCGGGCAATTGATCTCCCGCGTAACGAACGACACTGAAGTCATAAAAGATTTGTATGTGATGGTGGTATCGACAGTATTGAAAAGTGCGGCGTTAATTGGCGCGATGCTGGTGGCAATGTTCACCCTGGATTGGCGTATGGCGCTGATTTCGATTTGTATTTTTCCCGCAGTGCTGGTGGTTATGGCGATTTATCAACGTTATAGCACACCGGTGGTCCGCCGGGTTCGAGCCTATTTAGCGGATATTAACGACGGTTTTAATGAAGTCATTAACGGAATGGGCGTTATTCAGCAATTCCGTCAGCAGATACGTTTTGGCGAGCGCATGGCGTCTACCAATCTCGCTCATTATAAGGCGCGGATGCAAACATTGCGTCTGGAAGGCTTTTTATTGCGCCCATTGCTGAGCCTGTTTTCAGCCATGGTGCTATGTGGTTTATTGCTGCTTTTCGGCTTCAGCCCAGAAGGGTCTGTGGGGGTAGGGGTGCTGTATGCATTTATTAACTACCTTGGTCGTCTCAATGAGCCATTGATTGAATTGACATCGCAGCAGTCGGTCATGCAGCAGGCTGTGGTTGCGGGGGAGCGTATTTTCGAGCTGATGGATAGTGCCCAGCAAGGCTATGGTACGGATGACCGCCCACTGACGAGCGGCCGTATTCAAGTCAATAATGTCAGCTTTGCTTATCGTAACGATAAAATGGTGCTGCAAAATATTTCCCTCGATGTGCCTTCACATGGGTTTGTCGCACTGGTTGGGCATACCGGCAGTGGCAAGAGTACCCTGGCAAATTTGTTGATGGGTTATTATCCGGTGCAGCAAGGCGAGATTTTGCTCGATGGGCGGCCTCTCTGCGAATTATCACATCAAACATTGCGCCAGGGCGTCGCTATGGTGCAACAAGACCCGGTGGTATTGGCCGATTCGTTTTTTGCCAATGTAACATTAGGCCGTGATATTAGTGAGCAGCAAGTGTGGGATGCGCTGGAAACTGTGCAATTGGCACCGCTGGTTCGCGCATTACCAAATGGGGTGCACAGTTTGCTTGGAGAGCAGGGCAACACCTTGTCAGTCGGGCAAAAGCAATTATTAGCGATGGCGCGAGTATTGGTGCAGGCCCCGCAGATCCTTATTTTGGATGAAGCGACCGCTAATATTGACTCTGGCACCGAGCAAGCTATTCAGCGGGCTTTACAGTTGATCCGCAAAAATACCACCCTGGTAGTGATAGCTCACCGCCTTTCGACCATTGTCGAGGCGGATACTATTTTGGTCTTGCACCGTGGAGTAGCAGTTGAGCAGGGTAAGCATCAAGAGTTGCTGGCGGCACATGGGCGTTATTATCAAATGTACCAATTGCAATTAGTCAGTGAAGATTTGGCGGCCATTGACCAAATCGAAACTGCGGTAAGTTAAAGAGTAAGCTGCGGGGCTATGTCCTCGCCGCTTCCCGCTTTTCTCCATGTCATTTCTATTACTTTCTTTCAGCAATAGCACAGCGAATTCCTATCAAGAAGCGTTGCCGCACCATAATCAGGCAGCTCAATCGCGCGAAGATATCGTGGTGCACTTTTGTGACGCGTGTCGCACTAATTTGGTGCGCAAAAACTGTTCAATCCTCTCTACCTAGCTACACCGCTATGGTGCTGGGCATCTCAACCCCCATTAACTCGCCCTTTTTGCATTAAATTCTCGTCAATATTATTTATGGCATAGCCTTTGCTTTATCTATTTCGTGGAAGATAAATGTTTCGTGGCCGACATAAATTCGACTTAATTCGAGAAGGGGCAAATATGAAGCTGGTTACCGTGGTTATTAAACCATTTAAGCTGGAAGATGTGCGTGAAGCCTTGTCCTCTGTAGGTATTCAAGGACTGACCGTAACCGAAGTGAAAGGATTTGGTCGCCAGAAAGGGCATGCAGAACTCTATCGGGGAGCGGAATACAGCGTCAACTTCTTACCCAAAGTAAAGATTGATATCGCGATTGCTGATGATCAATTGGATGAAGTCATTGATGTTATCAGTAAGGCCGCTTATACCGGCAAAATTGGTGACGGCAAAATTTTCGTTGCTGAATTGCAACGTGTTATTCGCATCCGTACCGGCGAAACAGACGAAGCAGCACTGTAATTTGCAGGCTCAAATTTAGTGAATAGGGATGGGTTGATGATGAAAAAACTTTTATCCGTGTTGGGCCTGAGTTCGGTAGCAATGCTGCCCTCTTTGGCAATGGCTGCTGCACCAGCGGTAGCTGACAAAGCAGATAATGCCTTTATGATGATTTGCACCGCGTTGGTGCTGTTTATGACGGTCCCTGGTATTGCCCTGTTCTACGGCGGCCTGCTGCGTTCCAAAAACGTATTATCGATGATGACTCAGGTCATGGTGACCTTTGCGCTGATTTGTGTTTTGTGGATATTGTATGGCTACAGTTTGGCGTTCAGTACCGGCAATGCATTCTTCGGTAACTTTGATATGGCGATGCTCAAAGGTATCGGCCTGACGAGTTTAAGTGGCACTTTCTACCAATATATCCATGTGGCGTTCCAGGCTTCATTTGCTTGTATCACCGTGGCTCTGGTGGTGGGTTCATTTGCTGAGCGTATCCGTTTCTCCGCGGTACTTATTTTTGCTGTACTGTGGTTCACCTTCTCATACTTGCCAATGGCGCACATGGTCTGGGGCGGCGGTTTCCTGGCACTGGACGGCGCACTGGACTTCGCGGGCGGCACAGTAGTGCATATTAACGCCGCGATTGCAGGGTTGGTAGGGGCTTACTTGCTGGGTAAACGTGCCGGTTTTGGTAAAGAAGCGTTCAAACCACACAACTTACCGATGGTGTTCACCGGGACTGCAATTCTGTATATCGGCTGGTTTGGTTTCAACGCCGGTTCAGCCAGCGCTGCTAACGAAATTGCTGCATTAGCTTTCTTGAACACAGTTGTCGCGACAGCGGGTGCTATTCTTTCTTGGGTATTTGCTGAGTGGATTTTACGCGGTAAACCATCACTGTTAGGCGCGTGTTCAGGTTGTATCGCCGGTTTGGTTGCGATTACACCAGCGGCCGGGACTGTTGGTGTCGGTGGCGCACTGATTATCGGCCTGGTGGGGGGAGTTGCCGGTCTGTGGGGTGTAGTTCTGCTGAAGAAATGGCTACGGGTAGATGATACCTGTGATGTGTTTGGTGTCCACGGTGTATGCGGGATTATCGGTTGTATTTTGACTGGCGTTTTCACCTCAGCTTCATTGGGCGGTACAGGTTACGCGGCTGGCGTCACCATGGGGCATCAAGTCGGTGTACAGTTATTTAGCGTGGGCGTGTGTTTGGTCTGGTCTGGTGTCGTTGCTTTCGTTGCCTACAAAATTGCTGACCTGGTGGTTGGCCTGCGGGTACCGGAAGAGCAAGAACGCGAAGGTCTGGATGTTAATAGCCACGGCGAAAATGCCTACAATCAGTAAGTTAAGAATGGCAGTACAATAAATAATAATGATAATAGCAATGGGGCGATGGCGACATCGCCCCTTCTTATTGATGGTGATTACCGATGCAAACGAATGACACCTTCCTGCACGGTCGAGGCGACCAATACCCCTTCGCGGTTATAGATTTGCCCGCGAACAAAACCACGGGATCCAGAGGCTGAAGTGCTTTCTACTGCATATAGCAGCCAATCATCAAGACGGAATGGGCGGTGGAACCACATGGAATGATCAATGGTGGCAATTTGCACGCCCGGTTCAAGGAAGCCAATGCCATGAGGCTGTAAAGCCGTCGGCAAGAAATTGAAATCAGAAGCATAACCCAACAAATACTGGTGAACCCGCAAGTCATCCGGCATTTTGCCATTGGCCCGGAACCACACGTAGCGGTTAGGTTCCGCTTTCGAACCTTGCAGTGGGTTGTGGAATTTCACCGGGCGCATTTCAATTGGTTGATTGCCAATAAACTTCTCACGCACTTTTTCAGGGATCAGATGGGCAAATTGGCGGGCAATCTCGGTTTCCGACATCAATCCCTCCGGCGGTGGAACATCCGGCATGGTATTTTGGTGTTCAAAACCATTTTCCTGACTCTGGAACGACGCCGTCATATAGAAGATAGGTTTACCATTCTGAATTGCACTGACCCGACGGGCGCTGAAACTATTGCCATCACGTAATGTTTCTACGTCATAAATAATGGGTTTGCTGCTATCCCCTGGGCGTAAAAAATAGCTGTGAAATGAATGAACGAGCCGATCAGTAGGGACGGTTTGCTTTGCCGCATAAATAGCCTGACCGACAACTTGTCCACCAAATACTTGGCGCAAGCCCAGATCTTCACTTTGGCCCCGGAAGATCCCTTCTTCAATTTTCTCCAAATCGAGCAGATCGAGCAGTTTGTTTAGTGCCTGGCTCATGTTGTAGTCCCTGATGATTGAGTTCATGCACAGTGTGCGGAATCCATTGGGCAGTCGTCAATATATTGCTGTGAAACAGCTGTACGATTGAAGATAGCTGGATAAGGAATAGTCTGATAAATGGCTCAATTGGGAGAGAACCGGCAGGGAGTAGAGGATTGTGCTATAATTAGCTTGCTAGGTGGTTGAAGCCACTTATTAAACGCCAACTTTTATGTGAATAGCTGGCATCTTAATAATAAGAAGGAGTGCGACCTATGAAACCTTGGCAATCAAAAAAATTCTGGCAGGCAGTGGGTGGGGCAGCATTGGTAGTCAGTTTAGCAGGGTGCGCCCACAAAGGGGCTGATGTTCCCGTTCCGGCACCCGCAGGAGCTACTGCGGCACCTATTGCTCAACCTGCCGTACAGGGGACAGTGAATATCCGCGAGCGTATTGCTTTGCCACCTGATGCCATCGTTACGGTGACGCTGTCGGATGCTTCACTGGCTGATGCGCCTACTCGGGTTATTGCTCAGAAAGCGGTTCGTACCGAGGGTAAACAGGCCCCGTTTAATTTTGCTTTACCGTTTAACCCAGCAGAAATCCAGCCAAATGCTCGTATTATAGTCAGTGCGGCTATTACCCGTAATGGTCAGCTGCTGTTTATCACAGATACCATTCAAGAAGTGATTAATAACGGTACCGGTACTCAAGCTAATCTGCTGCTGGTTCCAGTGACCTCTGTTGCAATTGAAACTGCACCTACAGCGACAACGACTGGTACTGGGACGATACAGTAATTTTAAGTCGCTTTTATGCGCCGCAGAGCATTGAACTGTGGCGCTAAAGCTCACTGTAGCGCCAGCGATATTGCTGTAAATCAATGCGTCCTGCGGGACTTATTTCAATACCTTCAGCCAACAATGCATTTTTCTGCCGGAGATAATCTTCTCCAACTAACGATATTTCCCCGTGACGATTAATCACTCGATACCAAGGTAATGTAGAGCCTTCCGGTAAGCGTTTCAGAACACCGCCAACTTGCCGCGCGGCTCTGGGTGAGCCTATCAGCCGGGCAATATCGCCATACGTGGTGACTTGTCCAAATGGAATCGCCGCCACAACGTGAAATACTCGCTGACGGAAGCTGTCGACTATGGGTAGGTGGTTATGTTCTGTTGGGTTATTTAGCATTTCAGCATTATCCGGGTTTGATCGCTCTGTTCTTGGTGATGTCACTGCGTCCTCTTTTTTATTCGTTATCTGTTAACAAATAGTGTGGTGCTATAGAGAAAATGAGAGTGATATAAATAGAATGAGGCTCACCCTACGGGCTAGCATAAATGCTGTTCAAATCGGTTCCCGATCGATTTGTATCTCCCTTGTCGCTTTCCTGCAACTCAAATTATTTAGGATATAGGATTAATTAAGAGCCGAGTGGGTAAGAAACCACCAGTTAGCGCGTGTTGTCTTGCTATTTCGAGGTCCATAGTCGATAATGCCCACCGCTCCAGAGTACAAGGAGCCGTTAACGTCAATGGAGGTCCTGTTGGTTCTCCCGCAACACTAACTTGTGAACTCGGTCAGATCCGGAAGGAAGCAGCCGTAGCAGGCGAGGTGTGTGCCGGGATGTAGCTGGCAGGGCCTCCACCAATTTTGGTGAATCCACACAGTATCAAAATTGATTGGCTTATCGACACTCTTAGCCAGTAGTTATCAATCACCGTAGTTATCAATCAATAGTTATCAACTCGTCGTTATCAGCGATAAATCTTCTTGTCCCTCCAATGTCCGTAGTACTGATCGCCCATTTATTGAGAATTAATACAAGAATCTTCTTATTTGTTTGCAAGTTGGATTTTTAATTTATGTTTTAGATTTAACCAATAATTAAGAATATTTCTAAATTATTAGCGATTAGGTGGATTTAATAAATTAAATAGTACAACAATACAGCATCACTTCAATGTTCTGATAAACCTCATCACTTCATCTAAACACGCTTCATTTAAACGCATATGCGCAATAACGCGGGATTAAAGTTAACCTTCAATACCTGGGTGTTTTATCTCAAATTAAACAGTTACAACCTGCTGGCTGCATTGAAGCCGATAACGATTATCGGCTCAACGTTGTGTGTCTTAACCAGCGTTAAGCAAACTATTTCACATGTTGCCAAACAGTGGGTGGAATTTTATCATAAAGTTTATTCATTGTGAGCTCAGCTAAACGGTGGTCTGCAGCTGAGTAAAACAATTCCAGCTCATCATCTGAAAGTTCGTATTTATTCTTTTCAATTACACGTTCTAATGTATCAATAGTTGTACATTTTCTTAAACGCATCAGGTAGTCAGTTTTTGTCATGGTGAATTTTCTTCTCGATATAAAAATAATATAGTGGAACTATCCTTTAAGTTTTCATCAGGGTACAGATGTATTCCCCTGAGAAAAGTCTGAATAAACGCTCTTTGGTTTTTTGCCAGCGACGCAATTCAGGATCATTGATCCCATAACTACTAAACAGAGTATATGTATCGTCTAAATATTCTTCCACTAACTCTGAAAGGTCGCCGCCATCTGGGTATTTTATTTTAAAACTCATCACAAATGAAGCTATATGCTCGATCAAATCATTCAGTTGCAGATTTACGGCAGAAGTTGGGTCATTTACCCAGCCATGGTGGCTATCACCAAGGGTGGCAATGCCTTCATCATACAAACTCTCACATAAGAACTTCAATTGGGCAATGTCATGCCGTTTCGGTGAGTACTCATCCATATCATCCCCTCCGTAAACTCTTAATTCGGTGTTGATAACACAATGTGAGTAGATCGGTAATCATATAAATGCAGAAGCTTATCGGTAAAGTAAATAAACTTTTCTTGCTATAAATATAAATCATTTCTCCGCTCACCGCGCAACTTTATTACTTAATCTTACAATTCGTCAGCGGTTGAAGGTCTGTCATTGTTAATTATATCAAAGGTGATTTTTTCTGGATGTACAATAAATGTTACAGTATTTGTTAGGGACTCTTCAGCATTGATATCTAAGCAAGGGTTAAAAATATACCACTGATAAGAGTAAGTCATTGAATAACAGTTATCTTTCAGTGCGGTAATATCAAGAATATCTAATGAGCCAGGAGTGTACTGGGCATTCTCCGAATAATACATTAACCCCGAAACCAAGCTTTCTTCAATTTCACCGATGTTACTTTTGATAAAATTCTTCAGTAATGAAATCGGGTAACACCCTGAGAAGAAGTCCCCAGCTATTACATTGTTCATTAATTGTCCGCTCATGGTGACAAGGTTAATTCATTAACACATTGCCATTGTTACAAAAAATGCGATGGCATATGTTTTCAGTAACTACTTGCATGATTTGAATGAAAAATTTCTAATTTAATGAGATTTATCCACTCAACCGTTTAGTTAACATAAAGCGAGATTATTCAGGTCGGGCTCAATAACACTGTTCGACAATAAAATAACAAAACTTAAATAGAAATTTGCATATTTGAGGTTATTACTCACGATTAGCTCAATCTACTTCTATTAATTTAGAATGCTATGCAGGTTTTATCAAGAGGAGGGACTCCCGTAAGGCCGGTTTTTTATTGTGTAAATTATCATTTTGCGAGCGTTAACGAAGAGTTCTGCTGTCAGAGTATCAAAATCATGCCCATTCTCACCAGTGAGGCATTAGTAAAAATACTTTAATGTGCTGTAACTAAGTATGTTCGCACGGCTTGTTTTATCCGCAGCCCCGGATTTTTATCCACTTCTGTTGGCGCTGTATCAATATCCCGTCATGGATTGTTACCTTTGAAGTGCCTGTGGCAGAGATGCGCACTTGAATTTAATCAATCAATGTGATGTTATATTGTATCATTTAATCACTTATTCTTCTCTGACATGAATAAATTCTCTGCTCGGTTTACTCCGCTACCACATTGGACGTTGTTTTCACTTTCTTCCTTACAGCGCATTGCCGGTGTTGCCTTACTTTGTGTGTTGCTGTGGTGTGCCATTTATTGGGCGAATGTATTGCCATGATAAATTTGAGAGATATTGAGATTGGATATGAAAAGCATGCCCTAACACCATCAATTAATGGGTGTTTTGCCGCCGGTTCGCTTACCGCGATTATCGGAGCGAATGGGGCAGGTAAATCCACTTTGCTTAAAACTTTGGCGGGCTTACAACCGGCTGTCGCGGGGGAAATGACATTTACTGGAGGGAGATCCCCGCAAATGGCCTATCTTCCTCAACAAGCTGAGTTAGATCGGCAGTTTCCTATTGTAGTTCAAGATGTAGTGGCGATGGGGTGCTGGCCACAGAGTGGATTACTGGGCGGAATTAATCATCAATCACGGCAACGAATCAAACAGGCATTAGGCGCGGTGGGTATGCAAGATAGGGTTCGCCAGCCGGTTGGTGAGCTTTCGGGTGGACAATTGCAGCGGGTGTTATTTGCTCGCCTTTTAGTACAGCAAGCGCAACTCATTTTGCTGGATGAACCTTTCACCGGTATTGATAGCCAAACTGTTGAGCTGTTACTTGAGGTTATTCACCAGCTACATAATGAAGGGAGAACCATAATTGCTGTCCTGCATGATATGTCGATGGTGGCGGACCATTTTCCTCATGCATTGTGGCTAACATCTCAAGGCTATTGGTGGCAATCCTCTGATCAGGTTTTAGCCCAGTGGCATCATTCCCAGGGTTCATCTTGTTCATTTCCCGCACCGCCCAACTCTTTAAGGGCAATTAATTCATGATATTGCTTCATTTATTTATTGATCCTTTTCTAGATTTTGGCTTTATGCGCCGGGCATTGGTCGCGTGTTTAGCTCTGTCACTCAGTTCTGCGCCGCTCGGGGTGTTCTTATTATTACGACGAATGAGTTTAGTCGGTGATGCTCTGTCGCACGCAGTATTACCAGGGGCAGCTATCGGATACCTGATTTCGGGTATGTCGCTGGTGGCCATGGGGGTCGGGGGGTTTATTGCCGGGTTGGCGGTTGCCATGATGTCGGGATGGGTGAGCCGCCGAACACTGTTAAAAGAAGATGCCAGTTTTGCGGGTTTCTACCTGGGGTCTTTGGCTTTAGGGGTCACGCTAGTCTCTCTGCGGGGTTCCAGTATGGATCTGCTCCATGTGTTGTTCGGTTCTATTCTGGCTGTTGATGCCAACGCTATGACCATGGTTGGGGTAATCACCACTTTCTCCATGTTGGCTTTAGCGGCCATTTATCGCGCGTTGGTAGTGGAGTCATTTGATCCTGTTTTCCTGCGGGTCAGCATGGGGCGTTGGTTGATGGTGGTTCATGCACTGTTTCTGTCATTGGTCGTGCTTAATTTAGTCGCTGGGTTTCAAATTCTGGGCACGCTGATGTCGGTCGGATTAATGATGCTACCGGCTGCCAGTGCGCGTTTTTGGGCCAAAAACTTACCTCAAACATTGGGCATTGCCATGGTGATTGGCATGATTGCCAGCCTGGTCGGGCTACTCTGGTCGTATTACGCCTCATTGCCAGCCGGGCCAGCTATTGTCCTGAGTGCCAGCCTAATTTTCTTTTTATCTATTTTATTTGGAACGCGTGGTGGTGTTTTAGCCACTGCGCGCCGTTGAGAACTATTTATTATTGAGAACCCCGTGTCATTAAAGGAGAGTTAAATGAAGTATTTACCTATTAGTTTGGCGGTGGCTGCCCTGCTGTCAAGCCCACTGGCAATGGCAAAAACGGTTGAAGCTGTCGCCAGTTTTTCTATTTTAGGCGACATCGTTAAGCAGGTCGGGGGTGAGCATGTCAATGTGGTGACCTTAGTTGGCCCAAATGGTGACCCCCATGGTTTTGAACCCACGCCGAAAAATAGTAAACAATTGTCCAAAGCTGATGTGGTGTTTGTCAGTGGGTTGGGGTTGGAGGGCTGGTTAGAACGCCTGATCACGGCCTCTGGCTATAAAGGGCAAGTTGCCATCGCGTCAACCGGCGTCGATACCCGCAAGATGGATGAAGAAGGTAAAATGGTGACTGATCCCCATGCATGGAACAGTATGGCGAATGGTATTAAATATGCTAACAACGTAATGAATGCATTGATTGTCGCTGATCCCGAAGATGCCGATTATTTCCGTAAGCGCGGGGGGGAATACATTCAACAGTTGGAGAAATTGGACGCTTATGCCAAAGCGCAATTTGCCGCGATCCCCATTGGGCAGCGCAAAGTTCTAACCAGCCATGACGCATTTGGTTATTTTAGCCAGGAATATGGGGTTAAGTTCTTATCACCTGTTGGTTTCTCTACTGAGTCTGAAGCCAGTGCCAGTGGAGTTGCTGCGCTGATTAACCAAATTAAAAAAGAGAAAATAAAAACCTATTTTATTGAAAACCAAACTGATCCGCGGTTGGTAAAACAGATTGCTGGAGCCAGTGGTGCGCAAGCGGGCGGAGAACTTTATCCGGAGGCATTATCTGTAGCCGATGGGCCAGCGGCGACTTACGCGGAAGCTTTTAAACACAATGTGGACACCATGGTGGATAGCATGAAGTAGTAAAATGACTCAGCCTCGGAGGGAACTCTGGGGCTTATTTCTCACGCCTTTGATGACAATAAAGAAAAGCCCCGTTGGGCAGCAACGGGGCTTTTTATAGGTAGATAACATACTTAATATCACCGCTTCTTATGGGTTCCTCCTTGAACCGCTTTAAAACGCGGATTACTTTTGCAAATAACATACACCCGACCGCGGCGACGGACGATTTTGCAATCGGGATGGCGGTTCTTTGCAGACCGTAATGAGCTTAACACTTGCATAATTAACTCTCAGAATTAGCTGGCTTTTTGGGTTAGGAAGCTGCCGAATCGCTTATGGAAGCGTGCAGTACTGCCTTCTTTTGAAAACTCTTTTTGTTTACCGGTGTAATACGGATGCGAGGCCGAAGAGATATCCAATGTGACATAAGGATAGGTCTGTCCATCGCGTTCAATGGTTCGCGATGTCGCGATAGTTGATCCGACGGTGAAATAAGTGTCTGCACTGGTATCGTGAAAAACCACAGTCCGATAGTTAGGGTGGATGCCAAGTTTCATGAGAACTCCATTGTTATGTTATATCATAACAAATATTATGCTCCATTCATTTTTCAGTTTCAAGTCCGAGTTTCAAATATGAATAAAAAAGCCCGCAAACCGAAGCTTGCAGGCTTTTTAAAGTGTGTGACGCGCTTGCTGGCGCTTAAGCGACCACGTGTAACCCCAAAACAGCAAAGATATTCGCCAATATACCTACGATAATAGCCGCGATAGGGCCTGCTGCTAATTTCATAACCGGGCGGCCACAAATTTCGTTGAGGATATACAAACTGACGACCACGAAAATACCGGTACCAGGCCAGATTTGATTTGCGGCATTAACTCCGCCCACCAAAAGTGCAATTTCAAGAATTTGCGTCATGGCGGTACGAATATTATCCCCGGACATTTTTAATGATGGGAAGCGGTTCATCGCCTTGCCAATTCGGCTCAGACTGGTAATTTCCACACCCATAGCACCGGCCCCGAGTATGCCCGCAACCACTGGGTTAGGCGCAAGATAACCTAAGCCGAGGAACCAGTCACACCAACCGTTGGTGCCATACACACCACTTATCATTGCGGTGGTAATAATCAGTGGCATGAAAGCAAGAGCTTGAACAATGGCGACAATAGCCGCTGAGGTAATTTGCCCTTTTCCGAGTAACGCCGCAGCAATTGGCTCACCGGCAATCCAATGGTAATGAGCTGTGATGGTGATCAACGCCGCCATGGGTAATAGATAAATCGCGTTTTTCCGAATGCGCTTAATATTGTCGTCAAACAAGCTATGTTCCATTTCTTCACCGTGGCGTTTATCACGGGAAGCAAAAAACAGTAAGCAAATCATGCCAAACAGCATCGCAATGCCTTCTGGACTGAGTGCCACTTCATTACCGGCAATAGTGACTGGGTTAATTCGTTCAATCACAACACGGGCCAGGAAGGCGATAATAATGGTAATTAACCCCGCTTTTTTGCCGAATTGATAACCGACAGCAATGGCAGGGAAGGCGACAAATGCATAAATTATTGGGTCACCGACTGATGCGAGAGCATCAAGGAAATTGACGGGTAGATAACTGAAGCCCTTAATCAGCCCATCCAGTGCGATAGTGATTAACGCACCATAAACAGTACCAATTAATACGGCTAACTTAGTATTATTCAGTGATACCCCAATAATATCTGCTGTCAGCAAAACAATATGAATAACAATAATCCCAGTTGCCAACGTAATTGGCATGGCGAAACCGGTAATGAACCCAATACTGATAGCAAAAGAGATACCCGCTAGCTCTTTTCGGCTCATATTGCCGTTCATAAACTCCGGCATAATAGGCCGCAATCCATCGTGATAAACCGCGATAGACTTGTTGGCAAGAAAAGTGGCATATCCCCCCATTAGAGAGAAAAGAATAATCTTAACTAAATTAAACGATTCCATATCACGACCCCATCGGGGCCAATAGGCCCCAGACTAATTTGTTTATTATTGTTGTTATACCCTTCGTATTTGAAGTTGCAGGGGGCTAGCTACACTCACACACCCGAATCACTGACTTGATGTAAGCTCATCGGGATTTATTCGCTTGCAACCTATCTGCAACTTCAACTTTCTTGGGGATATATGACAAAGTGACTTACCGCCAAATATTTGCAGCGTTATTTGTCTGCCAATAAAACGGCACATAAGGCTTTAACAGAGTTTTCAACGCGATCATTGGTGAAGCCAAATGCTTTTTTACCCTGATCTATCAATTGGCTGATACTGGCCTCCGAGGGCTGTGTCAGAGCATTCGCTATTGTGGCGCACTTATCGCGGCCAATCAGAGCATAAGCCATAGCAAGAGCACCGCCTGCACCGCTTTGGCAAGCGCCCACGTAATAGTCGAAACTGCCATTTTTGACTTTCATTGCGGCATCCATGTCGGTAAATATTTCACAGGAAATTTTATCTGCGCCATATTTAGCTAAACAATCTCGTATTTCGTTTTTATTCAGTTGCCCACCAATAGCGATTTTAAGCATTCTTACTTCCCCTTAAGTACCTGAATATATCCCATTATTTACTGGCGTCAGTGAGCTGCCGCCAGAAAGAGTGGCCGTTTTGGGGTGCGATTGCCGCAAAAAACTCACAGACTGTCGCACCAACATCTGACATTGTTTCCCGGGTTCCCAGACGAATGGCCTTTTGCGGTGATTGCGCCATTCCCGCATGATAGACCAGCAATGGCACCTGTTCCCGGGTGTGTTTGCTATGGCCGATTGTCGGGTCGTTGCCGTGATCTGCCATCACGACCAGACAATCACCTTGCACCATAGCGGCAGTTATTTTGCCTAGCATGTTATCGACCAATTGCAGGCGTTCTGCATAGCGCGCAACATCCTGCCCATGGCCCGCCAGGTCAGTTTCCTGAATATTAGTGCAGATGAAAGCACTGCCCGCACGTTGCACTTCTTCCAATGTAATATCTAAAATTGTTTGTGAATCAACTAATTGTTGGTAGCTTCGTCCTGCCGGATTGGCAACGATATCAGCGACTTTGCCCACCAGAACTGTGGGAATATTCACTTTTTCAAGCTGATGAGGTACCTGAACATCAGCATCAACACCATAACCGAGGTGAATAACCTGAAAACCATTATCGTAAACACCTGATTTCGGGCTGTTAATGCCAATATAATGTTGCTGCTTAACTTCAGCTGCACTGATGATTGCGTGACTATTCATCAGCACCCCCCCATAGGCGATGACGCGGTTCACTTCTACACAACCCCGCACTATCCGACCTATCTTTTCGACCTGCTCAAAATTAATGGCATCTAAATTAGCACAAATATTAAATACTTGGCCTAAATCTGCTTCAAGATTATCACCAATTGCGACGCAGTTATTGACCCATAGAAATTGTAAATTGCTGCTATCATTAGGCGCACTGTGCTCTTCAACTTGATAACCTTGCTGGCGTAATGCATCAGCCACACGCGTTTTTACACTGGAGAATGGCATGCTTAAAGGTGAGCGGGGGAGGGTGCCCATGATCTCCTGATGGCCCATAAAGGTGTCGCCGCCTTCATGTTGCAACAGCGCGACACCAAAACTGGCCTCGGGGTTGTCTTGCATCACACTGGCGTGAAAATCCGGTGAGCCAATATGGAGTGCATTGATGAGCCCCATTTTCTCTAGATTAGGTAAACGCAATTCGGGGTAGGTTTGCAAAATATGGGCGCAGGTATTTGCCTCTATATCTTGTGGACGAACTTCAGCGACATCGGGCATAGCCCCTACGCCAAAGCTGTCAATGACCAGCACGATAAACTTACTCATAACCTCTCCTGCCCGGTGGCGTTGGAATAGTATTCCCTTGGCTATCATAAATCCCGAGTAATGTGGGCTGACCAGAATGGATCCCGCCGACCAGAACCACGTCACTGCGGGTGACGAAAATCTGTGTACGAAAGCACATCACCACTGGGCTACCGACGGCGAAGGGTTGAGTAAGACTCACGGTATAGTCGATACTGTCATGGTCTGGAGTCAGTACCTTACTGGCATGCCATTGTTGGTCATACACCAGTGCATGACTCAAATGACCGCGCCGATAGTAACCGCCACCATAGCAATAACTTTTACCTTGATGGCAATGGGAAACTTCTGTCAGATATAGCATGGCAATATGTTCGGGCTGGTTACCCTGTTGGTTAGAGGGCATAGTTCCAGTCAATGAGTGGCCCGGTTCGGCGTGCGTGACGCCCCACTTAGCCAGTTGTGGCAAGCTTTCAATGCTAGTTGCAGAAGGGCCATTGACCTGTTCAACCTGTATGCCGTGCTGCTTCAGGATGTTTTTTGCTTCAATCAGGGTATTGAGATTCGGGCTGGGTAATGTCTTGCCTTTTTCACTATCAAAAAGCATACAAGGAAAATGGGTAACACCCACCAAACGAATACCAGAGATTGTTTTTATTTCTTTGATAATATTGGGTAGCTCATCCAGTGAGAATCCTGCTTCTTGCCCAGGGTAAATAAGGTCAGCGTGATGCCAAACCTTTAATAACAGTGCTTGTTCTGTATTCTGACGTACAGCGGCAGCGGCAATTTCTCGTGCTTTGGCGACACTGTAAACGGTAATCACTTCGGGGTGATGGGATACAACTTCATCCACCATCCCGCTGGGGATTTGGACTAAATGGCCGATGTGGGCCACTGGCAAATTATGTTGATAGAGTTGGCGCGCCTCTTTGAAATCTACCGCGACAATACCATGATAGCCACATTCCAGCAGGATCTTACACAGCAGAGGATTTCGGCCAAACTGTTTGCTCATCAGATAAAGAGTGATTCCATGACGTGTTGCTGTTTCCAGCAATAAACGCGCATTTTGTTTGACCTGGTCAACATCAATAACATAGCTATCAGGTTTAATAACCCCTTGTTGCAAAAGTAAAAGTGCCGCTTCTATGAGCGCTGGGTTCTGTTTTTGTAATGCTTTTAGTAGCATATTTTATCCCTAAATATACTCGTCATACTTCAAGCTGCATGTGTGTTGACCGGCTTCATGCAACTCGAACTATTTAGAGTAAAATGATATTTTTATTTTTCATTTTTTTGAATATTTAATAACTATCTAAATTATTTGCTCTCCGTCTGTTGGGCCAGATGCAGGCCATATAAGTTTGCTAATAAGTATCCTAATTCGTGATTGGGGACTTCAAAGACAAACAGTGAGAGTAAGTCGTTATTAATTTCCCTGATATTGGCAAAAATTGCTGTGGCTTCGATCTCTTTTAATATTTCATCGTCGATAGCCGGAATAACCTGTCCCTGACTTGCCCGCATCAGCGCATTGGCCATGTGAGTAATCAGCATTTCTCCTTGGGGATGACGAATAGATAATTGCCAGTGGTGTTCCAAACGAGTGAGAACATTGAGCATCCCGAAGTAGACCGCAGAATCAATAACCTGCGCGTCATATAAAATTTTTAATCTCGTTTCCATTGGTTCATTATCTTCATTTTTATGAATATTTACATCATAGTAATTTATTACCTGGCTGCAAATGTTCAACTCGCTATTTGATATATTGATCACAATATAAACGCTTTGACGGAATTGACTGCTTTAAGGTGGTGTTTATACCCTTTTTTCTACTGGCCCAATCTTGGGTGCAGGCCAATGATAAAAAAGGCCGCTGAGTTTACACTGAGCGGCCTTGTTAGTATGACGTTATTTATTGCGAATAAGGTTTATTTCACCTTATGGTCAACCGCATGGGCATGTTCTACATCTTCATTTTTCCGGCTAAAGCGGCGGCGAACCACCACGAAGAACACCGGAACAAAGAAGATAGCCAGTACTGTTGCAGTTATCATACCGCCCATTACACCGGTACCAACCGCATTCTGTGCACCAGAACCTGCACCGCTACTGATAACTAGCGGCAGAACCCCAAGGATAAAGGCCAGTGAGGTCATCAAGATTGGACGCAGACGCATACGCACCGCTTCTAAAGTTGACTCCACCAAACCTTTGCCTTCTTTGTCCATCAAATCCTTAGCGAACTCAACAATCAAGATGGCGTTCTTGGCCGATAGCCCTATGGTGGTCAATAACCCCACCTGGAAGTAAACGTCATTTTCCAGCCCACGCAGAGAGGCGGCTAATAACGCACCGACCACACCCAGTGGCACCACCAACATGACAGAGAATGGAATTGACCAGCTTTCATATAACGCAGCCAGACACAAGAAGACCACAATCAGCGAGATGGCATATAGCGCGGGTGCTTGGTTACCCGACAAACGTTCCTGATAGGACATACCCGTCCAGTCATAACCCACGCCACTTGGTAATTTAGCGGCCAATTCTTGCATCAGATCCATAGCTTCACCGGTACTTTTACCCGGTGCGGCCTGACCCAGAATTTCCATGGAGGGTAAGCCGTTATAACGTTCCAGTCGCGGTGAGCCGTATTCCCATTTGGCGGTGGAGAAAGTGGCAAATGACACCATCTGACCCGCGTTGTTACGCACATACCACTTATCAATATCACCCGGTAACATACGGAATGGCGCATCCGCCTGCACGTAAACTTTCTTCACACGACCGCGGTCGATGAAGTCGTTTACATAGCTGCCGCCCATGGCGGAACCCAGGGTGGTATTGATATCAGAAATTGCTACGCCCAGCGCTTGTGCTTTTTCCTGATCCACTTCGATTTTGAACTGAGGTGTATCTTCCAGTCCATTAGGTCGCATTCCTACCAGCATATCCGGATGTTGCGCCGCCATGCCTAGCAGTTGGTTACGGGCTTCCGTTAACTTCTGATGCCCCACGTTACCTTGGTCAATTAACTGGAAGTCAAAGCCGGTAGCGGTACCTAATTCCACAATCGCAGGCAAGTTAAAGGCGAAGACTAAACCATCTTTAATTTGTGAGAAAGCAGCGGAGGCACGCCCGACAATGGCCGGAACTTTGTTTTGCTCACCAGGGCGTTCATCCCAGTTTTTCAAACTCACGAATGCCAGACCGGTATTCTGACCCTGACCACTGAAACCGAAGCCGTTAACGGTAAATACTGAGTTAACCACATCTTTTTCTTTGTCGAGATAATAGTCAGTGACCTGATTCAGGACTTTCTGAGTTCGTTCTTGGGTCGCACCCGCAGGCATTTGCACCATGGTCAGGAACACACCTTGGTCTTCTTCTGGCAAGAATGAAGAAGGTAAGCGCAGGAACAGCACGCCCATACCAATCACTATGGCCAGATAGATAACCAAATAACGACCGGTGCTGCGCAGGATATTGGCAACACTGTCGGTATAGTGGTGGGTGCTTTTCTCGAACATGCGGTTAAACCAACCGAAGAAGCCGGTTTTCGGGCCATGATCACCTTTGGCGATAGGTTTCAGCATGGTGGCGCACAGTGCTGGGGTCAGAATTAATGCCACCAGAACCGAGAGCACCATAGCCGAAACGATGGTAATAGAGAACTGACGATAAATCGCCCCGGTTGCGCCGCCGAAGAAGGCCATCGGAACAAATACGGCAGAAAGCACCAACGCGATCCCCACCAATGCACCCTGGATTTGCTCCATGGATTTCTTGGTGGCTTCTTTCGGTGGTAGCCCTTCCTCTTGCATCACACGTTCGACGTTCTCGACCACGACGATGGCGTCATCCACCAATAGCCCTATCGCCAACACCATCCCGAACATCGTGAGGGTGTTTATCGAAAAGCCAAAGGCGGAAAGAATAGCGAACGTCCCCAACAATACGACCGGTACCGCAATGGTTGGAATCAACGTTGCGCGGAAGTTTTGCAAGAACAGATACATGACCAAGAACACCAGGATGATAGCTTCGACCAACGTTTTAACCACTTCGTTAATGGAGATTTTAACGAACGGTGTGGTGTCATACGGGTAAACCACTTTCAGTCCTGCGGGGAAAAACGGCTGTAATTTTGCCAGTTCCGCTTTTACCGCAGCAGAGGTGTTCAGGGCGTTAGCCCCTGTCGCCAGCTTAATACCGATACCTGCCGCTGGCTTACCATTGTAACGAGCAATGATGTTATAGCTTTCAGCACCCAGTTGAACGATAGCCACATCTTTCAGGCGAACCTGCGAGCCATCTGTATTGACTTTCAGCATGATCTGGCTGAATTCTTCCGCATTGGTCAGACGGGTCTGAGCAATAATGGAGGAGTTCAGTTCTTGACCCGGTACTGGTGGCGTGCCCCCTAATTGCCCTGCGGCAACCTGGTTATTCTGTACTTTAATCGCGTTGATCACATCAACCGGCGTCAAACCGTAGTTATTCAGTTTGTGCGGATCCATCCAGATACGCATCGCGTATTGGGAGCCGAACAACTGAACATCGCCTACGCCTGCGGTACGGCTGATCGGATCTTTAACGTTAGAACCCACATAGTCAGCGATATCTTCTTGTTGCATGGTACCGTCTTCAGAAATAAAGCCGGCAACCATCAGGAAGCTACTACTAGACTTTTCAACGCTCACACCTTGCTGCTGCACTTCTTGCGGCAGTAATGGCATGGCTAATTGCAGTTTGTTCTGGACCTGAACCTGCGCGATATCGGGGTCAGTGCCTGAGTTAAAGGTCAACGTCAACTGAACGTTACCGGAGGAGTCACTGCTGGAAGACATATACAGCAGGTTATCGATACCGTTCATGTTCTGTTCGATAACCTGCGTAACTGTATTCTGCACAGTTGTCGCATCGGCGCCAGGATAGTTGGCGGAGATTGTAATTGCCGGTGGCGCAATGGTCGGATATTGCGCAACAGGTAATTTCATGATCGCAAGGGTACCCGCTAACATGATTATGATAGCGATAACCCAAGCGAAAATAGGGCGATCTATAAAGAACTTAGCCATGAATTACCGGCTCCTTTTAAGACTTCTTCTCTGTATCAGCCGGGGCTGCTTTTTGCGCCGGGTCAGTAACTTCCTGCACTTTTACCTGCACACCCGGTCTGATTTTTTGCAAGCCGGATACAATAAGACGATCGCCTGCTTTCAATCCGTCAGTCACCAACCATTTATTACCAATGGCTTGATTAGCAACCAGTGTACGCAATTCAACTTTGTCATCAGCACCAACAACCATGGCCGTTGCTTCACCGCGTGGGTTGCGCGTCACACCTTGTTGAGGCACTAACAGTGCATCAGGGCGGACACCTTCATCCAGACGGGCGCGGACAAACATCCCTGGTAACAGCGCTTCATTCGGGTTCGGGAAGATAGCGCGGATCGTGATAGAACCGGTGGTTTCATCCACGGTCACACCAGAGAATTCCAAGGTACCGGTTTCGGCATACTCAGAGCCGTTTTCCAGTAACAAGCGAACTTTAGCTTTACCGTTTTCCTGTTTCAGAGTGCCATCAGCCAGCTCTTTTTTCAGGCGCAGGAACTCATCACTTGACTGAGTCACATCAACGTACATCGGGTCAAGTTGTTGGACTGTGGTCAACGCGGTTGCCTGGCCACTGGTCACCAAAGCACCTTCAGTCACTGAAGATTTACCGGTACGACCACTGATTGGCGAGGTCACCTGAGTATAAGCCAGGTTAATACGGGCACTTTCTACCGCTGCTTTTGCTGCCAGAACGGAAGCATTAGCTTGCATAGAATTAGATACCGCCTGGTCATACTCTTGTTTACTGATGTAGTTAGTACCCAGCAATGGTTTATAGCGATTAACTGTCAGACGAGCGATTTCAGCCGCAGCTTGTGCTTTAGCTAAGTCACCTTTGGCGCTGTCATAAGCAGCCTGATAAGTGGCTGGGTCAATTTGATAAAGGGATGTTCCGGCGGTGACATCACTGCCTTCAACGTAGTTACGTTTAAGAATAATACCGCTAACTTGCGGACGAACTTCTGCAACACGAAATGCGGACGTGCGGCCAGGCAATTCGGTTGTGATATTCAGTGGTGCTGCTTTTAATGTCACAATGCCGACTTCAGGTGCCTGTTGAGCATGGGCTTGCGCCGCATCTTTGTCATTACATCCTATAAGTACTAAGCTGCCTGAAAGTACCAGAATTGCAGCCAGAGGCATTACCCCTCTGTTTTTGCTCATAGATAAACCTCAAGTGTCCGATTTTTAATTTAATTCAATGGATCACAAGCTTTAAAACCCATTGCTGCGTAAGTTATATGTGCGTGCTATGGTACATACATTCGTGAATGTATGTAAATCGCACCCCCTCGAAAAAACAACTCTATGGCACGAAAAACCAAACAGCAAGCCGAAGAGACCCGGCAACACATTCTAGATGCCGCAGTGCGGGAATTTTCTGCGCACGGCGTTTCAGGTACTTCACTTACTGATATTGCTGTCGCCGCAGGTGTCACCCGAGGCGCAATTTACTGGCACTTCAAGAATAAGGTAGACCTATTTAACGAAGTCTGGGAGTTATCAGGGTCTAAAGTTGATCTGCTCGAATTAGAGTATCAGGCAAAATATCCTGATAATCCACTCCGTATTCTGCGTGAAATACTCATTTATGTGCTTGTTTCTACGCGAGAGGATTGCCGGCGACGCGCATTGATGGAAATTGTGTTCCATAAATGCGAATTTGTCGGGGAGATGACCTCTTTCCACGATGCACGTAAAGTCCTTGATTTAGCTAGTTATGAGCGAATTGAGTCGGTTTTGCAAGGCTGTATTGATGCTAATCAGCTGCCCGTCAATCTTGATACCCGCCGTGCTGCGATTATCATGAGAGCCTATATTACAGGTTTGATGGAAAACTGGCTTTTTATGCCAGAAAGTTTTGATATAAAACAAGAGGCACCGGTATTAATTGATGCTTATCTGGAGATGTTAAGCCATGGGGTTTCATTGCTAAAAAAGATATAGGACTAACTGGAGATGTTTATATGAGCGAGAAAACGAATTCAATGGTTTTTATTGCCAATGGAGCAGCCTATGGCAATGAATCGTTATTTAACGCGCTGCGTCTATCCATCGCATTGAAAGAACAGCAGACAGACCTCGATTTGCGCTTATTTTTAATGTCTGATGCGGTTATTGCCGGCCTTAATGGGCAGCAACCCCGAGAGGGTTATAACTTACAGCAGATGCTGGAAATCCTTACGGCACAAAATGTCCCGGTTAAACTGTGTAAAACCTGTGCGGATGCCCGTGGTATTAGTGAGTTAGCCTTGGTTGATGGCGTAGAGATTGGGACTTTGGTTGAACTGGCTCAATGGACACTGGCGGCCGAGAAAATTCTGACGTTTTGAACAGCAAAAGAAAGATACCCATTAAATAATCTGATCAACCGCTATTTTGGGTTGTTACATTTCACACGTAAGTGCGTAGCTGCCCGCATTACTACAGCTATTCACGCTCTGAAAGACTTTTCTTATTATGACTCGCGGCTGAACGTGATACGATTTCAGCCTCTCTGTTGAAATGAAGTTCAAATATGAGCAGCAGATTTCACCATCCATATTCTTTACCCTTTTCTTTGCCGGTTTCTTTGTCAACAGGCGCGTTTTTATTACGTCTACAAATAATCATTACCCTGCTTATAATTGCATTGCTATTTTCGCCGTCACTTTTCGCTGCTGGAATGAATATAGATGTGCCGACGCGCAATGACGTGCTGAGCCAACTAGATGCATTATCAAAGCAAAAAATACTGTCGCCAGCTGAAAAGTTATCGCAACAGGATCTGACTAAAACGCTGGAATACCTTGATATTATTGAGCGTACTAAGCAGGAAGCGAGCCAACTTAGACAACAATTAGCACAGGCCCCGGCGAAGTTACGGCAGGCAACGGAAGGGTTGGATGCGCTTAAGAACAATTCAGCAGATACGCTGACTCGAGAGTCCTTGGCAAACTATTCATTGCGCCAGTTGGAATCACGTCTCAATGAAACTCTGGATGACTTACAATCCGCCCAAGAAGACCTTTCAGCTTATAACAGCCAGCTAATTTCCCTGCAAACTCAACCAGAACGCGTGCAAAGTGCGATGTATAACGCATCGATGCGTTTAATGCAGATTCGCAATCAACTCAATGGATTGGCTCCGAATCAAGAAGTTTTGCGGCCAGCCCAACAGCAAGCGCTATTGACTGAGCAAGTCATGCTAAACGCGCAGCTGGATCTGCAACGTAAAAATCTGGAAGCTAACACGACGTTACAAGATTTGCTGCAAAAACAACGCGATTACACCACTGCGCACATTAACCAACTGGAGCGTTATGTCCAAATACTGCAAGAGGTAGTCAGCGGAAAACGCTTAATTCTTTCAGAGAAGACAGCCAAAGAAGCGCAAGTCCCCGATGATGCAACTGATATTCAGAATGATCCATTAGTCAGCCGCGAATTGGCGATTAATAAAGAGTTGAGCCAGCAGTTGATTAATGCCACTAAAGAAGGCAACACACTGGTACAACAGAATATCAGAGTTAAAAACTGGCTGGATCGTGCTCTGCAGTCTGAACGCAATTTAAAGGAGCAAATTACCGTTTTACGCGGCAGCTTGCTGCTTTCTCGTATCCTCTACCAGCAGCAGCTCAATTTGCCGACCTCCGGTTTAATTACCAATATGGGGCCGCGCATTGCCGATTTGCGCCTCGAACAATTTGAAATTAATCAGCAGCGAGATCAGTTATTTCAAGGGGATGACTACATTCAATCCTTGATGACGGACAGTAAAGAGAAAGTCAGCCCTGATGTAGAAGACGCGTTGGGGCAGATAGTTGATATTCGACGTGAACTCCTGGACCAGCTGAATAAGCAGCTAGGTAACCAACTGACACTGGCGATTAATCTGCAAATTAATCAGCAGCAATTATTGAGTGTCAATGAGTCACTGCAGCATACGTTGACACAACAAATATTTTGGGTCAGTAGCAATAAACCCATGGATTGGTCTTGGCTGAAAGCTTTGCCGAGTGCATTAAAAGCTGAACTGAGTAGTTTTCACTTCACCCTATCATGGGATGACGTATTAGCCGGTTTAATTAAGTCGTTGGTATTCCTGATACCGATGCTGATTGTGGTGGGGGTGATCCGATCTCGCTACAACATGATTAATAAATATTTAGATAGGTTGGCCTCTGACGTCGGGCAATTAAAGCATGATAGCCAAATGCACACGCCTAAAGCCATTCTACTCACCTTGCTGAAGGTGTTGCCTGGGGCTTTGGTCATTTTGGGCGTAGGTTATTGGTGTTTACGTTCAGACTTCAATCTCAGCGATTTATTCTGGACCTTCTTCCAACGTCTGGCCCTATTCTGGCTGGTATTTGACCTGACATATCGCATGCTATCGCCTGGCGGCATCACTGAGCGGCACTTTATGATAGTGGCTGACCGATGTGCGCATTATCGACGTCAAATGGTGCGTTTGGGCGTTGCATTGCTGCCCGTTATCTTCTGGTCTGCCTTGGGGGAAAAAAGCCCACTTCGCTTGGTAGATGACGTTATCGGGCAGGTTGTTATTGTCATTGCATTGGCACTCTTGGCCTTGTTTGTCTATCCATTCTGCCGTGATAGCTGGCGTGAGAAAGACTCTCATGCGGTACGATTAGTGATAGTGACGGCAATAGCGGGAACACCGATCATATTGATCGGATTAATGATTGCCGGATATTTCTACACCACACTGCAACTGGCTGGCCGCTGGATTGATAGCCTCTATTTATTATTTTTGTGGAATATCGTTTATCTGACCGCTATTCGTGGATTAGGGGTTGCAGCGCGGCGCTTGGCTTACCGTCGCGCCATCGCTCGGCGACAAAATCTGGTGAAAGAGGGCGCAGAAGGAGGGGAGCCGGTAGAAGAACCCCCATTGGCATTGGAACAAATTAACCAGCAATCATTACGTTTGACGACTATGGTTCTGTTCCTGATTTTCGCCACCTGTTTCTACGCAATCTGGGCTGATTTGATAACAGTTATCTCCTATTTAGACAGCATCTCTTTGTGGCATTACACCACCACCGTGGCGGGGGCGAGTGTCGTGCAGTCTGTCACATTGGGAAATATGCTAGTGGCTTTAATGGCATTAGTGGTTGCTTATATTCTGACTCGCAACCTACCTGGCTTGCTTGAAGTGGTGATATTGTCGCGGCTACAACTGCGCCAAGGGACTTCTTACGCCATTACCACCATTTTGACTTATCTGATCACTGCTGTTGGTGCGATTACTGCACTTAGCTCACTTGGGGTTTCGTGGGATAAATTACAGTGGTTGGTCGCGGCTCTGTCAGTTGGTTTGGGATTCGGCTTGCAGGAAATTTTTGCCAACTTTGTCTCTGGTTTGATTATTTTGTTCGAACGGCCTGTGCGTATCGGCGATACCATTACTATCGGTACTTTCTCTGGTAATGTTAACAAAATACGAATTCGTGCTACTACAATCACCGATTTTGACCGTAAAGAAGTGATTATTCCGAATAAGGCCTTTGTAACCGAGCGGTTGATCAACTGGTCTCTATCCGATACCGTCACCCGAATTATTATTAAAGTCGGGGTTGCGTATGGCTCTGATTTAGCAAAAGTAAAAGAAATATTGCTAAAAGCAGCCCATGAAAACCCACGGGTGATGACAGACCCTGAACCTCATGTGTTCTTCCTTAATTTTGGTGCCAGCACCCTTGATCATGAGTTGCGTGTGTATGTGCGTGAATTACGAGACCGTAGTTATACGGTGGATGAATTGAATAGCAGGATTGATAAGCTATGCCGTGAGAATGACATTAATATTGCATTCAATCAGTTAGATGTTTATTTACACAAGCCCGACGGGACTGAAATTCAGGAAGTAAGTCGGCCGTTTGATACCAAAGAATTGCCCTCAGCACCGTCTAAAGATTCTGCAATCGGGGATACTAAACCTGATTTACCGGATATCAATAAGCCACTTGCTTAAGGCTATCTGACGGGTGAGATTGATAAACTCAATAACTCGCCTTGCAATGATTCACAGCAAGGCGATATCCGCTCGTATCGCCTCGGTTGCACCTCAAAACAAGCTGGTTAATCAGAGACTTGATTACGCAACTTGCGCTGATAATCAAGTTGCACGATAGCCAATGCTGCCAATGCCGTTTCCGGCGCTATCTCATTGCATTCCAGCAAGTAGATAAGATCTACTGCCAGTTGCAGTTCTGGTGATGCTTTTTCAACTGACATAATCTGGCCAATATTTGATTTTCGGTGAGTTAGAAAAGCCGGGTGAGGATACCTTGCTGCCGGTTTCCACCTGACTTGATTTCAATCCATCTACCTAATAGATTTCAAGCAGTACAACGGGGGCAAGTGAAAGAGCCCGATAAGCTCACATAAACAAGGGACTTGGGATATTGAGTCCTGTCAGCACACCTGCAACTTGAAACACGGTAGATATAAAACATTATAGAAAAGTATTCGCTATCGAAACCCTAATGATTCAAAAAATGTGATAAATATTCAAAAACCGTTCTCTTTTTTCTCAATACTGCGTTCTATTTTTATCAACGCCTGTCGGCAACGCATTAAACGTCCCTCTAATGCGGCAAGTTCTTTCTGTATTTTTTGCTGTTCAGTTAATAAATTTTGCTTACCCAGTTGGTTCTCTCTGTCCTGAATCATAGACAGTATTCGCCGCTCATAATCTTGATGTTCAGCCAGCTTATGGTAAGGATCTAGCTTATTATACTTGGGCTCAGGATTGGATTTTCTTAGCTTCTGTGTCGCTAACTCTCTTTGTAAGGCGGAGATTTGTGCAACCAACTTCTCAGCCAAGAAAGCGACCTGCTGTGTGCGATTGTCTGCAACGACCTGTTTCAGCTGGGCCATGTTTTTATGCACTTCCAGTAAATAATCGCGAAAACGGTTACCATGATTACCAAATAAATTCAGGTCAAAACGCGCTTGCTGAGACGGAGTATTGGCTTGTGGGCCAACTTGTGCCGACAATGCCTCTATTTGGCTTTCAAGCACCTGCAATAGCTTTTCTGTACTCATGGCGCTTCTCCCGAAGATCTTTCCGCCAGCTTGCCTTTGAATGCCAGTGGTTACAAGCAAGGTGATGGTTAAAACGGTATTTTGAACGAATAATGCTAAGAATACCTATTGATGCTAATGAGAGCATGCGTTAATGATAAAGGCACATTAATGAATGTATAATAAAGGGCGTTTATGTCTCGTTGGTTGTTGATAACTTTAGGTTGGCTCGCCGTGGTTTTGGCCACCTTAGGTATCGTGCTTCCTCTTTTACCCACTACGCCGTTTTTGCTACTGGCTGCATGGTGTTTTGCGCGTTCCTCTCCCCGTTTTCATCATTGGCTGCTCCATCGTTCATGGTTTGGTGGTTATATACGCACCTGGCAACAACATCGAGCTTTGCCTCCCGGCGTTAAATGGAAAGCAATATTGGTCACTGTCCTCACTTTTGCCGTTTCACTTTGGCTGGTGAAAATTTGGTGGGTCAGAAGCCTCTTGCTGGTGATATTAACGCTATTATTGATATTTATGTTGCGGATGCCAGTTATTGACCTATCGCAACAAAAAAGGCACTGAGTTGTTCACATCAGTTGCATTTTAATGCCAGTTTGCATAAATTTGAGCGTTTTCGTGCGCGGGATCTTCCCTCGTTGCGTCCTTAGCGTTAGGGGCGCAGTCATTTACTCTATCGAAGTGTTATGAGTCGATAGAATGAGTGACTCAATTGATGCCATTTTAACATCGATTGGCCGCGCTTTAGTATGTACAGCAGTTTTATCAGGCACAAATTATGACCGCTACTGCACCTAATACAGCACAACAGCTTGAATATATTAAAAACAGTATCAAAACTATCCCCGACTATCCGAAAACGGGAATACTGTTCCGTGATGTGACCAGCTTGCTGGAAGATCCATTAGCCTACGCTGCCAGCATTGAGCTGCTGACTGAACGTTATCTGGATAAGGGCGTGACTAAAGTCGTGGGTACTGAAGCCCGTGGTTTTTTGTTTGGCGCGCCAGTAGCTTTGTCTCTTGGGGTTGGTTTTGTTCCAGTCCGTAAGCCCGGCAAGTTACCACGTGCAACCATCAGTGAAAGCTATGAGTTAGAATACGGTACTGACAAACTTGAAATTCATACCGACAGCATTCAACCGGGCGATAAAGTCCTGGTTATTGATGATTTGCTGGCTACTGGTGGGACGATTGAAGCCACGGTTAAACTCATTCGCCGATTAGGTGGTGAAGTGACTGATGCTGCGTTTGTGATTAATTTACACGATCTGGGGGGCGAGGATCGCCTGAACCAACAAGGGATTACTTGTTACAGCTTGGTTGATTTCGACGGCCATTAATTGTAATGAAAATATCAGCCTCGCTGTCGGTAGTGGGGCTGAGTGAATATGCCCCTATCTGATTCAATTTATCTGGCGTTAATGCTTCTGGCAATTATCCTAATTGACTGTTTTTATATTAAATATAAAAATACTTATGATTTTGGTTCAATGTCATTGAGCTTCATTAGCACCAGAATTTAAATAGGCAGTTTCTCTTCTATCTCCTCGTGCAAGTTTTTCCTAAATACCAAGACTTAAAAATTAAAAATAAAGATACGCCACTGCAACTGAAATCAACCCAGCTTGCACAGCAATATATTGCCATTAATTTTCTGGGCAAGAGGGCGTACTGGATGATATAACCCATTGAAGTATAAGTGAATAATTAAAATAACCGTGTAATATTCATTGAAAACATTATTTCCTATCCTATAAGATTAATTAATTCACATTAAAATAGGATATTTCATACAAAAACACTCGAACTGTATGATATTTCCTACAGAATACATGAGTTATTTCTTGTATATATATTATATTGTATGAAATTATTGTAAATAACTTATATACAGTCATAATGCGGCGAAATTTTATTCTATTCATTTATTCTGCCCCAGCCGGGCAAATGAGGATATGCCTGTGCTGCGCGCCCATTATTTTATATTAATCTCTAGTGTGTTATTCCCAGCCATCATTGTTTCACCCTCTGGTAAAAGTGCTGAACCTGCTGCTCTTAAACAACAAAGTATTCATCAACAGGAACGGCAACGGGCACTGGAAGAGCGTTTGGCCCCCTCAGCGCCGGATGTACGCTTATCTGCTCCACCAGTCTCTTCAGGCCGACTCACTTTCCCGGTGGAGACCCCTTGCTTTGTCATCGACCATATTACCCTCAGCGGAACCGAGCCGTTACCTCGCTGGTTACCACTGCAACGACTTGCCGATCAAGCACAAGGTCAATGTTTGGGGGGACAGGGCATAAATCTGCTGATGAGCCAGATGCAAAACCGCCTGATTGATCACGGCTATGTCACTACCCGAGTGCTGGCCCCGCAGCAGGATTTGAACAGTGGTACGCTGGCGCTACAAGTGGTGCCCGGCAAAATACGTCATGTTGAGCTGACACCCGACAGTGACCGCCATGTTACGCTGTTCAGTGCTTTCCCCGCCCGCCCCGGTAACCTGTTGGATTTACGTGATATTGAGCAAGGGCTGGAAAACCTACAGCGCGTCCCCACCGTGCAAGCCAGCATGGAGTTGATCCCCGGAGAGGCCCCCGGCGAGACCGACATCGCCTTGAGTTGGCAACAGAACAAAATGTGGCGGTTGGCCGCTTCGCTGGATGACTCTGGCACCCGCAGCACTGGCCGCTATCAAGGCGGCGCGACCCTATTTCTGGATAATCCGCTCTCTCTGAGTGACCTGTTTTATGTCTCTGCCGGTGGCTCAATAAAAAATCGCGGCAATAAAGGCACCAATAACCTGACCGGCCATTACTCACTCCCCTTCGGCTACTGGACTGTCGGCATGACCGCCAGCAGCTATGACTATCACCAGACAGTGGCGGGTCTCAATGGCGATTACGGCTATCGCGGCGAAAGTGAAAATGTATCGCTACAACTTAGCCGCCTATTGCACCGCAATGCCAGCCAGAAAACCACTCTGATCTACGATGTACTGACTCGCTCGTCGAAAAACTACATCAATGATACCGAAGTGGAAGTGCAACGTCGCCGCACCTCGGCCTGGCGTGTTGGTTTAGAGCATCGCCACTTTATCTCGCAAGCCATACTGGACGCGGGTGTCAGCTACCAGCGCGGTACCCGCTGGTTTGGTGCAGTGCCAGCACAAGAAGAGTATGTCGGCGAAGCCACTGCTCTCAGCAAAATTCTGCGGCTGAATGCGCAACTGGATATTCCTTTTGCCATCCAAAAACAAAACTTCCATTACAACCTGCAATACCAGCGGCAAAGCACCAACACGCCACTGACGCCACAGGATCAATTCAGTATCGGTGGCCGCTGGACGGTGCGCGGTTTTGATGGCGAACGCACACTAAATGCTGATCGCGGCTGGACGGTACGCAATGATCTCGGCTGGTATACCCCGTTGCCGGGGCATGAGCTGTATGTCGGCGTGGATTACGGCGAGGTCGGTGGCCGCAGTGATCCTTACTTACTGGGCCACCATCTGGCGGGTGCGGCTTTGGGTGTGCGTGGCAACGTGCTCAATACCCGCTATGACCTGTTTGCGGGCAAACCGCTGTCTAAACCCGATGGCTTCAAAACCGACTCGATAACCCTGGGCTTTAACCTGAACTGGCAATACTGATGCGCCTTATTAACCCTTTAGCTGTTGAGAATGACCATGAATAAGAATCTGTACCGTATGGTCGGTGTCAGCGCCTCATTAGGCTCACAAAAATCGTCCTCGCAGCAGCATCAGGAACAGACCAGTGTGACTGGCTCGACCCTGACCGCGGGCAACAACCTGACGGTGACAGCCACCGGTGACGGGAACAGCGGCGATATTCTGGTGCAAGGCAGCCAGCTTAAAGCTGGCGGCGATACCACCTTAGACGCCGCCCGTGACTTGCTATTACTCGGTGCCGCCAACACGCAAAAAACTGACGGCAGTAACAGCAGCAGCGGCGGCAGCGTAGGGGTCAGTCTCGGCCTGAATGGTGCCAGCAGTGGCCTGAGCATCTTTGCCAACGCCAATAAGGGCCAGGGCAATGAGCACGGCAACGGCACCAGCTGGACGGAAACCACCCTCGACAGCGGCGGTACCCTGTCGCTAAACAGCGGCCGCGATACTTCACTCATCGGCGCTCAGGCCAGCGGCGAAAGCGTCAAGGTGGATGTCGGCCGCGACCTGCTGCTGCAAAGCCAGCAAGACAGCGATAACTATGATGCGAAGCAGACCAGCACCAGCGGTGGCGTCAGTGTCGCGGCGGGTGGTGGTGGCTCGGCCAACCTCAGCATGAGTCAGGACAAACTGCACAGCAACTATGACTCGGTGCAGGAGCAGACCGGCATCTTTGCGGGTAAAGGCGGTTTTGATATCACCGTCGGCGAGCATACTCAGCTGGATGGCGCAGTGATTGCCAGCACCGCAGACCAGAGTAAAAACAGTCTGGACACCGGCACGCTCGGCTTCAGTGACATTGAAAATAAAGCCGATTTTAAAGCGGAACATCAGGGCGGCAGCCTGAGCACTGGCGGCCCGGTGGGGTCTGACCTGTTGAGCAATCTGGGCGGCGTGGTGTTGTCGGGGCTGGGCAATGACGGCCATGCCGAGGGCACCACTCAGGCGGCGATCTCGGAGGGCAGCATCACCATCCGCGATACCGATAAACAGCAGCAGAATGTCGATGACCTGAGCCGCGACACCGACCATGCCAACGGCAGCATCGGCCCAATATTTGATAAAGAGAAAGAGCAGAACCGGCTGAAAGAAGCGCAACTTATCGGCGAGATAGGCGGTCAGGCAATGGATATTGCGCGGACGCAGGGAGATATCCTCGGGCTTGAGGAAGCTTTGAAACGCCATCCTGAGTTGCAAGGCAATGTAGAAGCCTTGCGCGAAACACCCGAATATAAAGCCGAAATGCAGAAATACGGCACCGGCAGCGCACTGCAACAAGGGCTTCAGGCCGCCACCGCCGCTATCCAAGGTCTGGCGGGCGGGAATATGGCACAAGCACTGGCGGGGGCTTCTGCACCGTATCTGGCTGAGGTGATTAAGAAAAGCACCGGAGATAATCAGGCGGCCAATGCCATGGCCCACGCCGTATTGGGCGCTGTCACCGCCTACGCCAGTGGCAACAGTGCGTTAGCGGGCGCGGCAGGTGCGGCTACCGCCGAGTTGATGGCCCCGGTTATCATCGCCGCCATGGGTTGGGATAAAAATAATCTCAGCGAAGACCAGAAACAGACCGTCAGTGCGCTGGCCACACTGGCCGCAGGATTAGCCGGTGGATTGACCGGCGACAGCACCGCTGATACGGTTGCCGGTGCACAGGCTGGGAAAAATGCGGTTGAGAATAATGCGCTGGGTAATAAAAAGGGCTGCGGCCTGGATCCACTCGCATGTAGAGACCCATTGATAGAGGGCGGAGGTATTCGTGGTGGTGGCATATCAGCCAAAACACCTACGGGTTCAAAAGGAAATGTGCTGAAAGTTCAAGATGGATCTAATAGACCAACTACTATTAACGATCGGCAATTTTCAGGACATGCTTTAGATCGCATGCAAAAACAAGGAATTACACCAAGTGTTGTAGAGAATGCTATCAAACCTGAAAATGCAGTTAAGGGAAAAGTACCAGGAACTACTGCATACCATGATAAAATGAATAATATTACGATAATAGTTAATGAAAATACTGGTCGGATAGTGACTGTTGATTTTGGGCTAATAAAACAATGATAAAAATAACTGATTTTCTTGTGACTGATTATGATATGAGACAGATTAATCTCATGAAAGAGTTGGTAGACAGCTATGAAAAAAAAGAGCTCGATCTAATTACTTTAATTAATAAACTGAGGGCTTTGCTAGATTGTTTACAAAATGTAAATATTGAATGGAAACAGTGCTTTCATGAAAACTGGTTTACTTTAGAGCAAATTTATGCGGTTTCTTTAGATGAAAGTAAGCCTATAAGTGAATACAATGACTATTTGATTGAACCTATTGCTAATATTATAAAGTTATTAAACTAAATGAAGATAAGTGAGTATGACAGACGGCAGCTTTCCTTAATTAAGGAAAGACTAAGCTCATTTATGTCAAATAACTTATCTTTAAGGATTTGATCGACGATCTTGAAGGTTTGTTAGATTGTTTAGAATCTATTAATGCTGAGTGGAAAGGGGCATTTCATGAGCATTGGTTTATGTTAGAACAAGTTTATGCTGTAGCACTTTTTCGAAATCAATCAATTAATCAATAGCGATGATCCTGACATACTAGAGGCTGTAAAGCAGCTAGAGGCTCTATTAAACAGTTAATTTTAGGAGCGGCTCTTTCATTACAATATTCTGGTGCAAGGCAGCCAGCTTAAAGCTGGCGGCGATACCACTTTAGACGCCGCCCGCGACTTGTTGCTACTCGGAGCCGCCAACACGCAAAAAACTGACGGCAGTAACAGCAGCAGCGGCGGCAGCGTGGGGGGCAGTCTGGGCTTGAATGGCACCAGCAGTGGCCTGAGTATCTTCGCCAATGCCAATAAAGGGCAAGGTAATGAGCATGGCAACGGCACCACCTGGACGGAAACCACCATCGACAGCGGCGGTACCCTGTCGCTAAACAGCGGCCGCGATACTTCACTAATCGGCGCTCAGGCCAGCGGCGAAAGCGTCAAGGTGGATGTCGGCCGCGACCTGCTGCTGCAAAGCCAGCAAGACAGCGATAACTATGATGCGAAGCAGACCAGCACCAGCGGTGGCGTCAGTGTCGCGGCGGGTGGTGGTGGTTCGGCCAACCTCAGCATGAGTCAGGACAAACTGCACAGCAACTATGACTCGGTGCAGGAGCAGACCGGCATCTTTGCGGGCGCTGGCGGCTTTGATATCACCGTCGGCGAGCATACTCAGCTGGATGGCGCAGTGATTGCCAGCACCGCGGACCAAAGTAAAAACAGTCTGGACACCGGCACGCTGGGCTTCAGTAATATCGACAATAAAGCCGATTTCAACGCTGAGCATCAGGGGGCGGGCCTGAGTTCCGGCGGGCCGGTGGGGTCTGACCTGTTGAGCAATCTGGGCGGTATAGCCCCGTCGGGTATGAACAATGACGGCCATGCCGCGGGCACCACTCAGGCGGCGGTCTCTGAGGGCAGCATCACCCTCCGGGATACCGATAAACAGCAGCAAAATGTCGATGACCTGAGCTGCGATATCGACAATGCCAACGGCAGCATCGGCCCGATATTTGATAAAGAGAAAGAGCAAAACCGCCTCAAAGAAGCGCAACTCATTGGCGAGATAGGCGGTCAGGCGATGGATATATGAACATACTGTTGATCCAAAGAGCACCGTCCTGTAAGGAAAGCATGAAAAAGTGTCGGCAGTTTTTTCTGCCACCATGGCTGACGGATGCTCGTCCTCAGTGGTATCAATTTTGAAGCCCGGATATCAGTGTGCATCAATTCTCTGGCGAGGCTAACCCGCCTGTATCACTCATAAACGCTATATTGACTACGCCTAAGCTAAAACTTTGTTGATAGATTTGAATACATTTTTCTATGTTACAGAAACTAAGAATCATTTATTACTGTCTTGCCGGGTACAACAAATAGACAAGTCTACGTCCGCAAAGTAAATTTTTGGGAATGACAATGGGCGTACTGGTACACTAAGATTCAGCCTGTCACTATTCGGGTGAATGTATTCGAAAACAGACCACTAAATACTTGGGTAGATTGTGGCTTTTTTATGAGTGACTAAATTATTCTTTACAAATCAACGATGAAGTATTAATGAGCTATCAGGTTCTTGCCCGTAAGTGGCGCCCCAAAACGTTTGCAGACGTCGTTGGTCAGGAACACGTCCTGACGGCGTTAGCTAATGGCCTTTCATTAGGGCGAATTCATCACGCCTATTTGTTCTCTGGCACCCGCGGGGTAGGTAAGACTTCTATAGCCCGGTTGTTGGCCAAAGGGCTTAATTGCGAAACGGGTATTACTGCTACCCCTTGCGGCACCTGTGCGAACTGCCAGGAAATCGAGCAAGGCCGTTTTGTTGACTTGATCGAAATCGATGCTGCCTCTCGGACTAAAGTCGAAGATACCCGAGAGCTGTTGGATAATGTCCAATATGCGCCCGCCCGTGGCCGCTTCAAGGTCTATTTGATCGACGAAGTTCATATGTTGTCTCGGCACAGTTTCAATGCATTGTTGAAGACGCTTGAAGAGCCGCCTGCGCATGTGAAATTCCTGCTGGCGACGACAGATCCACAGAAGCTGCCCGTCACCATACTGTCCCGTTGTTTGCAGTTTCACCTTAAGGTCATTGATGTTGAGGTGATTCGTGCCCAGCTCGAAAAAATATTGTTAGCTGAGCAAATCAGCAGTGATGCTCGCGCATTGCAATTACTGGCTCGAGCCGCTGATGGCAGTATGCGAGATGCACTCAGTTTGGCCGATCAAGCTATCGCGATGGGGGATGGTCATGTCACTACCGCTACCGTCAGCCAAATGTTGGGAACGCTGGATGATGAACAGCCATTGGCGATTATTGAAGCGCTGGTGAGTGCAGATGGCGCGCGAGTGATGGCTCTGCTGGAGCAGGCGGCTTCACGGGGTGTTGACTGGGAAAACCTATTAGTTGAAACCTTAAGTTTGCTGCATCGCATTGCGATGGTGCAGCTATTGCCATCCATGCTGGATAATCACTACGCCACTATTGAGCCGCGACTACGTGAGCTGGCGCGAACCCTGCCGCCTACAGATATCCAGCTGTATTACCAGACATTGCTGGTGGGGCGAAAAGAGTTGGCCTACGCCCCTGACCGCCGCATGGGGGTTGAAATGACCTTATTGCGTGCATTGGCGTTTCACCCTAAAGCGATAATTGCCGAGCCGCAGACTGTGCCAATCAGTGCTCCTGCAGCGCAGGCTGATAATACGCAGCCGCAACATACAGAGACGCCGGTCTATGCTCAACAGGTGCCACAGCATGAGGCTCCGCCATTAGGCGCTGTTGCACCGGTCAATACCTCGCTCCCTGATTCCACCGCACAATTGCTTCAAGCGCGCACGCAGTTATTGCGACAATCGGGGACAACCACACCAAAAAAGAATGAGCCGGCGGCGCCAGGAAAAGCGCGGCCGGCAAACTCAGCACTGGAGCGTTTAGCTTCGGTGACTGAGCGTAGCCAGCAGCGCCTGGCGGCTAAATCTACGGAAGAAAAAAAGCCAACGAAGAAAGAAGCCTATCGTTGGACGGCGCAGAATCAACCGGAGGTATCGGCTGAGCCTATCGCTACACCAAAAGCATTGCGCTCTGCGTTGGAGCATGAAAAAACGCCCGAGCTTTCTGCTAAGTTAGCTCAAGAGGCGATGGCGCGAGACTCATGGGCCGCAGAGATAGATAAGCTACAAATTCCCAAATTAGTGCAGCAACTTGCATTGAATGCATTTAAAGAAGAAATAGAACCGGGTAATATTTGCCTTCACTTGCGTTCTGCCCAGCGCCATTTAAACTCGCCTTCGGCACAAAAGGCACTGGCAGACGCATTGAGCGAATTACAGGGGACTGCTGTCACACTTAGCGTTATCGAAGATGATAACCTGACGGCGCGTACTCCGTTGGAATGGCGGCAGGCCATATATGAAGAAAAGCTGGCACAAGCACGCCAGTCAATTATTGCGGATAATAATATTCAAACACTGCGTCGTTTCTTCGACGCCGAACTGGATGAAGACAGTATCCGACCGGTTTAACCGCTGCGATAAGTGCATGGTGCACTGACGCGGCCCCTTGCTATGAGAGATGACTATGTTTGGTAAAGGCGGTATTGGCAATTTAATGAAACAAGCCCAGCAGATGCAGGAAAAAATGCAGCAGATGCAGGAAGAAGTCGCCAAATTGGAAGTTACCGGTGAATCTGGCGCGGGCTTGGTAAAAGTAACCATCAATGGGGCGCATAACTGCCGCCGGGTTGAAATCGACCCAAGCTTGTTGGTTGAAGAAGATAAAGAAATGCTGGAAGACTTGATTGCTGCCGCATTGAACGACGCTGCTCGCCGTATCGATGAAACACAAAAAGAGAAAATGGCGTCTGTATCCAGTGGTATGCAATTACCACCAGGCTTTAAGATGCCGTTCTGATGCAAACCAGTCCACTCCTTGAGTCATTAATGGAGGCGCTGCGCTGCTTGCCGGGTGTCGGCCCGAAATCAGCGCAGCGGATGGCATTCCAACTGCTACAACGTGATCGTAGCGGTGGCATGCGTCTGGCGCAGTCTTTGACTCGGGCAATGTCCGAAATTGGCCACTGTGCTGATTGCCGTACATTTACCGAGCAAGACCATTGCACTATATGC
This sequence comes from Yersinia kristensenii, assembly GCF_900460525.1. Classification (NCBI taxonomy): domain Bacteria; kingdom Pseudomonadati; phylum Pseudomonadota; class Gammaproteobacteria; order Enterobacterales; family Yersiniaceae; genus Yersinia; species Yersinia kristensenii. The sequence continues at coordinate 2,606,239 of NZ_UHIY01000001.1, forward strand.
TCTAATCCACGACGGCAGCAAAATGGCCAAATCTGTGTGGTCGAAAGCCCGGCAGATATTCATGCTATCGAGCAAACCGGTCAGTTTGGCGGGCGATATTTTGTGCTGATGGGGCATTTATCTCCCATGGATGGTATTGGCCCAGGTGATATCGGTTTAGATTTGCTGGAAAAACGGCTTGAAACTGAAACCATCACTGAAGTCATTCTGGCGACTAACCCGACAGTCGAAGGGGATGCTACTGCCAACTATATCGGCCAGATGTGCGGTCAATATGGGGTGTTAGCCAGCCGTATTGCGCATGGCGTACCGGTGGGGGGCGAGTTGGAAATGGTTGACGGCACCACCTTATCCCACTCATTAGCAGGGCGAAATCCTATTAAGTTTTAATTTCATCAAGTCACTATCCCCTTAACGCTGGTGGGCGATTGTTTTGTTATTGATTATCATATGAATAATTTCATTCGTGATGTTCAGTAAATCGCCCCCGACTCTCTGTTTTTTCTCTGTTTAGACTTGAAACCTTTCGCGATTGACCCCATTTGATACTCATTGTTTGGTTTTATCTATACCCGTCATCTTTCAAATTGCAGGTGTGTTGGCTGTACTCGTTCACCCGAATCACTGACTGGAGTCAGCTCATCGGGCTCATGGGTTTGCCGCCGCACTGTATTTTTGAAATCTATAGGGTAAATCTGTCGGTAATTTGGATTGAGGTAATTAATGAGTATGAAAGGTCAAGAAACCCGTGGATTTCAGTCAGAAGTAAAACAGCTTCTCCATTTGATGATTCACTCGCTTTATTCCAATAAAGAAATTTTCTTGCGCGAGCTTATCTCCAACGCCTCTGATGCGGCAGATAAACTCCGTTTCCGCGCGCTATCTCAACCAGAATTATTTGAAGGTGATGGTGAATTGCGTGTGCGTTTATCTTTTGATAAAGAAAAGCGTACTTTGACCCTCAGTGATAACGGCATTGGTATGAGCCGTGAAGAAGTCATTGATAATCTTGGGACTATCGCGAAATCAGGGACTAAAGCATTTCTTGAATCTATTGGTTCAGATCAAGCTAAAGATAGCCAATTAATTGGCCAGTTTGGTGTGGGCTTCTATTCTGCTTTCATCGTGGCAGATAAAGTCACTGTTCGTACCCGTGCAGCTGGTGCACCAGCAGATGCCGGTGTGTTCTGGGAATCAGAAGGTGAGGGTGATTACACCATCGCCGATATCACTAAAGAAGATCGCGGTACAGAAATTACCTTGCACTTGCGAGAAGGTGAAGATGAATATCTTGATGACTGGCGTTTGCGCTCTGTTATCAGCAAATATTCAGACCATATTGCACTGCCAGTCGAAATCCAAAGTAAAAATGAAGAAGATGGCACGGTAACCTGGGAGAAAATCAACAAAGCCCAGGCATTGTGGACCCGCGGAAAAGCTGAAATAACTGACGACGAATACAAAGCATTCTACAAACATATTGCTCATGACTTCACTGACCCACTCATTTGGAGTCATAACCGCGTCGAAGGTAAGCAAGAGTACACCAGCCTGCTGTACATTCCGGCGCAAGCGCCTTGGGATATGTGGAATCGCGACCATAAACACGGCTTGAAACTGTACGTCCAGCGCGTGTTTATCATGGATGACGCAGAGCAGTTTATGCCGAATTACCTGCGGTTTGTCCGTGGCCTGATTGATTCCAATGACTTACCGCTGAATGTTTCGCGTGAGATCCTGCAAGACAGCCGCGTGACTCAGAATCTGCGTAGTGCGCTGACCAAACGTGTGCTGCAAATGTTGGAAAAACTGGCTAAAGACGATGCTGAGAAATATCAGCAGTTCTGGCAACAGTTCGGTATGGCACTAAAAGAGGGGCCAGCTGAAGATGGTAGCAATAAAGAGACTATTGCCAAGTTGTTGCGCTTTGCTTCAACCCATACAGACAGCTCCGCGCAGACCGTGTCGTTAGAAGATTATGTCAGCCGCATGGCCGAAGGGCAGGAGAAGATTTATTACATCACTGCTGACAGCTATGCCGCGGCTAAGAACAGCCCACATCTGGAACTGTTCCGTAAAAAAGGCATTGAAGTCTTGCTGTTATCCGATCGCATTGACGAATGGATGATGAGTTACCTGACTGAGTTCGATGGCAAAGTCTTCCAGTCAGTTAGCAAAGCGGATGACTCACTGAACAAACTGGCGGATGAAGAGCGCCCAGAGCAGCAAGAAGCGGATAAAGCGTTGGAGCCTTTTGTTGAGCGCGTGAAAATCCTGCTGGGTGAGCGGGTAAAAGATGTTCGCCTGACACACCGCCTGACGGATACTCCGGCGATTGTCACCACGGATGCGGATGAAATGAGCACGCAGATGGCGAAATTGTTCGCAGCTGCTGGTCAACAAGCACCAGAAGTGAAATACATCTTTGAACTGAACCCTGAGCACGGTTTGGTCAAACGTGCCGCTGATGTTGCGGATGACACCCAGTTTGCTGAATGGGTTGAGTTATTACTGGATCAAGCCCTCTTGGCTGAAAGAGGGACCTTAGAGGATCCTAATCAGTTTATTCGCCGCATGAACCAGCTATTAACGGCTTAATTTAGTATTAGAACGCCTCGAGCAGATAATGTGTTCGGGGCGTTTTTTTTATTTAATTTCAGCCTGTTATAGTTATATTTATTCAGTGTTTCTCTGATCCAATCCCACTGCCGCGGCTCGCGCGCCTTGAGCCAACCCCCCTGAAAATGGTATGGTTGCGTGTTTTCCGCAATTTTGATTTGTTTACGCCAAAACACATAGAAAAACTACATAGCAAGGGGATTTACGCAATGCGTATCATTCTGCTGGGCGCTCCGGGCGCTGGTAAGGGTACTCAGGCTCAATTCATCATGGAGAAATACGGTATTCCGCAAATCTCTACTGGTGATATGTTGCGCGCCGCTGTAAAAGCAGGTTCTGAGTTAGGTCTGAAAGCGAAAGAAATTATGGATGCCGGCAAGCTGGTCACTGATGAGCTGGTCATTGCATTGGTTAAAGAGCGCATTACACAGGACGATTGCCGTGACGGTTTCCTGCTCGATGGGTTCCCACGTACTATTCCTCAAGCTGATGCCATGAAAGAAGCCGGTATCAAGGTTGATTATGTATTGGAATTTGATGTTCCGGACGATCTGATTGTTGATCGTATTGTCGGGCGTCGGGTACATGCTGCTTCGGGTCGTGTTTACCACATTAAATTCAACCCGCCTAAAGTTGAAGATAAAGATGATGTCACCGGCGAAGAACTGACTATCCGTAAAGATGATCAGGAAGCGACTGTTCGCAAACGTCTGGTTGAATATCATCAGCAAACGGCACCATTGGTTTCTTACTATCGTAAAGAAGCTGATGCCGGTAATACGCAATATTTTAAACTGGACGGAACCCGTAAAGTAGCAGAAGTCAGTGCTGAACTGGCGACTATTCTCGGTTAATTCTGGATGGTAAGATAGCTAAGGCGGCCTAGGGTCGCCTTTATTATTTTACCCGGTCAGTTCCAAATAGCGTTGACAGCATATTTGTCTGTTCGAATAAACGGCGTAATACACAAAAGGACTCCTGCATGATGGAAAGTAAGCTTGGCGTACTGATGGTTAATCTGGGAACACCGGATGCCCCTACACCACAAGCGGTCAAACGTTATCTGGCCGAGTTCCTGAGTGACCGCCGGGTGGTAGATACATCGCGATTACTTTGGTGGCCATTGTTGCGCGGTATTATCTTGCCCATTCGATCGCCGCGCGTGGCCAAATTATATCAATCTGTCTGGATGGATGAAGGCTCGCCTTTATTGGTCTATAGCCGCCGGCAGCAAAAAGCATTAGCGGCACGTATGCCCGATATCCCTGTTGAGTTAGGTATGAGTTACGGCTCGCCAAATCTACCGGATGCCATTGATAAATTACTCGCGCAAGGTGTAACCAAGCTGGTGGTATTACCGCTTTATCCGCAATATTCTTGCTCGACAAGTGCGGCAGTGTGGGATGCTGTGGCGCGAATATTGAAAGGCTATCGCCGTTTACCATCGGTTTCTTTTATCCGAGATTATGCCGAGCACCCTGCTTATATATCAGCTTTAAAGCAAAGTGTTGAGCGCGCTTTTGTTCAACATGGTAAACCAGACCGGTTAGTGCTGTCTTTTCATGGGATTCCTAAACGCTATGCGCAATTAGGGGATGACTATCCGCAACGTTGTGAAGATACCAGCCGTGCTTTACGGGCTGAACTCGAATTACCCGCAGAGCAAGTTATGATGACTTATCAGTCGCGATTTGGCCGCGAGCCTTGGCTCACGCCTTATACCGACGAGACATTAAAAAGCTTACCTTCCCAAGGTATTAAGCATATTCAGCTCATTTGTCCCGGTTTTTCGGCTGACTGTCTGGAAACGCTCGAAGAGATCAAAGAGCAAAATAGAGAAATTTTCTTGCATGCAGGCGGTGAGAAATTTGAATATATTCCAGCACTGAACGACGATGAAGGCCATATTGATCTGTTAGAACAATTGGTAAAACAAGAGATGGGCTAACTACCCCAGCATTCATGATTTTTTATGTATTGATTAGCACATTATCGTCAGTTTTTGCCCAACCCTTTTGCTTGTAATGCCTGTTTAGATGTATAAGAATTAAGTATTAATAAAAACAGGCATGTCAGTATATTGTGTAACTGTTTGTTATAAATTGTTTTTCTGAGTCGAACGACATAGTGAAGTTTAAGATCAGTGCATTGGTAACTGTAAGCCAAGGGCGGTAGCGTGCCTTGATTTCAGACTAACTATTCGCAAATTTCTGCCCGAAATAAATTTTATGTCATGAGAATAACGAGCTAATTAATACACTCGAGACTCATGAAAAATAATTTAATCCAATAGCTGGAAATTTAAATGTCAGTGTTACGAAGAAATATTTTTTCTTTATTTATATTGCAGGGTAGTAATTACTTTATAACTCTCCTAACGCTACCTTATTTAACCAGAGTTTTGGGTGTTGAGGGGTTTGGTATTTACAGCCTTACTCTTTCCATAGCTCAATATTTTGTTATTTTAATTGATTTTGGATTTAATTTATCAGCATCAAAGAGAATCGCTGAACACCAAGACGAACCAGAGTATATATCCAAGGTGTTTTTTGAAACAATTTATGCTAAATCAATACTATGCCTTATATCTATAGTCTGTGTTGTTATATTCTCATCAATAAATGCTTACTCAGTTATTAGAAGTGAATTAATATATATAATTATCATGCTAATAGGTACTGTATTAATGCCTATTTGGTTTTTTCAGGGAATAGAAAAGCTAGCTGTTGTTACAAAATTGATGATATTCTCAAGATTAGCATTATTACCCTTGTTTTTTATATTTGTTCGTAGTGATGCAGATGTTAAATATGCCATAATAATACAATCATCATTGAGTTTACTCGCTGGTTTAATAGCAATAATATATATATATAAACAAAGATTAATAAAAGTAGTTGATTTTACCAGTCTAAAAATAGTACATACATTAAAAGACTCATTTCCTATTTTTATCGCGGCACTATCTAATAGCCTATATACAATGAGCACTATAGTAATTATTGGGATATTTAGTAATGTCTATGAGGTTAGTATATTTACTGCAGCGGACAGGATGAAAGGAGCGATTCTGGGGGTATTCTTAATATTGGGGAATGCTTTTTATCCAAGAATAAATGCTTTGTTAGTTAATAATAAAGCCCAAGCTTATTCCTTAATAAGAAAAATATTTTATTGGCAAGGTGCATTATGTATAGCAATAATTATATTTGTTGTTGTTTTTTCGAAAATAATCACTCAAATAATGTTTGGTGCTGAATATTCAGCAGTGTCTGATCTATTAATATTATTTTCGCCTGTTTACTTTCTTGTTTTACAATCTGCCGTGTTGGGGAATTATATATTACTAACGCATGGACATAAAAAAGCATATACTATATTGCCAATGGCATCAGCAATTATACATATTCCTCTTTGTGCTTATCTCGCTTCTAAGTATGGTGCTTGGGGTGGAATAATTTCAATTATTACTGCTGAGACATTTACACTAGTTCTGTTAATATTAATTCTTAAAAGAAAGAAATTACTATTTGAAGTTCTTTATAACATTAAATAAAATTAAAAATAGGTTGAAAGGATATTAAGAACATAATGACAAAAGTTACTATATTTACGCCTACATTCAATAGAGCACATGTATTAGAACGCTGCTATATTTCTATTCTAGAACAAGATAGGAATGACATTGAATGGTTAATAATTGATGATGGATCTACTGATAATACAGCAGAATTAATCGAATTATTAAAGATAGAAAATAAGTTAAATATAAAATATATATACCAAAATAATAGTGGGAAACAAGCGGCATGGAATAAAGCTGTGGAGAATGCGAGCGGAGAGTATTTTATCGGCTTAGATTCTGATGATGCACTCGTCGCCGGTTCTATCAATAAGTTACTTTCAATGAGTACCGTATTTTACGATAAAGAAATCATTGGGGTTAGAGCTATCTCGGTGAGCTCCGAAACATTAAAACCTAATAATTCTTATTTGTCTAATATAGATAAAAAGAGCTCATGGTTTGATGAGTTTCGTTCAGGAATTTGTGGTGAGAGAATTGATTTTTTCAAAACTGAATTACTACAAAAGTATCTCTACCCTGTAGCATCCGGTATAAATTTCATTCCTGAAATTTGGTTTTATAGTACTGTGGCTAAAGAATATTGTTTTTACTATAGCTCAATACCAGTTCGTATTTTTTTTGATGCTGAAGCAACTAATAGGCTGAGTAAGTCATCTATAAAAAAACATGCTGTAGGTCATTATATATCCCGCAAGGCTTTATTAGAGAATGTACCTCTAAAATTATGGTTATATCGTCCATTAGATTTTATAAAATCCGTTCTACGAATTAACCAAGCTCTGGCTACGATGGATGACAAAAATATTGTTAATAGTAAAAAATCTATTTTAGTGAGAATTGTTACTCTACCAGGTTTAATTATTCATAAAATTAAAAAACGATAAGGGATTTTATGAAAAAAATTGCTTTCTTTGGTGGTGATATAAGTCATTCCGGTGGAACAGAGAGAGTCAGTATCGCACTTGCTAACTATCTTGTTCAAAATGGCTATCAAGCTGTTATTATCAGTTTAAGTGGCAATACACCACCTAAGTTTTCTGTCGACAAGAGTATAAAGTTAGTCTCACTTTTTGATGAAAAAAGACGTTTTTCACTTGCCTATTTTTCTGTTGTTTTTAGATTACGTCGTGTTTTAATAGATGAGTCAATCGATGTTCTGGTTGATGTTGATACTATGCTGGCACTATTTAGTACAACTGCTTTATTAGGTACAAATATAAAACATATATCGTGGGAGCACTTTAATTATAAAAGTAACTTAACGATAAAATCACGAAAACTTGCCAGAAGAGTGGCTGCCAAATATGCAGATGCGGTCGTTACTTTAACAGAGAAAGATCGTGAATATTGGCTAGAAGAGAATAAATATCCTGAAAAAATAATATCAATATCCAATCCATTACCTTTTGAACCCCAAAGTAAATTAACTAAAAAACACTCAAAAAATATTTTAGCCTTGGGGCGACTTACTTATCAGAAAGGTTTTGATCTTTTATTAGATCTTTGGGCAAAGGTTGAAAAGATAAATAATAGTTGGGTGCTTATTATTGCTGGTGACGGTGAAGATAAAAATTTGTTATTAGATAAGATCAAAGAGTTAAATTTAAAAAATGTTGAATTACTTCCATCAACTCCCCATGTGAATGATTTATATTCCCAGTCTAGTATCTATGCAATGACATCGCGATTTGAAGGTTTTCCCATGGTATTACTTGAAGCAAAAGCCAGTGGATTACCTATCGTTGCATATGATTGCGATACCGGCCCTTCAGAGTTGATAATGGATAATGAAGATGGGTATCTTGTACCTTTTGCTGATAGCGATACTTTTATTGAAAAGCTACTTTTTCTTATGAATAATGAAGACGTAAGGGAAACTATGTCATTAAAGTCGCTAGAAAATGCAGAGAAATATAAAATAGAGGTCACTATAGGAAATAAATGGAAGAATCTAATACAAAATATCTTAATAGAATGAGACTGCGGTTGATATTTATTTCATACCTTACGCATCGAATCATGACAGATAAAATATTAACTAATGGTTATAATATAAATGTTAGTTATTAATAACTTTTATGCTATAGAGATAAAAATAATAAGAGGGTGCCAGTGAATTTATTGTATATTATTACCGGGCTTGGGATAGGGGGAGCCGAAAAACAAACTGTATTGATCGCCAATAAGATGCATGAGGCTGGTCATAGCGTTATGATCATTTCCCTCACTGGCGATACTTTAGTTAACCCGGCTGATGGTATTCAGTTGAATGAATTAAAATTAGATAAAACCCCTTTTAGTTTATTTAAGGGACTATTTAAAGTTAGAAAAATAATAAAAAAATTCAAACCAGATGTTGTTCATAGTCATATGTTTCACGCTAATATATTTGCCAGGTTTCTGCGAGTCTTCACGAAAATACCTGTTTTAATATGTACAGCGCATAATACAAATGAAGGCAGTTCTCTACGGATGTTAGCATATAGATATACGGATAAACTCGCTTCTATCTCAACTAATGTGAGCCAGGATGCAGTTGATTCTTTCATTCAAAAAGATGCTTCAACCATAACTAGAATGATAGTCGTTTCAAATGGTATTGATACCTCTCAGTTCGATTTTTCAATGGACGATAGAAAAACGAAGAGATTAGAGTTAGGTGTATTTGATAATACTCCTATGCTCCTCAGCGTAGGAAGATTAACGGAAGCAAAAGATTATCCAAACTTGTTGACTGCCTATTCTTTACTTATTAAAAAAAATGAATTTGAACGTGTTCCACCGCTGTATATTGTAGGAACGGGTCATCTTGAGAATCATCTTAAAAATATATCTAAAGAACTTAGTATTGAGAAATATGTAACATTTCTTGGACAAAGAAATGATATACGACAATTAATGTGTGCTGCTGATATTTTTATCCTGTCCTCCGAATGGGAAGGTTTTCCACTAGTCATTACTGAAGCCATGGCATGTAAGAAATTGATTGTAGCTACAGATGCTGGTGGTATCACTGAGGCGCTAGGCGATTGTGGCTCTGTTGTTCCAGTAAAAGATCCCACTAGTTTATCCCAAGAAATAAATAAAATGATAAATTTATCAGATGAAGAAAAAGAAATACTAAGTAATAAGGTGAGAGAACGAATTATTGAAACAAACGCTATTGAGAAAATAATTGAGCGCTGGATATCAATTTATACTCAACATTATTAATAATCTCTAATCTTAATTTGTGTTTACTATAAAACATGATGTTTTTTATAGTTAACATAGTTGTGAAATAAATTTGGGGTTAAAATGCCAACTTTAATATTATTACTATTAGTATTCTTTCTGGCTTCTGTAGGGTTAACATATTTATTACGTCGATATGCTCTTAAGAATAATATTATAGATAAACCTAACTCACGTAGCTCACACCTCGTCCCAACCCCTCGAGGAGGCGGTGTTGCAATTGTTGTTAGCTTTCTTATTGGTATAATTATTTTTTATTTTCAAGGTTATTTTCCTCTTTTACCTGCAGTGGGATTGGTTGTATCAGGTGGAGCCATCGCATTGGTTGGCTTCTGGGATGATCATGGGCATATTGCTGCTCGCTGGCGTCTTCTGGCTCATTTTTCTGCTGCGGCATTTTTACTATTTTGTCTCGGTGGTTTCCCGGTATTAATTGTCTCTGGAGTTGTTGTCAATCTCGGTATTTTGGGAAACTTATTTGGCTTGTTATTTTTAGTGTGGATGTTAAATCTCTATAATTTCATGGATGGTATAGATGGTTTAGCAAGCGCACAGGCAGTCACAACCAGTATTGGCGCGCTCGTCATTTATTTTATCAGTGGATATAACGTAGATCTGAGCAGTTATCTGGTGCTTGGTTTGCTTGCTAGCACTGTTTTAGGATTTCTACTGTGGAATTTTCCACCCGCTAAAATATTCATGGGTGATGCAGGGAGTGGTTTTCTGGGGTTAATTATCGGTTCTTTAGCGATAAGCGCGGGTTGGATAGAAACAAAATTCTTCTTCTGTTGGCTAATTTTATTAGGTTTATTTATTGTTGATGCTACATGGACTTTGGTGCGTAGAGTTATTAGTGGTTTTAAAGTTTATGAAGCCCATAGAAGTCACGGTTATCAAATATTATCCAGAAGATTTAACGGACATTTGCCAGTGACTTTATCTGCTATTACTATAAATATAATTTGGCTATTCCCTATTGCATTACTTGTAGGAATTGACATTGTTAATCCAATAATTGGACTTATTATTTCTTATATTCCTCTTCTATTTGTTGACTATAAATTTAATGCTGGAGTTAATAATTATTAACCGACCATAATTTATGGCCAGTTACTGCATTTAATTCTCATTGCTTGAAATGGCGTGTTCCGTCTTGGGGTTAGTATTATGTTTCTTGTGTTTCTGTTGTCTTTACCAAGACCGATTAAACGAATCATTATGCTATTGTTAGATACAATTCTAATTGTTTTGGCATATTGGGGCGCTTTCTGGGTACGGCTGGATGTAGACAGTCCATTTTCTAGTGTTGAACAATGGGTGGCATTGGCTGTCATTATACCACCAACTCTTTTGGTCTATATTAGACTTGGTTTGTACCGGACGGTATTACGGTATGTCAGTGCAAAAATTGTCACTACTGTAATGATTGGTGTCGTATTATCTTCTGGATTGCTGGTACTGGGTTCATACTTCTTGGGAATATATTTACCAAGAACTGTTGCTGTTATGTTCTTTGTTTTCTCATTAGTATTGATATGTGGTTCTCGGCTGTTTTTTCGCATGCTATTAAACTATGGTGTTAGGGGGAAAATTCCGGTAGTCATATACGGTGCTGGTGCTTCTGGTCGACAATTATTACCTGCACTTATGCAAGCTAGTGAATATTTTCCAATTGCATTTATTGATGATAATCCAAAATTAAATAAAGCTGTTATTCATGGCGTTACAGTTTACCCTTCAGAGAAACTTGAATATTTAATCGAGCGCTATGGTATTAAGAAAGTGTTATTGGCGATGCCAAGTGTTAGCCAAAGTCAGCGTAGAGCTGTTGTCGCTAAACTTGAGAATCTCTCTTGTGAAGTTTTATCTATTCCTGGTATGTCTGACTTAGTCGAAGGTCGGGCACAAATCAGTAGTTTAAAGAAAGTCTCAATTGAGGAATTACTCGGGAGAGACCCTGTAGAGCCAGATAAGAAGTTATTAGCTAAAAATATTACAGGAAAAGTCGTAATGGTGACAGGAGCGGGTGGGTCAATTGGCTCTGAGCTATGTCGACAAATTATTGTGGAGAAACCAAAGTTATTAATTCTTTTTGATATATCTGAGTTTTCACTTTATTCCATTGAGAATGAAATAGCCGCAATATGTAAAAATAATAAGGTTGATATAGGGGTTGTCGCATTGCTTGGCTCGGTGCAAAGTGAAAAACGGTTAGTTCAAATAATGTCCAGCTTCCAGGTTAATACGGTTTATCATGCTGCTGCTTATAAGCATGTCCCTCTTGTTGAAAATAACGTGATTGAGGGGGTGAAGAACAATATATTTGGTACACTTTACTGTGCAAAAGCGGCGATAAAATCAGGTGTGGAAAAATTTGTTTTAATTTCTACAGATAAAGCAGTACGACCAACCAATACCATGGGAGCAACCAAGAGAATGGCAGAACTTGTGTTGCAGGCGTTATCGAAAGAACAAAATAATACAAAATTTTGCATGGTTCGCTTTGGCAATGTTTTGGGATCTTCCGGCTCTGTTGTTCCTCTCTTTAAGAAACAAATCGCAGAGGGGGGCCCAGTAACTCTCACGCACAAAGACATTATTCGCTACTTTATGACGATTCCTGAAGCTGCTCAACTTGTTATTCAAGCCGGTGCTATGGGGCAGGGTGGCGATGTTTTCGTATTAGATATGGGCGATCCTGTTAAGATCATTGATTTGGCCAAACGGATGATTAATCTTTCAGGTCTTTCAATTAAGAGTGAAGAAAACCCCGATGGTGATATCGCGATAGAGATTTTGGGGTTGCGGCCAGGTGAAAAATTATATGAAGAGTTATTAATCGGTGAATCTGTACAGAATACCCATCATCCTCGAATTATGACAGCAACTGAAGTTATGCTTGAATGGGACAATTTGAACACTTTACTAAACAAAATTGAAATTGCCTGCAATGACTTTAATTATGAGTGTATTCGTTCTTTATTGATAGAGGCGCCTGCCGGATTTCAACCAACAGATGGTATCTGTGATATCGTTTGGCAAAAAACTCACGATGAAAATGCAAAAAACACATTTGTTTAATGATGGCCTTGAGATTGCTCTCTAATTATATTTGCATTTTATTATTTACGGAATTGATATGAAGAATGTTGCATTTGTAATTACTAAATCAATCATTGGTGGTGCCCAAGGTTGGGTTTTAGAGCAAGTTAAGCTGCTTAAAGATGATTGTAATATTATTTTGATAACCTCTGAGCCTGGTTGGTTAACCGAAACTATTGTCTGTGACAAAATCGTTATTATTCCAGAGATCAGGAAAATGGCCAGTATTAAGGCTATTTACTGTTTATATAAAACACTTAAAGAAAATAAGATTGATATTGTTGTATCCAGTTCTGCCAACGCGGGGCTTTATAGTCGATTAGCTCGCTTATTCCTACGTTTCCGCGGTGTGTATGTTTCTCATGGATGGTCATGTATTTACAATGGCAATGTATTGAAGTTTATATTTTGTTATATTGAAAAATTATTGTCACATATTACCGATGTTGTATGGTGTGTATCTCAAAGTGATGCGGATAAAGCAATTAAAATTATTGGTATTAAACCTGAGAAGATAATAACGCAGCTTAATGCTATAACACCCTTAGCTGAGCGCTCAGACCGCCCGTGTGAAAATAAAATTATTTATGTTTGCCGATTAGCTTATCCAAAACGTCCTGACTTGATCTTAAAAGTTGTTGCTGCTAATCCCCAATATGATCTCGATATTGTTGGTGATGGTGAGTATTATCAAGATCTTAAAAATGAATATGGTAGTTATGACAATATTCATTTCTATGGTGAGATTAAAGGGTTCGATAAATTTAATCAGTATGATGTATTTGTATTAACATCAGACAGCGAAGGTTTACCGATGGCAGCAATTGAAGCGACTAGTGCCAGTCTACCCGTTATCTTAAGTAATGTAGGTGGTTGTAGTGAGGTTGTTGACCAAAATGGTATTTTAATTAGGAATACAACAGAAGAGTTAGATGCTGCTCTTAATAAGGTGTTTTCAAATTATGCTTCATTCTATAAAGCTGCGCAAAAACAAAAAAATAAATTTGATATAAACAATGTTAAGGATAAGTGCAGGGAAATTATTCTTGGGCGATGAAGTCTATTTCGGCTCCTTAAATTTAATAGGTAGGTTATGACTATTTTAGTGACTGGCGGTGCGGGGTATATTGGTTCACACACAGTGCTAACACTCTTAGAGAATGGCAAGGATGTTGTTGTATTAGACAATTTATCTAACGCTTCTGCTGAATCATTATTGCGTGTATCTCAAATTACAGGTCGTATGGCAACTTTTTACCAAGGTGATGTATTAGATAGCGATTGTCTTAAGCAGATATTTTCTGAGCATAAAATTGATGCAGTTATTCATTTCGCGGGTTTGAAATCAGTCGGTGAATCAGTGGTTAAGCCGATTGAATATTACCAAAATAATGTCACCGGTTCGATTGTCTTACTTGAAGAAATGGTCATTGCTGACGTCAAAAAATTAATATTTAGCTCTTCTGCTACAGTGTATGGCGATCCTGAATTTGTTCCTCTGACTGAAGATGCTCGTATTGGCGGTACAACCAACCCTTATGGCTCATCAAAGGTCATGGTTGAGCAAATATTGAAGGATTTCTCTTTTGCTCACCCTGATTTTTCCATAAGAGCGCTGCGGTACTTTAATCCTGTTGGTGCTCATACTTCAGGCCTAATTGGTGAGGACCCAAATGGTAAACCTAACAACTTGCTGCCTTTTATTACTCAGGTTGCGATTGGTAAACTCCCTAAATTAGCTGTTTATGGCGATGATTATCCTACGACAGATGGTTCTGGTGTCCGAGATTATATTCATGTCATGGATCTCGCTGAAGGGCATATTTGTGCGCTTAATAAGCTAACAGCAGGATTTAAGGTTTATAATCTTGGCTCGGGTGTTGGGTATTCAGTGCTACAGATGATCGCGGAATTTGAGCGTATATCAGGTAAAAAAATTCCTTATGAAATTGTGGCTCGTCGTTCTGGGGATATTGCAGAATGTTGGGCGAGTGCAGAACTTGCCTTGAAAGAATTAGAGTGGAAAGCCAAAAGAAGTTTAACGGATATGCTAAAAGACGCTTGGAATTGGCAGCAATCTAATCCTAATGGCTATGTTCGTTAAATATTGGGTACTTGTGCTAAAATTCCTTATCTCTTCATTCCTAAATTTGTAACAAACAACAATGAAATTTCCTGGTAAACGCAAATCTAAGCACTATTTTCCTGTTAATGCCCGAGATCCTTTACTGCAACCGGCGCAGACAGAAAATGAGGTGAGTACCTCTTATATCGTCGGCATTGATCAGACGCTGGTTGATATTGAAGCGAAAGTCGATGAGAACTTTATTACGCGTTATGGCCTTAGCCAAGGGCATTCTTTGGTTATAGAGGATGATGTCGCTGAGCGCCTTTATCAGGAACTAACGGCTAATGGATTGATAACTCATGAGTTTGCCGGTGGTACCATTGGAAATACATTGCACAATTATTCTGTGTTGGCCGATGACCGTTCTATTTTGCTAGGGACGATGTGTAGTAATATCAAAATTGGCAGCTATGCCTACCGTTACTTATGCAATACCTCGAGTCGTACAGATTTGAACTATCTACAGGCTGTTGATGGTGCCATTGGTCGCTGTTTCACTTTAATTACAGATAATGGTGAGCGGACATTTGCGATCAGCCCAGGTCAAATGAATCAACTGCGGCCGGAAAGTATTCCTGAAGATATTATCGCTGGTGCTTCAGCATTGGTTCTTACTGCTTATCTGGTGCGTTGTAAGCCTGGTGAGCCAATGCCTGATGCGACTATGCAAGCTATCAGTTATGCAAAAAAATATAATGTTCCCGTTGTGATGACACTTGGAACCAAATATGTCATTGCAGATAATCCGCAGTGGTGGCGCGATTTTCTTAAAGAGCATGTTTCTATCGTTGCGATGAATGAAGATGAAGCTTATGAGCTGACTGGCCTGAATGACCCATTAATGGCTTCAGATATGGCGTTGAGCTGGGTTGATTTAGTGCTTTGTACCGCAGGCCCGAATGGGCTTTATATGGCGGGTTATACAGAGGAGGCCAATAAGCGACAAACGCAGCATCCTTTATTGCCTGGCGCTATTGCAGAATTTAATCTGTATGAGTTCAGTCGAGCAATGCGCAAAGAGCATTGTGAGAATCCATTGCGTATTTATTCTCATATCGCCCCTTATATGGGGGGGCCAGAGAAAATAATGAATACTAATGGGGCAGGCGATGGTGCATTATCCGCCGTGCTGCATGATATTGCTGCTAATGGCTTTCATCGTAATAATGTTCCTAACTCAAGCAAACATGTTCGTAGCTGCCTTAGTTACTCTTCGTTGGCACAAGTATGTAAATATGCCAATCGAGTCAGTTATCAGGTGTTGAATCAACATTCACCACGTTTAACTCGTGGTTTGCCTGAGCGAGAAGATAGTTTAGAAGAGTCGTACTGGGATAGATAAGAGAATATTCGCTATAAGTAGGGCCAGCATATGCTGGCCCTACTTATTTATATTGTGCTAACACAGTAATACTTTTAAATCGGGCAAAGAGGGCGCTTATCTTCTTCCGTCAGTGTTTCTATCTTCAGCATATTAAGCATACTGTTAGCAATTTCACGTTCGCCCATAACAACCTGATTTGCACCTCGATCTGAGATATAAACTACTTCATCGTCATAGTGCGCGCGCGCAATTATCTCAAGGTCCGGTCGTTTAATTCTGGCTGAGGCGACAATTTCCCCGGCTTCGTAGCCATTCGGAATGGTCAGTAATAACCAGCGTGCGCAATCTATACGAGCCAGCGACATAATATCTGCGCTTGCAGCATTGCCTAATACTGCATTAATACCTTGTTCACGTAGTGCTTCCACTCTGGGTCGGGAGTTCTCGATGACCACTAAGGGAATACCTTCCGCATGTAGTTTGGCGCCTAATAAGCTGCCAACCCGACCATAACCCACTAATAATGCGTGATTGCATAAATCGACAGGGATCTGCTTTTCCTCTTCGACTGCTTCTTCCAGAATCAGATCTTCCATGGTCTCGTTCTTGGCCAAATAGCGATCTAACAATGTGAAAAGTAACGGATTGAGCATGATGGACAGAATCGCTCCCGCCAGTACCAGATTACGGCCGTGTTCTGACATTAAACCGAGAGAAATCCCAAGCCCTGCCAGAATAAAGGCGAATTCACCTATTTGTGCCAAGCTGACCGAAATGGTGAGTGCGGTGCGTTTTGAGTGGCCAAACATCCGCACTAATATGAATGCTGCGGCTGATTTACCGAAGATGATGATAGCCAGTGAGGCCAGTACGGCTAAGGGCTCATGTAGCAAAATCATTGGGTCGAACAACATCCCGACTGAAACGAAGAACAGGACGGCGAATGCATCACGTAATGGCAGAGTATCTTGCGCGGCACGATGGCTGAGTTCAGATTCATTCAATACCATTCCCGCGAAGAATGCACCCAGAGCAAAGGATACATCGAACAGCCCTACAGCACCGTATGCAATCCCAAGTGCTAATACCAGCACTGCCAGGGTAAATAGCTCACGGGAGCCGGTACTGGCGGTTTTAGCCAGTATCCAGGGCACCAGGCGGCGGCCGACAACAATCATCAGAGTAATGAATGCAATTACCTTACCGATGGTAATCGCCAATTCAGTGAATAATTGGCTCAGACTGGTGGTTTCGTTCCCCATCACGCCAGCAAAGGCTGGTAATAGCACCAATGTAAGTACCATCGCCAAATCTTCAACAATCAACCAGCCAATGGCAATTTGCCCTCGTTGGCTATCAATGAGTTGCCGTTCTTCTAATGCGCGTAGTAATACCACGGTACTGGCGGTTGATAGGCAAAGACCGAAGACAAACCCAGTCATTAAATCCCAGCCTAATAAATGCGATAGTCCCATCCCGAGTAAAGTGGCGACGGCAATTTGTGCGACGGCACCGGGTATGGCGATAGCTTTTACTGCGAGGAGGTCTTTGAGCGAGAAGTGAAGTCCGACACCAAACATCAACAAAATAACACCAATTTCAGCCAATTCTGGTGCTAATGAGGTATCAGCAACAAAACCTGGCGTGAATGGCCCGGCCAGCACTCCTGCGGCAAGGTACCCCACCAGTGGTGAGATGCGCAGGCGGTGAGCCAAGGTGCCCAAGAGGAAGGCGAGAACAAGGCCTCCGACAATCGTGGTAATTAAGGGTGTTGAGTGGTGCATCCAGACTCCTTCTAGTTCGGCAGGGCGGCAAGCATTTCACAGTAATAACATCAGTTTATTGCATTTATGCGATCAATGCGCGATAAAAATTCATTTTTTATCGATAAAAGTCTGCTTTGGCATGGAAATTGTTTGAAGTGGTTGTTTGTGAGGGATTTGCTATTTCTATCTCTATTACACAGGGAGATCTCCCGACTGAAACACATATTTCAATCGGGATTCTAAGGTTATTACTATTACTTATCTTCTATATTAGGCAGGAAGACCGTTATTATCCCCAGTAATGGTAAGAATGCGCAGATTTGATAAACCAGCTCAATACTGGTCAAATCAGCAACATACCCTAGTACAGCCGCACCTAACCCCCCCATACCGAAAGCAAAACCGAAGAATAGACCGGATACCATCCCGACTTTTCCGGGAATAAGCTCCTGCGCATACACCAGTATTGCCGAGAAGGCCGACGCGAGGATAATCCCAATGATCACGGTTAAAACCCCAGTCCAATACAAAGATGCGTGGGGTAAAAGAAGGGTAAAAGGTGCTACACCCAGTATTGACCCCCAAATAACATATTTACGCCCTATCCGATCGCCAAGAGGCCCGCCAATGATGGTGCCAGCGGCCACTGCGAATAAGAACACAAATAAATGTATCTGGGCATTTTGTATCGAAACACCGAACCTATGCATCAGATAAAAGGTGTAATAGCTGCTAATACTGGTCAAGTAGAAGTATTTAGAGAATATCAGCACCATTAAGATGACTAACGCTTTAATAACCGTCTTTTTAGGCAGTACTTTTACCGATGAGGCTTTTAGTACCTTGCCATGTGTGGATCTTTGTTGCTGCTGATACCATTTACTGACCTGTAATAGCACCACAATCGCCAGCAATGCCGCGAGGGAAAACCAGCCCACATTACCTTTACCATAAGGTGCAATAAGGATAGCGGCTAATAACGGGCCAAGAGCACTACCGAAGTTGCCTCCCACCTGAAAAATGGACTGAGCCATACCATGACGACCACCAGAGGCCATGCGGGCTACCCGCGAGGATTCTGGGTGGAAGACTGAAGAACCGGTTCCGACCAATGCCGCCGCCAATAAAACCACGGGGAAGGTGGTGGCAACTGCGAGCAACAAGATGCCCGACAGAGTAAAACCCATACCAATTGGCAGCGAATAGGGTTTTGGATGCTTATCGGTATAGAGACCAATGAGCGGCTGTAATAGTGAGGCCGTCAACTGGTAGGTGAGAGTGATTAACCCAATTTGCGCAAAACTCAGTGAAAATTCGGCTTGTAATAGAGGATAAATCGCCAGAATCAGCGATTGGATCATATCGTTGAGCAAGTGAGATACGCTGATAGCACCCAAAATAGAGAAAGACGTGCGTTTTACCTTGCTCTTATCGAAGGTCTGGGTATTGGCGGAGGGCTGGGGTCCAGTCTCAGAACGATCGGTCATAGTGAGTATTCGCCTAATAATTTTCACTGTTAATAGTATTTTGATAATGAATACATATTATGCAGATCGAATGATTTTTACTACAGCAGATACAATTTGATATATATTCCAATCTTCTGAAATTCATACATACATCATCACATTACAATACGAACTGTGTCACAGTATGAGCTTGATTTTTCATGATATTGATATGCGTCACCCCATTTCATTTATTAGACTGGCACTGAATGGGCTGGTTTTAACGACAACATGGAGATTTGCCATGCGTTTTTCATTATCGACCACAGCATGTGCTTTGGCTGTGTCGCTGGCGTTTGCACCGGGATGGGCAGCTGCCTGGGAAAAAGATAAAACTTACGATATCACCATATTGCACACCAACGACCACCATGGGCACTTCTGGCAAAATGATCATGGTGAGTATGGTTTGGCTGCACAGAAAACCTTAGTCGATGATATTCGCAAACAAGTGGCTGCAGAGGGGGGGAGCCTGTTGTTGCTTTCTGGTGGCGATATTAATACCGGCGTCCCGGAATCTGATTTGCAAGATGCCGAACCAGATTTCCGTGGTATGAATTTGGTTGGTTATGATGCTATGGCCATCGGTAACCATGAGTTTGATAACCCCCTGAGTGTGTTGCGTCAGCAGGAGAAGTGGGCGACTTTCCCATTATTATCCGCCAATATTTATCAGAAAAGTACTCAGCAGCGATTATTCAAACCTTATGCGCTGTTTGATAAGCAAGGTGTGAAAATTGCAGTGATTGGTTTAACCACCGATGACACCGCTAAGATCGGGAATCCCGAGTATTTCACCGATATCGAATTCCACGCGCCAGCAGTAGAAGCCAAGCAAGTTGTCGAGCAACTGAGAAAAACAGAAAAGCCTGACATTATTATCGCGGCGACTCATATGGGGCATTACGATGATGGCCAGCATGGATCTAATGCTCCGGGTGATGTCGAGATGGCGCGTAGCCTACCGGCCGGTTACCTGGATATGATTGTGGGCGGCCATTCGCAAGATCCCGTCTGTATGTCCAGTGAAAACCATAAGCAGGCTGATTATGTGCCAGGCACCCCTTGTGCTCCTGATCGGCAGAATGGCACTTGGATTGTGCAGGCGCATGAATGGGGTAAATATGTGGGCCGGGCAGACTTCAAATTCCGTAATGGCGAGTTGAAGTTAGTGAGCTATCAGTTAATCCCGATCAATTTAAAGAAAAAAGTTGAGAAAGCTGATGGCACCAGTGAGCGCGTATTTTATACGCAAGAAATCGCCCAAGATCCGGCAATGCTGAAATTACTGACCCCATTTGAAGAACAAGGCAAGGCGCAGTTGGATGTTAAAATCGGCAGTGTAAATGGTAAGTTGGAGGGGGATCGCAGTAAAGTCCGTTTCGAACAAACCAATCTGGCGCGTATGTTATTGGCGGCACAAATGGAACGCGTGGGTGCTGACTTTGCGGTGATGAGTGGCGGTGGGGTTCGTGACTCTATCGATGCTGGCGATATCACCTATAAAGATGTTCTCAAAGTTCAGCCATTCGGTAATACCCTGGTTTATGCCGATATGAAAGGCAGTGAAGTTGAGAAATATCTGGCGGTCGTGGCCAATAAAAAAGTAGATTCAGGAGCTTATGCGCAATTTGCCAATGTGAGCTTAGTGGCTGATGGCAAGGGTGTCAGCGACGTGAAAATACAGGGTAAACCGTTAGATCCGAATAAAACGTATCGTCTGGCGACCTTGAATTTCAACGCGTTAGGCGGTGATGGTTATCCGAAGATTGATACCTTACCGGGCTATGTGAATACCGGCTTTATTGATGCCGAAGTGCTGAAACAGTATATTGAAAAGCATTCTCCGCTGGATACTAATCAGTATCAGCCGAAAGGCGAAATTGTTTATAAATAGTTTGCAAATATAGAAGCCTCCATACAGAGCGTGGAGGCTTCTGGTCAAAAATTTTTAGTATCAATCCCGCTTGGCAATATCCGCGAATGTGCCTTGCAGTAAGCGGCATAAGTCTGTTGCGGCTAATTCAATATCTAAACCGCGTTTGCCGCCGGAAACAAATATGGTGGCATATTCTTGGGCTGGACTATCAATCACCGTGGGTAAGCGCTTTTTTTGCCCCAATGGGCTGATACCGCCGACTAAATAGCCGGTGCTACGTTGTGCTAATTGTGGGTCGGCCATTTCGGCTTTTTTTGCCCCCAATGCACGTGCGACTTTTTTTAGGTCAAGTTGGGTGGCGACAGGCGTGACGGCAACCGCCAGATTTTTGGCATCGCCATTTAACGCAACCAGTAAAGTTTTATAAACTTGGTCCGCATTAAGCCCCAGTTTTTTAACCGCTTCATCACCGAAGTTGGTTTCTGCTGCATCATGGTGGTAAGGATGCAATGTGAAAGGAACTTTTTGTTTTTCCAACAAAATGACCGCAGGTGTCATAATAAACGTCCAATTAAGAATGAAAATTTACTCAGATGGAATATCCTACACGCAATCATCGGGGTAGGCTTAAAAATTAACCTAGCAAAATCAGCACAATGATCCATTGTGGAATGATATAGGGCGAATGTCTGTTGCTAATCTAATCGTCTGGTTGCTACCCTGTACTTGCTGCTTATATTATCCGCAAGGAATATGAGAGCTGAATAACTAAAATAATGAAAGTTCCTCTTTGACTGGCCGATAGCAATATTGGCCATTTTTTTGTGTTTTTACTGCGAGTTAGGCTTCAATAGTTCAGGAAGATTGCCCTCGCCATATAAATGCAATGCGCCAACCGCCACCACATAGCGCCCGGTAGGTAGCTGTTCAAGCTGCTGCTGCCAGCGTTTGTTGCGTTGAATCATGAGTACGTCATACAAGTCTTGGCTAAAGGTGGGGGCCAGTGTGGACAGATCATTTATCGGGTGATGCTCCAGCCACCAGCTAATCATGGTTTGCAGCAGGCGGGCATTCGTATGCCAATGGGTCAAGGTATCGAGCAGTAAAGACATGCCGTTATCGGGCAATGTCTCCAGCAAATCGAGCTGCATTTGTGCGCCCTCCAGCTCAATAACCGTTTTCTCCTGTGCGGCGGCCGCTTTCAGCAGTTGATAATCAATACCGTATTCACCGCGTAATCCTAGACGCTGAGCCTGGCGCGCCTGAAGCATCAAGGCGACTTGCCATGCGGGCAAAAAGGCCATGGACTGTGGGTTATTGTCCAGTTCTTCGCAGCGCTGTAGCAACTGTTGATAGTGTTCTTCAGATAATCTGTCAATTAACGGCTCAGCCAGATTTTCGTTACCAAACGGCGAGGCTGCTTCAGTGATATCAGCTTCCACAATAAGTGCATCCGCTTGATTCAATTTATTCAGCAATTCGTGGGGGAGGGGAAACATCCCTTCGGTTCCCATATGGATACTGCCGACCAAATGAAAGTGGCGCCCTCCGGATAAGGTGACATCCAACGCGGGATAGGAATAGGTCGTTGCTGTAGCAACCCCTAAAAATTTTGCGATGCGGCGTAATAATTGGCCCATGCCGGTTGATTCCATTTTTAGCGTTTTCTGTATCCTAAACGCTAAATGGCACACAAGAAAGTATTGTGCGCCATTAGGTTATATCTACCTGGCTTCAAGTTGCATGTGCGTTGGCTTCCTTGGTTACTCGGCCCGTCCATGGGCCTTGCTTGCCGCCTACCGGCATCGGCAATGACTTTGAGCGTTACTGTTTAGGTTTAAAACGCAATAAACGGTTGGCGTTGCTGACCACGGTAATGGATGACAATGCCATTGCTGCTCCCGCGACTACTGGGCTGAGTAATGTACCGGTGAAGGGGAACAAAATACCCGCAGCAATCGGAATACCCAGGGCATTGTAGAAAAAGGCCCCCAACAGGTTTTGCTTCATATTGCGCAATGTTGCTTTGGAAAGCTCCACTGCATCCGCAACCCCATGTAGGCTATGGCGCATCAGGGTAATCGCGGCCGTTTCAATGGCAATATCACTGCCGCCGCCCATAGCAATCCCGACATCGGCTTGTGCCAGTGCGGGCGCATCATTGATGCCGTCACCAATCATCGCGACTTTATGCCCAGCGGCTTGCAGTTGCTTGATAGCTTCAGCTTTACCCTCCGGCAGGACACCGGCGATCACCTGATCAATACCGGCTTCTTTGGCAATAGCATTTGCAGTTATAGGGTTATCGCCGGTTAACATCACCAAGTTGTATCCTCGCTGATGTAAACGTTGCAGCGCGCTGATACTGTCACTGCGCAGTGGGTCGCGGATGGACAGCAGTGCCGCCGGTTTCCCCTGTGCTGTCAGAATCACCGGCGTCGCACCACTTTCAGCTTGTTGCTGTATCAATGATTGCAACTCACGGGTATCAATCTGTTGCTCTTCCAGCAGGCGATTATTGCCCAGTAACAGTGGAATGCCATCGACCTCGCCACTGACCCCCAAACCGCGCAAGGTACGGAATTGGTTGACCGTCGCCAGAGTCAGCCCTTCAGCACGTTGTAAAATAGCACGTGCCAGCGGGTGATTAGAGCCGGTTTCCAGCGCGGCAGCCCACGCTAGCGCTTGCTGCTCACTGACCCCGTTAAAGGTATGAATTGCCACCACTTGCGGGCGCCCTTCAGTCAAGGTGCCGGTTTTGTCGAATACTAATGTGTCTAGGTTACTAGCCTGCTGCAATGCATCTGCATCTCGCACTAATACCCCGAACTCAGCTGCCCGCCCCACACCGGAGATAATCGACATCGGCGTCGCCAGCCCAAGTGCACAAGGGCAGGCAATAATCAGTACCGTAGTGGCGACCACCAGGGTATAGACCAATTGCGGTTGTGGGCCGAAGAAATACCAAATTAACCCGGCAATAACGGCAATCGCCACCACGGTCGGCACAAAGACTGCGGAGATTCTATCGGCCAGTTTGCCAATCTCGGGTTTACTGCTTTGCGCCTGACGCACCAGCTTGATAATGCGTGCTAATGTTGTCTGACTGCCGATAGCATTGGCGCGGAACAGCACTGATCCATCCTGCACTTGTGTCCCGGCATGAACTACATCACCCGCTGATTTTTGTTGTGGGATAGGTTCGCCGGTCAACATAGCTTCGTCCATCCACACTTCGCCTTGCACAATCTCACCATCAACTGGCACACGGTCACCGGTGGTGAGGCGCAAAGTCATGCCCAATTGCACATCCGCCAGCGGGATGAGTTTCTCGCCGTCGTCCGTCACTACCCGCGCGGTCGGTGGCGCTAAATCCAATAAGCGTTCCAATGCATTAGAGGAGCGCTGTCTGGCGCGTTGTTCCATAGCATGACCCAGGTTAATTAACCCGATAATCATGGCACTGGCTTCGTAATAAAGATGACGGGCTTCCATCGGGAAGACATCCGGCCAGATATTCACCGTAATGGAGTAAACCCAGGCTGCGCCAGTCCCCAGTGCGACCAGAGTATCCATAGTCGCACTGCCATTCTTCAGACTGACCCAAGCATTGCGATAAAAATGCCCACCGGCAAATATCATCACCAGTAGGGTAATTATCCCGATAATCAACCAGGGCGTCTGGGTTTCGGGGGTGAGCGTCATGCTACCGCCAAATAACCCCCATCCCATCAATGGGATACCCAATAACAGGCCGAGTGTAGCTTGCCACTGGAAGCGCTTCATACTGGCATGCGACATTTGCTGCTGGCGTTCGCGTCGTTCGCCTTCATCTTCAATGATTTCAGCGCCATAGCCGGCATTCTTGACCGCCGCGATCAGCGCTTCATTACTTGGGTGGCCGGTGACTAATGCACTGCGCTCAGCTAAATTGACGCGCGCAATCTCGACACCATCAACATTTTCCAGTGCATTTTGTACTTTAGATACGCAACTGGCGCAGCTCATGCCGGTCAGTAATAGCTGAACACTGTCACTATCAGTGTTTGCTGGCTCTGCGGCTTGGTTGGTCTCACTTTTTTTTTCTGCCGGAATAGAAGAGGCCGCTGCCAGATATTCCGGCGAAGATGGGGTTGAGTGAGTCAGCGGCTCAGTTTTTGGGGATTGCACCCCCGGCAGTGTGGCGTGGTAGCCCGCTTGCTCGACGGCATCAATCAGGGTTTGTGCCTCAACTTTGCCATACACCTTGGCGCTCTCGAGTGACACATCGGCTGCAATAACGCCGGGAACAGCTTCCAGCGCTTTACGGGTAGATTCGGTACAATGCCCGCAACTCAGACCGGAGAGTTGTAATTCAATATCAGGGCGTTGCGCTTCTTCGGCCTGATAACCGGCTTGTTTGACGGTATCAATCAACGTCGGGGTGTCGGCTTCGCCCGTCACCTTGGCATAGTGAACATTCACTTCTGCATGATGAACATCTTCCCGGCTTTCTAATGCCGTTTTTACGCGTTTGGCACAATTCATACAGGAAAGGCCGTGTAAGGCCAGCACCGTGGTTTGCAACATAGTTGACTCCTTATCGAGTAGCACCCTATCCATAAATTTTGTAGGGATAAGTTTAGTCGGTATTCTCAGCCATAGCTTTTATTCAGGGCAATGATGAACCTTCATATGCACAGGTTTTATTCTGCTTGACTGGTATCGTTCCTTTCACTAATTATAGAGGTTAAACCTTCCAGCAAGGGTAAGGTCAAGGGGGGCGAATGAATATTAGTGATGTGGCAAAAAAAACCGGCTTAACCAGCAAAGCCATTCGTTTTTACGAAGAAAAGAAACTGGTGACACCGCCTATCCGCACCGATAATGGCTATCGCAGCTACAGCGCCAAACATATTGAAGAGTTAACTCTGCTGCGTCAGGCGCGTCAGGTAGGTTTTACCTTAGATGAATGTCGTGAGTTACTGGCATTGTTTCATAACCCAGCCCGTCACAGTGCAGATGTAAAAGCCGCGACGTTACAAAAGGTTGCGGAAATAGAACACCATATTAATGATCTTAAACAGATGCGATTACGTTTATTGGCTTTGGCGGATGAGTGCCCAGGGGATGACGGCGCAGAATGCCCGATTATCAATAACCTGGCGGGGTGTTGTCATGCCAGTGAGAAACCAGAGGTCAAAAGCCAGAAGCTGGGTGATGGGGTATTGATTTAGTATATGTTTAAAGGCGCATTCAGATAAATACGCCTTTATATCAATATATTAGTGATTAATAGCTCTAACGTGTAAGGTATTGCCTTCCACTAATATCACTTCAACTTCGGTACCAATAGCCAGCTCAGTCGCGCTATAAATGCGCCAACTGCTGTCGCCAACCCTCATGCGGCCAAAACCGTCAACTGTCGGCTCGGTCAGTGTTGCTCGCGTTCCCAGCAATTGATGCGTTCGTTGGTTCAGCATTGCCGGTTGCGGTTTGGTGCGTTTGCTCAGCCAATACCACCATAGAAATGCAGAAACCACCGTCAGAACGGCAAACAACACGCCTTGCATCTCCCAGCTAAAGGGAAATAACCAGACCAGAGCACCGACAACCACGGCAGCGACGCCACTCCACAGCATATAACCACTGGCACCCAGCATCTCAGCGGCCAAAAGTAGCCCACCGAGTGATAGCCAAAACCAACTTGGATTCGCTGCAATTGCTTCCAGCATGGTTATTTACCCCGGCTGTTTTTACTCTCACCAATCAGTTCTGCAATACCGCCGATAGCGCCCATCAGGCTACTCGCTTCTAGCGGCATCATAATGACTTTACTGTTATTGGCCGAGCCTATGTGTTGCAGTGCGTCGGTATATTTCTGTGCCACAAAATAGTTAATAGCTTGGATATCACCGGCAGCGATAGCTTCAGAAACCATTCTGGTTGCTTGGGCTTCAGCTTCAGCACCACGCTCACGGGCCTCTGCTTGCAAGAATGCGGATTCACGCTCACCTTCGGCTTTCAGAATTTGTGATTGTTTCTCACCTTCGGCACGTAAAATAGCGGCCTGACGAACCCCTTCAGCTTCCAGAATATCTGCACGTTTAGTACGTTCAGCTTTCATCTGAGCATTCATCGCAGAAATCAGTTCAGCTGGTGGGCGCACGTCACGGACTTCAATTCGGGTAACTTTGATGCCCCACGGGTTGGTGGCTTCATCAACAATGTGCAGCAGACGGCCGTTGATGTTGTCACGTTGGGACAACATTTCGTCCAGTTCCATGGAGCCTAAAACGGTACGGAAGTTGGTCATGGTCAGATTGATAATGGCCGATTCCAAATTGCTGACTTCATAAGCTGCTTTCACGGGATCAATAACTTGGATAAAGCAAACGGCATCAATTGCTACGTTGGCGTTATCGCGGGAAATGATCTCTTGGGATGGGATATCCAGAACTTGTTCCATCATATTGATTTTGCGACCAACACGATCCATAAATGGCACAACGATATTCAGGCCTGGCATCAATGTTTTGGTATAACGACCAAAACGCTCGACAGTCCACTGAAAACCTTGCGGAACAATTTTGATTGAGGAAAAAACCACAATCAGGGCAACGACGATAAGAACAGGGATGACTGTAAACATATTTAACTTCCTGTCAGCAATGATTTTTTGTTTCTTAATATTACGTGACGGGGAGCTAAACGCCTAACGAAAGGCAGGTAAAAGCGTGTAAATGAGAGAAAGTGAGGCCGGGGCAGAATAAAACAGCGCGGGATGGCCCCGCGCAGTAGCAAATAATGGCAACCGTATCACGGCGAATAACCGTTAAACGCGCCCCTCAGTAGAGTAAGGAGTAAAGTTGACGGCGATATTTGGCAGCCAGCGCATCGCCAGTACCTAATGCGGCCAAAATATCCATTAATGTCTTACGCGCCGTGCCATTTGCCGCAGTCAGGTCTTTCTTCAAGTGCCCCAACAGCAACTCAAGAGCCTCTTCGTTACGTCCGACCTGATGCAGTTGCAGGGCTAATTGCACTGCCAGTTCAGCGTTATCCGGCTGTTCAGCCACTTGTTGTTGTAACAACTGGATTTCGGGGGTATCAGCGGCTTGTTTAAGCAACTCAATTTGAGCAATTAGCCCCTGATAACGGGTGTCACGGTCTTGCAGTGGAATAGTGGCCAATACGCTTTCAGCATCTTCACTGCGGTTTAACTGAATTTGTGCTTCCGCCAGTTGCAGCGCAATGTCACTGGTTTGCGGGTTATTGCTTTGTTGCATCAACTGCCAGGCGTCTTTCAGCAATGGCAATGCTTCCTGCATTTTACCCTCACTCATCAACTGTGCAGCTTCGGCAGCTTTCAACTCTTCAGGTTTCGGTAACACTCGTTGCAGTAGTTCGCGGATAACTTCCTCTGGCTGTGGCCCTTGGAATCCATCAACGGGCTGACCGTCCTTAAAGAGATAAACAGCCGGAATGGAGCGCAAACCAAACTGTGACGCCACCATTTGTTGTGCATCGCAATCAACACGCGCCAGAATGAATTGGCCCGCATATTCTGCGGCCAGTTTATCCAGCACTGGGGTCAGTTGCAGACAGTGCTGGCTGCGTTCAGACCAAAAATAGAACAGCACAGGCACAGCCATGGATTGTTCTAAAACCTGATGTAGGTTCGCTTCAGTAATATCAATCGTAGTAGGTGCTAGCATGAATTATTTCTCTCATCCGTTTTAACAGTAGATGGGGGCAGATTATGTCGCTTCAACCTCAAGCTTAGGAATTGCCACGCAGGACTTTGTCCAACAGGCGGCCCGGCAAGATGCGGCGCAAGATCGTCAGCGCATGGGCGACTAAAGTGACCGGATAGCGCAATTGCGGACGCGGGCTTTCCAACGCATGGCGCAATTTCGGCAAAATAGCTTCTGGCGGCAGTGTAAAACGCTTGGCAATACCAGGATTATTCACCGGCTTATCAACTTGAGCTTGATTGACATTTTGCGTGAAATGGGTGCTTATCGGGCCAGGTTCAATCAAACTGACCCGAATCCCGCTGTCATGCAGTTCCATACGCAATGCATCTGACCAAGCTTCCAGCGCATATTTACTGGCAGCATAGGCACCGCGACCGGCAGTTGAAACCAACCCCATTACTGAACTGGTTTGAATAATGCGCCCTTCACCGTGAGGTAGCATGGCGGGCAGCAAAAGTTGCGTCAGTTGGTGGGTGCCAAACAGGTTGGTGGAAAATTGTTTTTCCAACTGCTGGCGCGAAATCGTCTGCAAGGGGCCATATAGCCCAAAACCGCCATTGTTAAACAAGCCATACAAGCGTCCACCGGTCAACGCGATAACCTGCGCTGCAGCGCGTTCGACACTGGCGCTGTCATCCAAATCCAGTTCAATACCTTCCAGACCCAATTGAGTCATCTTCGCGACATCATCGGTTTTACGGCAGGCCGCCAGCACGCGATAACCTCGGTTTTTCAAGTCTTGCGCCGCAATCAGGCCAATACCGCTGGAACAACCGGTAATTAATACTGCTTTTTGCATAACTTTACCTAGTGAGTGATTCTATTTATCTAAACAAGTGTTATTACTTCTTGTGGTTTCTGGTTATTGAACAGCGACTAACGGTTTGAGTTGTTGCGACATCCATTCAGCAATGAATGGTTGGGCCTCGGCGTTAGGATGTAACCCATCATCCTGCATCCACTCGGGTTTGACGGCAACTTGTTCCATAAAGAAAGGCACCAAAGGAATGCCAAATTGCTGTGCGAGCTGCGGATACATAGCGGTGAAAGCATCAGTATAACGGCGGCCATAGTTAGGTGGAATGCGGATTTGCATTAATAAGGGCTGAGCTTTAGCCTCTTTAATCTGATTGATAACTTGTGTTAAATCCCGTTGAATATCCTGCGGTGGGAAACCGCGCAGGCCATCATTGGCACCCAACTCAATCAGTACCCAGCGGGGCTGATGTTGTTTCAGCAGGGCAGGCAGGCGGGCCAGACCCTGCGCAGCAGTATCACCACTGATACTGGCGTTAACCACCTTCGGTAATGACGGCGTGGCTTGCCATGTTTTATCCAGTCGCGAAGGCCAGGCTTCGGCAATTGGCAGGCGGTAACCGGCGCTTAAACTGTCGCCGAGAATCAAAAGTGTATCGGTTGCGGCGGCACGCAAACTGAATAATCCCAACAGTAATAGGAAGGGAAGATGCCAGCGGAAAACGTTCTTGAAGTTCATCATCTTAATAAACACGTCGGTCAGGGTGAGCAACAGCTCTCCATCCTTACCGGAGTTGAGCTGGTTGTCAAACCCGCGCAGACAATTGCGCTGATTGGTGAGTCAGGTTCAGGTAAATCAACTTTACTGGGCATTCTGGCTGGGCTGGATGATGGCAGCAGCGGCGAAGTCAGTTTACTCGGCCAGTCTTTGACCGCCATGGATGAAGAAGGGCGCGCGCAACTGCGGGCAAAAAATATCGGTTTTGTTTTCCAATCATTTATGTTGGTGCCGACGCTTAATACATTAGAAAACGTCCAGCTTCCGGCGCTATTACGCGGAGAAAGCGAGCGCGAAAGTAAAACCCATGCCATTGAGCTATTAAAATTGGTGGGGTTGGAGAAGCGGTTGCACCATCTGCCTGCTCAGCTTTCGGGTGGTGAGCAGCAGCGCGTGGCGCTAGCGCGGGCTTTTAGTGGGCGGCCAAAAGTACTGTTTGCCGATGAGCCAACCGGTAATCTTGACCGGCACACGGGTGACAAGATAGCTGATTTGCTGTTTTCCCTTAACCGGGACTACGGCACCACATTAATTTTGGTTACTCACGATGTGCAATTAGCTGGCCGTTGCCAGCGGCGGCTGCGGCTCCAAGACGGTAAATTGTGGGAGGAAGCATGATTTGGCGCTGGTTTTGGCGTGAGTGGCGCTCACCCTCACTGCTGATTGTCTGGCTGGCGTTAACTCTGGCGGTGGCTTGTGTGCTGGCGCTGGGCAGTATTAGTGACCGGATGGAGCAAGGGCTGAGTCAACAGAGCCGTGATTTTCTGGCGGGCGACCGCGTGTTGAAAGCTTCTCATCCGGTGCCGGAGAGCTGGTTGCTGGAGGCGAAGCAGCAGGGGCTGGCTATCAGCCACCAACTTTCATTTATGACTATGACGTTTGCCGGTGATCGCCCACAACTGGCGGACGTGAAAGCCACAGATTTAGCTTATCCGCTGTATGGCAAGCTGGAAACCTTACCGGCGAATGTCAAACTTGAACCAGGAACTGCGCTGGCAGCCCCGCGATTACTGGCGCTGCTCGGAGTTAAAGTCGGCGATACACTGGAAGTTGGTGATACTTCGCTAAAAATCATTGGCGAAGTGTTACAGGAGCCTGACGCCGGTTTTAACCCATTTCAAACCGCGCCGCGGGTTTTAATCAATCTGGCGGATGTAGAGAAAACCGGTGCAATACAACCGGGTAGCCGTTTGAGCTATCTCTATATGTTTGCCGGGCCACCGGAGGCTATTGCTCAGTTTAGTGATTGGCTGACCCCACAATTGAAGCCGGAACAGCGCTGGTATGGTTTGCAAGAGTCTGGTGGCGCGCTGGGGAAATCCCTACAACGCGCCCAGCAATTCCTGCTGTTATCGGCATTATTAACATTATTACTGTCCATTGCCGCAGTCGCCGTGGCCATGGGGCATTATTGCCGCAGTCGCTATGATTTGGTGGCGGTGCTGAAAACCTTGGGGGCCGGGCGCAGCGCGCTACGGCGGCTCATTATCGGGCAGTGGATCTCGGTGTTGGTGCTGGCGGGCTTGTGCGGCAGTGTGATTGGCTTGTTGTTCGAGAAAGTGTTAATCCGCTTGTTGTCCCCGGTATTACCGGCTGCATTACCGGCCGCCGGTGTCTGGCCATGGATATGGTCAATGGGATCGCTGATATTGATTTCATTGCTGGTGGGCATTCGCCCCTATCGGCAACTGCTGGCAACTCAGCCGTTGCGGGTATTACGCCGCGATGTTTCAGCCAATGTTTGGCCGCTGCGCTACTTTATTCCGGTGATGATAGCGGTGGTGGTCGGCTTGCTGGCCTTACTGATGGGCGGGAATTCGCTGCTGTGGGCCATTCTCGGCGGCATGGTGGTGCTGGCGTTATTGCTGGGCATTATCGGCTGGGGGGGGTTATTGCTGTTGCGCCGCCTGACGGTGACTCGCTTGTCATTACGGCTGGCGATTAACCGCTTGTTGCGCCAACCGTGGATGACGCTAACGCAGCTGGCGGCATTCTCACTGTCATTTATGTTGTTGGCTTTATTATTGGTATTACGCGGTGATTTATTGGATCGTTGGCAGCAGCAATTGCCGCCGGATAGCCCGAACTATTTCCTGCTGAATATAACGCCGCAGCAGGTACCGCAAGTCACGGAATTCCTCGCGCAACATCAGATAACGGCGTCGACTTTCTATCCGATTATTCGCGCTCGGCTGACTGAAATTAATCAACAACTGGCGACGGAGCGAGTCGCGGAAGATGCGCCCGGCGGGGAGGCGGTCAATCGCGAGTTGAATCTGACCTGGCAGCAAGATTTGCCTGCACACAATATTTTGACCGCCGGACAGTGGCCGCCTAAGGCGGATGAAGTGTCGATTGAGAAGGGAATTGCTGACCGGCTGGGGATTAAAATCGGCGATAAAATGACATTCAGTGGCGATACGCAGTCATTTGGTGCGACCGTGAGCAGTATTCGCCAGGTAGATTGGGAAAGCCTGCGCCCTAATTTTTACTTTATTTTCCCGCTAGGCACGTTGGATGGCCAGCCACAAACCTGGCTGACCAGCTTCCGCTATCACGGTGACGGCGAGGTTCTGACGCAATTGAATCGCCAGTTCCCGACCCTTAGCTTGCTGGATATTGGTGCGATGCTGAAACAGGTTGGGCAGGTGCTGCAACAGGTCAGCCGAGCGCTGGAAGTCATGGTGGTATTGGTGATTATTTGTGGCACTTTGCTGCTATTAGCACAGGTACAGGTCGGTATGCGCCAACGTCGTCAAGAACTGGTGGTTTACCGGACACTTGGTGCAAGTAAACGCTTACTGCGCGGCACATTGTGGTGGGAATTTGCATTGCTGGGGCTGGTGGCAGGTATGGCGGCTGCCATTGGAGCAGAAGCGGCACTTTGGGCATTGCAGCGCTTAGTGTTTGATTTCCCGTGGCAACCTAACTGGATGATGTGGTGGTTATTGCCACTGGCGGCAGCACTGTTGCTGTCACTGTGCGGTGGTTGGTTGGGGGCGCGGTTGTTGCAGGGGCGGAATACCCTTCTTACTTGACGTTGCAGCGTTGTTGGCGGCTCTCGTTCACCCGAATCACTGACTTGTGTCAGCTCATCGGGATTCGCTCGTTTGCCGCCTGGCTGCAATGCCAATTACTTTGGGTATTGATCGAAGTTAGCTACAGCTTAGCTTGCGCCCAACGCAGAGCGTTTTGGTATTCCGCGGGTAGCAAAGGTGCTAATGCCGTCAGGGCCGCACTTAATGCTGCGCCATCGGGATCATTTAAATTCAAATGGCCCACTTTGCGGCCTTCGCGCACTTCTTTTTCATACCAATGCAGATGCACCAAGGGCAGTGACAGCCACGTGATATTCACTGGCGTGCCAATCAGATTGACCATCGCGGAGGGAGTATTTACCACCGGCTTGGGTAGCGGTAAATCCAAAATAGCCCGCAGATGCAGCTCAAACTGGCTGATAGACGCCCCATTTTGTGTCCAGTGACCACTGTTATGTACTCGCGGTGCCAGCTCATTGATTAATAAACTGTCGTCGACGATAAAACATTCCATCGCCATTACACCCACATAATTCAGCTCATCCATGATTGCAGACAGCATTTTTTCTGCTTGCTGCTGTAGTTTGCGATTGGGCCGTGGCAATGCCACGCTCATACGCAAAATGCCCTCTTCATGAAGATTATGGGTCAGTGGATAAAAGACTGATTGGCCTTGATGGCTGCGCGCACCGACCAGTGAAACCTCGCCGGAAAAGTTAATCCCCTGCTCGACAATACATTCGCCGTAAGCATCGGTTGGCAAACACTCTTGCTCACCGGCGCGTAAACGCCACTGACCACGACCGTCATAACCGCCGACCCGACGTTTCACGATGGCTAACTCACCCAGTGTGGTGAAAATTTGCGGCCATTCACTCTTGCTGGCCAGCAATTGCCATGGCGCGGTGGCGAGATTCAGGCTATCGAGCAATTGCTTTTGCGTCAGACGATCAGCCAAACGTGGGAAAATATCGCGGTTAACGAAAGCGGTGTGGGTGGCGAGTTCGCGGGTTAAAGCCGTTTCTGGCCAGCGCTCAATCTCGGCAGTAATCACACTGTGCTGATAAGGCACGGCTTCTGGCTCGGCATCTAAACCCACCGGATAAACAGCAATACCCAGCGGCTCACCAGCTTGACGCAACATGCGCCCCAACTGACCATTGCCTAATACGCAAACGGGTTTCATGCTTCATCCCTCGGATCGGGATTATCCAACACTTCGTCAGTTTGGTTCTTACGCCAATCCGCTAAACGTGCAGCCAATTCAACATCATGCAGCGCCAGTATTTGCGCCGCCAGCAATGCAGCATTCGCCGCCCCAGCTTTACCAATAGCCAGCGTCCCCACCGGAATACCCCGTGGCATCTGCACAATGGAATAGAGACTATCGACGCCGCTTAATGCCGCACTTTGTACCGGCACACCTAAAACCGGCACCAGTGTTTTGGCCGCCAGCATACCTGGCAGGTGAGCAGCACCGCCCGCGCCTGCAATAATGACATGTAAGCCATTCGCGTCGGCTTGTTCAGCAAAACTGAACAGTTTATCGGGGGTGCGGTGGGCAGAAACCACCTCGACATGAAACGGGACATTGAGCGTGGTGAGCACGTCGGCGGCGAACTGCATGGTGGCCCAGTCACTCTTGGACCCCATTACGATAGCGATTTTAACCCCGGCTGGATAAGCCGAATCGAGGTTAGCTCCCATGAGTGTAAAGCTCCTGTGATTGCGCAAGCGTCGGCCAGAATGATCTTATTTCAATCATGGCTGGCGGAGAGGGCGTAGAGCATATCATGAGCCAAAGGCGAGGAAAACGGTTGCGTAGCGGCTTTTAGTGGGTTTTATCAGTTTTTTATCGCAGTTTATGGGGTGCAGCGGGAAGGTTAAAACGGGAATTTAATCAATTCAACACTATCAGCCGTGACTTTAACCATTGAGCCCTCAACATGCCAGGCACCTAAAACCAGCCGGTGTGCCGTTTCCGCCGCTAATTCGACAATATGAACCGCAGGACGGTGGGTATGCCCATGAATCATCCAACTGACATTATTTCGCTCGAAAGTCTCAACCACCGCGTGTGGATTGACATCCATAATCAGTTGCGATTTACCGCTATTATTTTGTTGGCTTTGATTGCGCATATAAGCAGCAATGCGTAAGCGAAAACGCAGCGGTAGCCACAGAAAGAGCTTTTGGATCAGGGGATTGTGTACTCGGCGGCGAAAATGCTGATAGTCGGCATCATCAGTACACAGGGTATCGCCATGTAAAATAACGATTTTACGGCCATACAACTCAACAACTTTCTCTTCCGGCAGCAAGATCATACCACTTTCAAGCGCAAAGCGTTTGCCCAGCAAAAAATCGCGGTTACCGTGAATAAAGTAGCAGGGCACGCCCTGTTGCTGGAGTGATTTTAACGCAGTAGCAACTTGCCGATACAGCGGCTCGGGATCATCGTCACCAATCCAGGATTCGAATAAATCGCCCAGGATATATAATGCATCAGCATGAATAGCATCACGCTGTATAAAATGCAGGAAACCGGCAGTGATTGCCGGTTCCTGAACGCTAAGATGCAAATCTGCAATAAAAAGCGTGCTCATTAAGCCGTTATTACTCGCTAACAGTAACGCTTTGAATGATCACATCTTCTTTTGGCACATCTTGATGCATACCGCTGCGGCCAGTCGCGACGTTTTTGATTTTATCAACCACGTCCAAGCCGTCAGTCACTTCAGCGAACACGCAGTAACCCCAACCATCTGGGCGCTCTGAACGGAAGTTAAGGAAGTCATTGTCTGCAACGTTAATAAAGAACTGAGCAGTAGCAGAGTGTGGATCGTTGGTACGCGCCATTGCCAAGGTGCCACGGGTATTTTTCAGACCGTTGTTGGCTTCGTTCTTGATAGGGGCATCCGTTGTTTTCTGGTTCATGCCCGGCTCAAAACCACCGCCCTGGATCATGAAGCCATCGATAACACGGTGGAAAATAGTGTTATCATAGAAACCTTTACGGCAGTAGTTCAGGAAATTTTCAACAGTAGCTGGCGCTTTATCCGCGAAGGTGTTGATGACGATATCGCCGTGATTAGTATGAAAAGTGACCATAATAATGTTCCCGCTAGTGTAATAAGTGTATTCACAAATGAGTCGTAACTCTTTAGACGGCTCTTATATCATATCTGCGGGATTGAGTCAGCATTCGAAACGCCGGCAAGATGTGCGAAAAAGTGCTGTATCGAAGGCAAATTTACCGCATAATCTGATGATATCTTGTTAAACCATGCGTATCGCAAAAACAAAAACCACGGAATGTCCCGATGCTAAAGATTTTTAATACACTGAGTCGCCAAAAAGAGGAATTCAAGCCTATTCATGCCGGTAAAATAGGTATGTATGTATGCGGGATCACCATTTATGACCTGTGTCACATTGGGCATGGGCGTACTTTTGTCGCTTTCGACGTTGTTGCGCGTTATTTGCGTTATTTAGGGTATTCTTTGACGTACGTCCGCAATGTCACTGACGTTGACGATAAAATTATTAAACGGGCCATTGAAAACAATGAAACCTGCGAGCAACTGACTACGCGGATGTTGGCTGAAATGCACAAAGATTTTGATGCATTGAACCTCAAACGCCCAGATTTAGAGCCGCGCGCTACCCATCACATCCCCGAAATTATTGAGCTGACCGAGCGTTTGATCGCCCGCGAGCATGCTTACGTGGCTGCCAATGGGGATGTTATGTTCTCTGTTGAGAGTGATCCAGATTACGGTTTGTTATCTCGTCAAGATCTGGACCAGTTGCAAGCGGGGGCGCGAGTTGAAGTGGCTGATGTTAAACGCAACCCGATGGATTTCGTGCTGTGGAAAATGTCCAAACCCGGCGAACCTAGCTGGGAATCACCTTGGGGGCCGGGCCGCCCTGGTTGGCATATTGAATGTTCGGCAATGAACAGCAAGCAGTTAGGCGCGCATTTTGATATTCACGGTGGCGGCTCTGATTTGATGTTCCCGCACCACGAAAATGAAATTGCACAATCTACCTGTGCGCATGATGGCCCTTATGTGAATTACTGGATGCATTCCGGTATGGTGATGATCGACAAAGAAAAAATGTCGAAATCACTGAATAACTTTTTCACCATCCGTGATGTACTGGCCTATTATGATGCTGAAACCGTGCGCTATTTCTTAATGTCCGGTCATTATCGTAGCCAGCTTAATTACAGTGAAGAAAATCTCAAGCAAGCACGTGCTTCTTTAGAGCGCTTATACACCGCGCTGCGCGGTACTGATGCCAATGCAACGCCGGCGGGTGGCGCTGAATTTGAAGCACGTTTTCGTGCGGCAATGGATGATGATTTCAATACGCCAGAAGCCTACTCTGTGCTGTTTGATATCGCCCGTGAAGTGAACCGCCTCAAAGCTGAAGATATGACTGCGGCAAATGCGTTAGCGGCAGAGTTGCGTAAACTGGCGCATGTGCTGGGGTTATTAGAGCAAGATCCAGAACTGTTTTTACAAAGTGGTGCGCAGACTGACGACGACGAAGTGGCAAAAATCGAAGCTCTTATCAAACAG
Organism: Yersinia kristensenii; assembly: GCF_900460525.1. Taxonomy (NCBI): domain Bacteria; kingdom Pseudomonadati; phylum Pseudomonadota; class Gammaproteobacteria; order Enterobacterales; family Yersiniaceae; genus Yersinia; species Yersinia kristensenii. The sequence continues at coordinate 2,644,285 of NZ_UHIY01000001.1, forward strand.
CGCAATGATGCCCGCAGCAGTAAAGACTGGGCACTGGCAGATTCTGCCCGTGATCAATTGAATGAGCTGGGGATTGTGCTGGAGGATGGTCCACAAGGGACGATATGGCGGCGTAAGTAACACCGTATTTGGGCGCTGAGTGGGCGACTATTCAGTGAACTAAGATTAAAAAAATTGCGGTTCTGGCGCTGACCAGTAACCGCATTTTTTTGCCCATATTTTGTACTTTTAACTGTTGCTACGGCAGTTTTTCGCAATAACCAGCTAAAACTCGCCGTTGCTGAGGTTATTAGGCTTTAACCTGTACTTTCATACCTTGAAACTCAACAATTTGGTCAGCCAGGATCTTGCAGCGCTTGCGCGTTTCTACATTCCCGTCAACTTTTACCTGCCCATCAGCAATGGCGGCTTTTGCTGATGCACCGCTATCGTTCCAACCTTGCAACTTTAATAAGTCACACAGTTCGACGTGCGGGTGTTTTTCCAAATGAAAAATGTCCATTACTATCCTTTCACTCTATTTTCGTTGATGTCGTGATATTCCTCGCAGGCTTGCAAGGTATTTTGTATCAGTGTTGCAACAGTCATCGGCCCGACGCCACCGGGAACCGGTGTAATCCAACCCGCACGCTCAACGGCGACATCAAATTCTACATCGCCGACTACTTTACCACTTTCCAGGCGGTTAATGCCGACATCAATCACGATAGCACCGGGTTTTATCCACTCGCCGGGAATAAAACCGGGTTTACCCACGGCAACGATTAATAAATCTGCATTTTCGACATGTTGGCGCAAATTCTTGGTAAACCGATGTGTAACGGTAGTCGTACAACCCGCTAGCAACAGCTCAAGGCTCATCGGGCGACCAACAATATTGGATGCTCCCACGACGACAGCGTTTAGGCCGTAAGTTGGGATGTCATAACGCTCTAGCAGTGTCACGATGCCGCGAGGGGTGCAAGGGCGTAGCTTTGGTGCGCGCTGACACAAACGACCCACGTTGTATGGATGGAAGCCATCCACGTCTTTATCCGGATGAATACGTTCCAGAACTTTGACATTATCAATACCCGCGGGCAGTGGCAGTTGCACCAGAATCCCATCGATTTCACTATCACCATTCAGGGAATCAATTAATGCTAACAGCTCAGCTTCCGTGGTGGTCATCGGCAGGTCATAAGAGCGGGACACGAAACCCACTTCTTCACATGCCTTACGTTTACTGGCGACATAAATTTGTGAGGCTGGATTTTCACCTACTAACACAACAGCAAGACCTGGGGCACGTTTACCCGCAGCTAAACGTTTCTGTACCAACGCAGCTACTTCGTTTCGTACCTGCTGCGCAATCGTTTTACCATCTATAATTTTCGCTGACATCAGTGGAAGGGTCCATCAATTAAAAAAGCGGGAATCAGCCTATTTTGTCAGAAGCGGGGCGTGCTGTCAGGCGTATAATAACGATTAATTAACGATTAAATAGCCAGTTGATAAACCGTAAGGCGAAAAGCCATTGACTCAAAGGCGACTGCCCGTATAATCCAACCCGCAACTGACTACCAGCAGCGTTCTATGCTGCGGTAAATATCAAATGCGCCCTTAGCTCAGTTGGATAGAGCAACGGCCTTCTAAGCCGTAGGTCACAGGTTCGAGCCCTGTAGGGCGTACCATCTTTACGTCTCCTGAAGTCTATCTAAGTCCATAAATCCCTTATATAATCAGTATCTCTGGAACTTCCTAGTATCCCTACGCTTATCCACATCTACTGAGTTTTATAGATAGTTGGGGGTATAAATGGAGGTAAGTCTAGGTTCAATGGAATGAGATACCCCCACATGAAACTAAACGCCCGGCAAGTGGATACCGCAAAGCGAAAAGAGAAACCTTATAAGCTCTCCGACGGCGGCGGATTATTTTTTTAGTAAACACAAATGGTTCACGTTACTGGCGGTTGAAATATCGGATTGCTGGAAAAGAAAAGCTGCTATCAATCGGGGTCTATTAATGAGTATGGAGTGAGGTCTCCTGGTGTGGTATTGCCCCAACAGCCCACTAATCCGAGCCATGAAAGCACAAATGTCATCGAAAGCATGATTCCAAACAAGCCCGATTCAATTTTAAATCCGATTAATAACAGTGTGCGAGGTATCAGTGATATCTCACGGGGGATAGGAGAAGAAAAGACAGAAATTGAACTTACGTTGATTTCTGACAAAACCGGTGAACGACAAAAAGTCTCCGTTCAAAAGGGGGCGAAAATATCAACATCGATGAATTATTCATAATACTCAATAATGAAATATAGTGATGAAGTCATAGTCATACAGTGATAAATTGCGGGTAAAATGATATGTAAAGGTGTGAGTTATGAAATGGCTATTGTCAGTTATATCTTTTATCTCATTTTTAGCTATGGAAAGGATGTTGATAATATTTGTCAAAAAATTGCTAAGCAAGGCGCGGGAGATAAAATTTCATTTCCCGCAATAAATATACAATCCGCAGAGAAATACGATCGGATAATATGTTGTCAAGGGAAGGGTATAAAACATTATGTGGCGAAAAAATAAAATATTCCAGATTATGATAGTGATGTGATTATTGTCACTTCATCTTGGGCTACACACAAAAATAATAAAGCATATTTTACCATCCTAAATATATCTAATGGCATTTCTTACATAGACTAGATTGCTCTGGGGGATGGTTTTCCCTTAAAACCAATTTGGTATCCATTATTGATTTGAAAAAGACACATCCAAATGTATTACTTGTTACTTTTGATTTAAAAGGTCTCGGACTTTCAACCAATAAAGAGTACCACTATGTCTTTTTTAACGTAACGGCAGGGATGAAAGATGGTAGTACTGAATTTTTGGGTGGGTATCGTTTTTTAGATAAAAAGAATGATGACAATCATATATCAGATTTGAAAAAAATAACTGATAGGAAAATACATTACGTCAGAGATGATGGTACCTTAACTATAAGGTTTCTCAATGAGAAAGGTCATAAATATGACGGGGAAATTATCGATAATGACGGCCAGAGATTATGCGATTTAGACACCACAGTGCGAGGATGGGCTGTGTGGAGCGAATGTATTAATTAAAAATAATAGCTGAAGATACTGTCCCGCCTTGTGCGTTTTTTTTCATTTCAGGAGGGTATAAATGATTACTGATCAGCAATGCACTTTCTGATTTATTCGGTATATCTATTAGCGTGTCGAACCTTTCGTGATGCTCAGCTGGCGATGGAAGGCAAGAAATGGCCAAAGCGATAAATAGGTAATTCTGATTTCGGAGCCAACTCAATTGAGAGCTATTTTCACAACGGCTCTCTTGGTATCATAAAAAATTAATAATTCTTACGGATATTTATACGCACTGGAAAGTCAGACGAGCAACACCATTCACGAGTAAATGAGTATCTATATCAGTCTTCACTTCTTTCATGGCTTTATTTTGTGCCCGACAAAAATCTGACGCTTTTTTGTTGGCCGTGCCAATAGCACCTTTAATTCGACCTGCTGCAGGTGCTGCTTCAACTTCAGTGAAGTAATCCCCATTATCTAGTTTTTTTACATCTGCTTGATATGTTAAACCAATGCCGTGAAACTGTGTTTTGTCATTTTGCACTGCACACCCACTTAAAATGGCACTAAATACAATGGTTGCTGTAATGATTGAAATTTTCAAGTGAAAAGGTTCCTTTGTATGTTTAGTAGGGCTTTATTTTACAATAAGTAATGAAATAATAATTAAATGAATGATGATTTATTTATCGAACTGTTTTTATATGATTGAATTTTATATTTATTTTAATATTTAAAAATGTAGACTGACTAGTGGCTGAGACTTTACCAATTCGCAGGAAATTCTAAAAATGACCAAACCAGATTGGGAGGCCACCCATACTCACTGTATTCTATCGATAGTTGGAGGTATAAATGGCGGTAAGTTCAGGTTCAATGGGATCTTATATCAACAGCCAGCAATCAAGAGCTACAAATGGCATTAACCGGTGTAAAGGTAAGAAGTGCAAAGCCAGCGGACAAGCTTTATAAATTTACCGATGGCGAGTGAATGTATTTAATGGTTTGTAACGGCCAACTAAAACCGGACTCTGATTTAGGCACATTGTTGTAGTCGACGTTAAAAGTATTCTTGATGTGTTGAACTCATATTTTAGTGATGTAACTCGTTTTTGAAAAAAAACTGAGACTGACTATCACTTTAGAAAATCAAACTGGAATACAAATTTCCCCTTTTGTTTTGACATTATATATGAAAAATCGAATGTATAATTGACAGCAGAAACAATCTGATTATCATTAGAGCTGATAATCAGGAGATAGCTATGTCACTTACCGCCCTACAACTCTTCAAAAACCTATCCGATGAAACCCGTCTGGGCATTGTGTTACTGCTTAAGGAGATGGGAGAGTTGTGCGTGTGTGATCTCTGTTCGGCGCTGGAGCAGTCACAACCCAAGATTTCCCGTCATCTGGCAATGCTCCGTGAGAGTGGGTTATTGCTGGATCGCAAACAGGGGAAGTGGGTTCATTATCGCTTATCTCCACATATCCCTTCGTGGGCCGCCCAAGTTATTGAGCAAGCTTGGTTAAGCCAACAGGACGACGTACAGCTCATCGCTCGCCAACTGGTATCGTCAAACTGTTCTGGTAGTGGTAAAGCTGTTTGTATCTAAAAAATTTGCCTAAACATATATGATTTTTCAAATATGATGTATTGGGGATGAAAACGTTAACGGTGTTTGATCCGGCAATATGTGCAGTACCGGAGTCTGTCGACAAACTCAGACAGATCGCAGGTTGATTTTTAATGTATACAGGGCAGTCATGCTGCTCTGTCAGGAGGTTTTATGTTACTGGCAGGCGCAATTTTCATCCTGACCATCGTGTTGGTTATCTGGCAGCCGAAAGGGTTAGGGATTGGCTGGAGCGCCATGTTAGGCGCGATACTGGCACTCATCTCTGGTGTCGTACACATTGCCGATATTCCAGTGGTATGGAATATCGTCTGGAACGCTACAGCAACCTTTATTGCCGTGATTATCATCAGCTTGCTACTGGATGAGTCTGGCTTTTTTGAATGGGCAGCATTGCATGTTTCCCGTTGGGGAAAGGGCCGTGGCCGCCTGTTGTTCACTTATATCATTCTGCTCGGTGCGGCGGTGGCAGCGCTATTTGCCAATGATGGTGCGGCTCTCATTCTGACACCGATCGTTATTGCCATGCTGCTGGCGCTTGGGTTCAGTAAAAGCGCTACGCTGGCTTTCGTTATGGCTGCAGGGTTTATTGCCGATACCGCCAGTCTGCCACTTATTGTGTCAAATCTGGTCAATATTGTTTCGGCTGACTTTTTCTCTCTGGGATTCACAGAATATGCATCTGTTATGGTACCGGTGGATATTGCCGCCATTATTGCCACACTGGTGATGCTGCACCTGTTCTTCCGCAAAGATATCCCACCGACCTATGACCTGAACCGACTGAAAGAACCTGCGCTCGCTATCAAAGATCCGGCGACGTTCAGAACTGGCTGGGTTGTATTAATCTTTCTACTGATAGGTTTTTTTGTTCTTGAGCCGTTGGGTATTCCGGTCAGCGCTATTGCGGCGGTAGGGGCAGTAATCCTCTTTGTCGTTGCTAAAAGAGGCCATGCTATTAACACCGGTAAAGTGCTGCGTGGTGCGCCGTGGCAGATTGTGATTTTCTCGCTGGGAATGTATCTGGTGGTCTATGGTTTGCGTAATGCCGGGCTAACAGAATATCTCTCTGGCGTGTTGAATTTACTCGCCGACCAGGGGCTTTGGGCCGCCACATTTGGCACGGGGTTCCTGACAGCATTCCTGTCATCCATCATGAACAACATGCCTACCGTGCTGGTTGGCGCATTATCGATCGATGGAAGCACCGCATCAGGTGTTATCAAACAAGCGATGATTTATGCCAATGTCATTGGTTGTGATCTGGGGCCTAAAATTACCCCTATTGGTAGCCTGGCAACACTGCTCTGGTTGCACGTACTTTCACAGAAGAATATGACCATCACGTGGGGATACTATTTCCGCACCGGGATTATCATGACTCTGCCGGTGCTGTTTGTAACGCTGGCCGCGCTGGCGCTACGTCTCTCTTTCGCTTTGTAATGAGATACTGATATGAGCAACATTACTATCTATCACAACCCAGCCTGCGGCACATCGCGTAATACGCTGGAGATGATCTGTAACAGCGGTGCTGAGCCGACTGTTATCCATTATCTTGAGACACCACCTTCCCGCGATGAACTGGTCAAACTTATTGCGGATATGGGCATCACAGTACGGGCATTGCTGCGTAAAAATGTAGAACCGTATGAAACGTTAGAGCTTGCCGAAGACCGTTTTACTGACGATCAGATGATCGACTTTATGCTGCAACATCCCATCCTGATTAATCGTCCGATTGTGGTGACGCCGCTTGGAACCAGGCTGTGCCGTCCTTCAGAAGAGGTTCTGGATATTCTGCCGGAGGTACAGAAAGGTGCTTTTACTAAGGAAGATGGTGAAAGAGTCGTTGATGACCAAGGTAACCGATTGAAATAAAAGATTAAGGGGACAAGCGCCTCCTTGTCTGTGACTTCGCTATGTCTGCCAGCAGGTCAATACCAACAGGTTCTTCGCTCTGTAGCTGTGTTATTGTTTTGCTGGCTTTGCAGGGGCAGATTGCTGCCGATATCCGCTTCTGCCTCCCACTGGTAGTATTACTTCCCCGTTATAACCCCCCCAAAAATTAGACGTAAATATCACTTATGTTTTTTGTGGGCTTGCCGTTAATATCTTGATTAAAAGAGAAAATTGAAATGTAAAAAGGAACCATAATGCACGAGAACAATATTGCGTTGCTGTGTAGTGAGGCGGAAAGATTATTGCAGCTTAACATTCACTTGCTGAACAAAATGCTCGAAGAACCCAATGTTCTCGTCGACAATATGCAAAGCAGTAAAGAGCAATTATTTAATAAAAACAAAGCAATAAAAAGAATTGAAGAATTGCAGGGCGAGCAAACAAAAATCACTCGTAAAGAAATGGTGCTTGCTGTTGTCGGTACCATGAAAGCCGGTAAATCCACCACGATTAACGCGATTGTCGGTAAAGAAGTCCTCCCTAATCGAAACCGGCCAATGACCTCTATTCCCACCCTGATTCGCCATGTGCCGGGGAAAATCATTCCAGATTTGCAACTTAATAATGTTGAGCCTATCGAGCAATTAATCGTGGCATTGCGTAAAAAAATCACGACTGATGAAGGCAAAAAGCTGGCTCTTGAACTGAATAACGATCCGGAAAAGCGCAAATTATTAAGTATTGTCACTGATGATACCTGGTTGAAAAAAAACTATTGTGGTGAAGCCGATATTTTTACTTGTCTGACTTCTCTCAATGATCTGGTGCGTCTGGCCACTGCACTGCGTGTGGAATTCCCCTTTGACGCCTACAAAGATGTTCATGAGCTGCCGGTTATCGAAGTTGAATTCAGCCATCTAACGGGAATGGATGATAGCCAGGGCACTCTGACATTACTTGATACACCTGGGCCAAACGAAGCTGGGCAGCCGCAGTTACAAGCGATGATGCGTGACCAGTTGCAAAAAGCCTCCGCCGTCCTCGCGGTGTTGGATTACACCCAACTCAACTCGGAAGCCGATCAGCAGGTCCGTAAAGAATTGAATGATATTGCAGAGGTTGCTGCGGGCCGTCTGTTTGTATTGGTCAATAAATTTGATCAGAAAGATCGCAACAGCGATGACGCTGAAACGGTTAAACAAACTGTCCCAGCCATGCTAGCCAACGGTGCTTTGAATAGTGACCGTGTTTACCCCGGTTCTTCTCGTCATGCTTATCTGGCCAACCGCGCGCGCAGCATAGTGAGTCAGGCGGGTAAACTTTCAATCAGTGAAGAGTGGGTAGAGGATTTTGCTCAGCTAGCGTTCGGTTACACCTGGGAAGAAGAGGATCTTTTTGATCTGGAGAGTGTCAGTCAGAGTGCCGATAGAATATGGCGCCGTTCATTATTTGATAAATTAATTACTGAAGTGATTCAAGCTGCGCATGCCAAGGCCGCAGCTCTGGCAGTCGATTCTGCCGCCGCTAAATTGGTGCAGAATGCGGAAAATACCAATGAATATTTGTCAGTACGGCATCAGGGATTGCTGACCAGCATTCAAACCTTAAAAGCGCAGATTAATGATTTACTGAGTGATATCAATAATATTGGTACATGTCAGAAAAACGTCGATGACGAAGTCGGAAGTGCGATGAAGGGGATTACCCGTGAAATCGATACATTGCTAAAGGATGCAGAAAAAACACTTAAAGACTCTCTGAGCCATTACTTCAAAAATGGAAAAAGCAAAGAACGAGAAGCATTTGAAGCGCAACTGCCAGCAACTCAAGCTCCCAGAGGGCTTTTCAGTTCTTTCATCAATACCGTGGCAGGCGGTCAGCGGTCTGCCCCTCGTGATTTTGACCCTAACGAATCGGAAGTAAAATTCGAAGAACAAAGTGAAGCGATTAAATTTATCCAGCAGATCGAAGAGTCTGTATCCAGCCTGCTGGCTGAGACGGAGACAAAAATCAAACCTACGCTCACTGAGATTGTCGCCAATATTGAAAAAAGCTTCCATGGCACTGCCATGCAGGCGGTAGAGAATATTGCTCGCCAGATTAACACTCGCCTTGAAGATGATGGTTTTACGGTGAATATTAACTTCCCGAAAGTGAATCAGCTACAGACGAACCTTGCTGTCAGAACTCGCATGACCAATCTGCTGGAGGAGAAAACTTACAGTGAATCGCGCCGCCGCCGTTCGAGTGGTGCATGGGGTTCCGTCTGCAAATTGTTTAACACCGATGACTGGGGTTGGGAGGATTACAGTGTCAATGTTACCCGCAGCATGGTGAATATTAAGAAAATTCAGACTGCTGTGGTTGAACAGACCAAAGAGCATTTTGCTGAGTTGAATCAGACCATTGAAACACACATCAACAAACCTATTCTGCAAGAAATTGAAACTTTCTTCAGCGCGTTCAAAAGTAAGGTCGAGCAACTGAGAAATACCCTCATTCAGAGTAGGGAAGACCATGAAAACAATCAGCATGAACAGGAACAGCTTACTGAACGCTTGCAGGAACTGAAAAAACTCACTCCAGAAATGATTCGTGACAGTAAAGCACTAAAAGAAGAGTTGGAGCCGATGTTGTGATGAACATATTGACTGAAAAATTTCCCGATAATGAGGCATGCAAACATCTGGCGTGTCTGCCGGAAAAGTTTATTGTGGATTTTGCCAATGGGATCGACGTGACGCAGGACCATCTGCGTCAGCAAAAAGACCGTAGTTTTTTCCTGCGAGTCAAAGAGGGGGTTACAGGGCAAGCCTCTTCTCGTCAGCATGCTATTACTGCGTCGCTCGCGGAGGGTGTTCAGGCCTCTCTGACCTGGCTCACGGAGCTAACCTCATCACTGGCAAGTACCAACTATGCGCTGGCGCAGGTGAATGACAGAGTCACTTCACTCATTAGGGATACCACCGCTATCGCGCATTATTCGGCGGATACCCGTGAGCAGTTAACAAAACTGGCTGATCAGGTCAACGAAAAGCTCAGTAGACTGGAGCAAGAGCTCAACCGCGTAGATATGCTCCAACGCGGGCAACTGCATCTGGATCAAATTTTCTCAGCCTGGGGGGCAGGTCGCTATACCGCGCTACCGCTGGCCGGACGGTGTTTTGTTGCATTGGAAGAACTGCGCTGGGGCGCGTTTGGTGATGTTATTCGTCATGGAGAAACAAAACAGGTGAGCCAGATGATAGACATCCTCAAAAATAAAGCACTGACACAGCTGGCCCAAGACCACAATAGCCTGGCTGGGGCGCGTCATGATTCTCAAAGTTGGCTGGTGTGGCAAGCTGGTCAGATCCAGCAAAATGACTGGCCGGAAGTCATTAACTGGATGGCGGATTGGTGTAGCGAGGAGGCTCACCCTATCACTTGGTCTACTACCCAACAATACACCGCCTTGCCGCTACGAATGCCGCGTTTAAGCTCTGCTGAACGCATTGCTCACAGTATGGTTGATGAAGTCTTTAATCAGGGGGCCGTATGAGTCAGGCAATGAAAGTGGGTCTTGCTCTTTCTGGCGGTGGGGCTATCGGTGCTTATGAAGTCGGGGTAGTGAAAGCTCTTGCTGAGTCGGGCACGGAGGTGCATGTTGTCGCCGGAGCCAGTATCGGTGCGTTAAATGGCGCTATTGTGGCGGCCTCGCCGAGCCTCACTCAAGCGGCACAGAGAATGACAGAAATCTGGGCGCATCTGGGTAATAGCAACGTTATGGAGGTGAACAAATCGGTTTACATCTCGCTACTTGTGCAGTTTGGTATTGGGATGGGGCTAACACCGGCATTTAGTAAGGCCGGCACTCTGCTCAGCACTCTCCTTCGCCATGCCGGTGTCTCCGCGGGGATTAAAGGGTTGCAAAATGAGCCGTTGATTTCTGACCAACCGCTTATTGACCTGATGAATCGTTATCTCGATATTGATTCTTTAGCTTCCGGGCTGCCATTGTACGTGTCGTTATATCCAACAGAAGGCGGTATGCTGGATATCATCAAGTGTATTGCTGCCGAGTTTGGTCTTGGGTCTACTCGCGACTCAGAATTCCATCATATTCAGAACTTGCCACTCAACCAGCAAAAAGAGGCGTTATTAGCCTCAGCAGCGTTGCCGCTATTATTCCAATCTCGTGAGGTCAACGGCACGCGTTACAGTGACGGCGGAATGGGAGGTTGGAGGGAAGTGCAGGGCAATACTCCGGTTCAGCCATTGGTGGATGCGGGCTGTAACATGGTCATCGTCACCCATCTTAGCGATGCTTCCTTGTGGGATCGTCACCGTTTCCCGGATACGACAGTGCTGGAAATCCGGCCACAGCGCTTATTAAAACGTAACGAAGGTGTTCTGGGCGGGGCGAAAGATTTATTGGGCTTTACCGCTACGCATATAGATTCGTGGATTGAGCAAGGTTACCAAGACACAATGGCGGCTATTGAACATATTCGCAAACCTCTTCAGGCTCGGCAGGCACTGCGAACCTCTGAGGCGGTGATCGCAGCCAGTCTTACCGAAAACACTTTGGTTGATACTTCACTTAAAAACGCGATGGAACGACTGAAATAAACGTGCCTACCGGAGATTACTGATGCAGTGCTATTGATATCTTCGGCCAATGTTTTGTGTTTGAAATGTTGAGTTTTTAACTTAACTGCGTCGCGTCATTGACCCATGACAAGGCGGTCAGGATGTTATCCACTTTATAATCAAGCCCATTTATTTTCTCAGTGGTATGAAAGTATGGCTTATCAACTTAACCTTAATTGGCCCGAATTTTTAGAAAAATATTGGCAAAAACAGCCAGTTGTATTAAAAAATGCTTTCCCGAATTTTGTCGATCCGATTACGCCGGACGAATTGGCGGGTTTGACAATGGAAGCAGAGGTCGATAGCCGGCTGGTCAGCCATAAAAATGGTCAGTGGCAGGCGAGTAACGGGCCATTTGAGCACTTTGATAATCTGGGTGAGACCAACTGGTCACTGCTGGCTCAGGCGGTTAACCATTGGCATGCCCCCTCTGCTGAGTTAGTGCGGCCGTTTCGTGTGCTGCCAGATTGGCGTTTAGACGACTTAATGATCTCCTTTTCGGTCCCAGGTGGTGGGGTTGGGCCACATATTGATCAATATGATGTGTTTATTATCCAGGGGATGGGTAGCCGCCGTTGGCGAGTTGGCGATAAGCAACCATTAAAGCAGTTTTGCCCACATCCGGCATTGCTACATGTTGAACCCTTTACACCCATTATTGATGAAGATTTGGCCCCAGGCGATATTTTATATATTCCACCCGGCTTCCCGCACGATGGTTTCACTCACGAAACGGCGTTTAACTACTCAGTAGGTTTTCGCGGGCCAAATGGGCGAGATTTAATCAGCAGCTTTGCCGACTATGCGCTAGAAAACGATCTTGGTAATGAGCACTACAGCGACCCTGATTTAACCTGCCGAGAACATCCAGGCCGGGTTGAAGAGGTTGAACTCGAGCGCCTGCGTGGGATGATGATCGAAATGATTAATCAACCAGAAGACTTTAAGCAATGGTTTGGCCGCTTTGCAACGACACCCCGCCATGAGTTGGATATTGCTCCGGCGGAGCCGCCTTACGAGCCGAATGAGATTGTCGACGCCTTAATGGACGGTGAAGTCTTGACTCGTCTTAGCGGGCTGCGGGTTCTACAAGTGGGCGACAGTTTCTTTATCAATAGTGATCGGTTGGAAATACGCGACGCTAAAGCCGCTGATGCGTTGTGCCGCTATACCATTCTTGGCAAGGAAGAACTGGGGGAGGCGCTCTGTGATCCGGCTTTCGTGGCGGAGTTAACTGAGCTAATTAATCAGGGATACTGGTTCTTCGACGAGTAATTATATTTTTAATAGCGGTTTTTGAGTGCGTATATATGACGTCATTTGAAAGCCGCTGCTAAGATATTCTATATCCGTGCAAATGCTTATATCAAGAAGATAGAACCGTGAGTGCTCACGAATTGGGTATCAGATTTTAGCGAGAATAAATAGCATTGATAATGCTGAAAAAATCTCCTCAATATTAAGTGAGATTATCCAATTTTACATTTTCATTCCTCTTGGGAGGTAGTTGTAGATCTTTATCAATCATCACAGAACGAAATCAGTAAATGATGACAGTGGTCTTCTGAAATCTTCCGGTTTAGGGGATAGTGCGACGGTTCTTAAATGACGGTTACAGATGAACCATATTTCATTACGGTCATTGGACAATATGTAGTAAGCATCAGAAGTTTCTGATGGATTGAAGAGACCCAAAGCCCGATAGGCTGATGCCACATTAAAACCACTCTGAAGCGGAAGTGGCCTAGGACCATTGACCATCTCACTGATTCTTAAATATAAACCTTGTTCAATCCATACCATTTGATTGCCTCAAGTTTAGATAAGTTCCAATTAATTATAGTGCATATACTTTTATGATTTATAAGACTCCTCTGTTAATCACTTGCCAGGAGTGGGTAAAAGATATGTTCCTATAATTCTATGATATTGCCAGGTTCATTAGCCCATAACCCGGATACGTGGCAGAATATAAAAAAATAATGACAGCTATTTCACCTGGGATGACAAACACATCAATATGGATCGCTCCCGTATACTCAAGTTCCTATTACCTTATTTGTGGCCTAAAAATAATTCGAAACTCCGCTACTACCTGATTGCCGCCGTGATATTTATGGTGGTTTCTAAGGTCAGTACCACACTGGTGCCCCTTGCCTACAGGGCGATGATCGACACATTAAGCACTGAAAATGCCAAGATGATGGCTATTCCCATCACTTTGATCATTGCTTATGGGATCGCGAGAGTCAGTGCCTCACTATTCGAAGAACTGCGTAACGTGATGTTTGTACACGTCAGCCAGAACGCAACTCGGTTGCTTGGTTTACGGGTATTTAAACAATTACATGAGCTAAGTTTGCGTTTTCATCTGGACAGGCAAACCGGCGGGTTATCTTTATCTATTGAGCGTGGTACACAAGCGGTTGCCACAGTACTTTCCCGCATTTTGTTCTCTATCTTCCCCATTTTATTTGAGATAACCCTGGTCTCTCTTATCATGTGGCATTTGCTAGATGGTTGGTTCGCAGTCGCTATTCTGGTGACAGTGGCATGCTATATCCTATTTACTGTGGTGGCGGTCAGTTGGCGAACCCGTTTTCGGCGGGAGGTTAATCAAGCCAATTCAGATGCCAACACCAAGTCCATCGACAGTTTGATAAATTATGAAACGGTAAAATATTTCGGTAATGAACAGTTTGAAGCCGAGCGCTTTAACTCGTCACGAAAACTGTATGAATATGCAGCGATAAAAAGTCAATTCAGTTATACCGCTTTAAGTTTGGGGCAAACTACCATTATCTCCATAGGGCTGGTGGTGATGATGTCCATGGCGGCGCAAGGTATTACACAGGGCCGTATGACCATTGGTGATTTTGTGTTGGTCAATGCTTACCTTCTTCAGCTGTACCAGCCACTCAATTTCTTTGGGTTTATTTATTCCGAGATCAGACAAGCACTGATTGATATGGAGAATATGCTCGATTTATTGATGGTGGAAAAAGAGATTACAGATTGCCCTGATGCGCCGGCTTTACATCTTACAAAAGGGGAAGTGCGGTTTGACTCAGTCAGTTTTGGTTATGATCCGCGTAGACCTATTCTGAATAAAGTGAGTTTCACTATCCCTGCTGGCAAAACAGTGGCGGTTGTTGGTGCATCGGGAGCCGGTAAATCAACACTATCTCGTCTATTATTCCGGTTTTATGATGTCACTGATGGCGCGATTTATATTGATGATCAAGATATCCGCAATGTGACTCAAGCCAGTTTACGTGAGGCTATTGGCATCGTGCCGCAAGATACGGTGCTATTCAATGACACGCTGCGTTATAACATTGCTTACGGCAAAACTTCTTCCAGTTTTGCAGAAATAGAACGCGCGGCGAAACTGGCCCATATTCATGATTTTATTATTGGTTTGCCAGATGGCTATGACACGCGAGTAGGGGAGCGTGGGCTTAAGTTATCAGGGGGTGAGAAACAGCGAGTGGCGATTGCGCGCACGATTCTTAAAAATCCGGCTATTATGGTTTTTGATGAAGCGACCAGCGCGTTAGATACTCATACTGAGCGCGAAATACAGGCCCACCTGCGCGAAGTTAGCCGCGACCACACTACCTTGGTTATTGCTCACCGCTTATCCACTATTATTGATGCCGATGAAATTATTGTGATGGATGCGGGCTCAATAGTTGAACGTGGGCGGCATGAGGCGTTATTGCTGAAAAATGGCCGGTACGCAGCCATGTGGCAGAATCAATACCATGAAGACGAGCAACTTGCGTAATAACAAGTTGCTTATAAAGACTCTGCAAAAGGGTGCATAAACATGAATGTGCACTCTTTCCGCTGATATTGATTGATTTGCGGAACCAACCGCTGGAAATGCTCGGATGCGCAATGTATATCTAATGCCGCTTGGTTTGGCCATTCTTCAACAAAAATAAAGTTGCCGGGATCTTTATGATTGATAAATAAATCATAGGAAATACAAAGTGGCTCAAGTTTTGTTCTTTCCACTAATTCTTTATAGAGTGGCATGACATCACTGATGTGCTCAGGTTTTATAAAATCTTGTGCAATGACTTTTAACATAGGTGTATTAGCGCTAGGCTCCGGTAAAATGCGTGTAAGCGAATACTGCCAGCGCAATAGCGATCATAATCATCGTCGTTTTTCTCATTTTAATTCTCGTTATAAATGATGAGTTTCAAGTTGGCTCGCCAAACGATAACGTAAATTCCGCTAAAAAACAGCTATCGCGACAAAATATTCCGTTTCAGGGTAATGTCAGCAAAATCAATAAAGTCACACAGGACGGGGTTCTTACGGGAGGTTAATCCTGCGTAAGTTGATATTGATCTCATTTTTAATATAATTATTTGTGTTAACTTTTACGATGTGCATCGTCACATAAGGGGGATAATATGTCAGCACTTGAGAAACTCATTTCAGCATATTGCCATACCAGCCTGGACTTTGTGGCATCCACGGTTGCTTTTATGGAAAACCAAAAAAAGAAAATAAATGTTGATGAAATTGAAGCGAAACTTTCGCCAGATGAATGCGATTTCTTTCGGGAAAGATTAGCTCATTACAGAGACATATATCGGCCTCAGTGATCTTACGGCTGTTTTGTCCTGCATTCAACATTAAATAAGCCGCCTGGTGGCGGCTTATTCTATTTTTAGAATAGAATCTCTGAAGATAAGGTGCTTTTATGCTTTCTTGGTAGCAAGAATGACACTGGATGCTTTAAATAATGCAGTGACTTCACTTCCTACAGATAACGCCATTTCTTCCAGGCTTTCATTAGTGATAACTGAGATCAGTGCTAACCCATTAACGGTAACAACTTTAACAGTAGAGTTAATGGCGCCTTTTGAGATGGTTTGGACTTTACCCGTAAATTGGTTACGGGCTGAAAAATTCAAACCACAATCCAGAGAAGCTAAAATAACCCAAGGTGCTTTGACTAAGGCAATTGCGGGTTTTCCTACCGACAGACCTAATGCTTTGCAGCTCGTTTTAGTAATTACGGTAGTCAGCTTTTCACCACCGTCTAAAGATAGAACAACCTCATCATTGACTGAACCTTCAACAATGGCATGGACTGTTCCGGATAACTGGTTTCGTGCAGAGATAGACATCGTATTCCCTCATGGTCACGTCAAATTGACACCGTGCCAGACAAAATTCCAGTCCGACACCCCATTTGACCAAATACACTTACAGGAGTACAGGAGTACAGGAGTACAGGAGTACAGGTGTGATGCTCATATCTCATAGAAAAAAATGGACATGTGCTTGCGATCACATAAATCAAAACGAGATAAAGCGTGACGTATATTTATTGAGTAATAAAATCCGCGATAACAGCACTGACGCCGCAAATACGGATAACAGTAATGTGAACCTCAGTGTGACATCCGATAAGTTATATGCGCTGGCAATGAAATAGAAAATCCCATCATGCAAAATATAGACTCCAATCATGGATGGACTGATATAGGCTAATGTTTTCTTTATCCATTCGTGTTTAGTGTCAAAATTATCAAATATGACAAATAAGCATAAGCTCAGTATTAAAACGTGTAAGTTATCGAGGAAATAGCTGGCATTTACTGTTTTATAAACATATATCGACATAAAACTTTCATAGAAGTACATGGAAACTGCTGTCGGGATAAGAAGTACTTTTGCCACAAAACGTATTCTCGGAATTTTGGTTATTCTTTGACATACTTTGGAGCAAAGGAACCTGCCGGTCATATAATAGAAGATCCACGTCCATAATCTAAAGTATTGCGGAAAATCAATTAGGTAGGGTTTTTCACTAAATGCACTGATTAAATCGATAGAAACAGAAAATATCACCAAACACGAGAGGGTTATGATTGCTGTTCTGTTACTTTTTAATATCTTAGAGATTATTGGATTGATTAGATAAATAATAGCAATACTGAATAAAAGCCAACTTTGCAGGAAGTAACCCCGCTTGAAGCCATCTTCATTGATGAAGTAGAAAAGCACATTCCAGAAAATAATAATGGTTATTATAGATTTTAACTTTCTGAGTATATCTGATTGATCTATCTCATCATTTGAATCGATATAACCAATAATCATAAAGAAAAGTGGAGTTGCGATGATCGATAAAAAGTACAGAATACTCATCACTTCGCCACCGAGAAAGCACTGTTCAGTACACGTTTTACTGGCAGAATAAAAGGTAACGGCAGAAAAGCAGCTTAATGTTTTCAGTGCATGTAAACCGACGTTTCTCATAAAGTTGTTTGGCTTAAAATAAAGTTAAACGAGATATCCAGCTTCAGATAACGTAGGTATAGCATTAGAACCTTCCTGTTTAGGCTACTAATTTTTCACTATTTTTACATACAATCCTAATGCTGTCACGTTCGGCAGACCTAAAGATAAATAAACAACTAAGAAATATTCTTTTTAGAAAAAGACGTTTCCTACACTCTCTGGTGTTGACATCCTATATATATCCTCACTCCTCTATGGTTTACTGCAAAGTAAGGTATGTTCTGGGCTATCTACATAATTTTTAATAGCTTTTATTTCATCACAAACAGATGTGAGTTAACAATTCATAGGGTGCTGAAGCACTAGCGGGTGTGGCCAATATGATAAGCTGTATGATCGTTGATAATGATAAATACCAAACGTTGGGTATGGTAACCATCGTAAAAAAGATATTTACATCGTTAGGGTTTAAAAAAGAGATTAAATTCTATCGTAAAGCATTTTATTCGGCAGATATCATTTTTATTGGCGTTGATGAGTTTAGTTTTTTCGATGCTCTGAAACGTCTGGATAAAGCGCCTTCAGAAGCAGATGTTTTTTTGATTTGTGATTCCCGGTTGAATAGCTTTTTACAGGGTATTCCAAGGTTCAGTAATGTGACGATGATCTTCAGAGAAGACTCCATCGATACCGTTACCAATAAGATTGCGACTGTTTTTAAACGTAAAGTTCGCGGGCTTAAAGAAAATTTAATTGAGCGAAAATCCCCGAAAGTATTGAGTCCATCATCGTCAGAGCGGCAGTATTTGACACCTAATGAAAATATCGTGTTGAAATTGTTTAATGAAGGATTTTCGGGGGGAGATATCGCCAGAATTTTGAAAAAGAGTGAAAAAACAGTCAGTGGACAAAAACGGTCGGCCATGAAAAAACTGGGTGCCCGTACTGATGTTGAGTTAATTAAAATGTTTATGTTCAAATAGTTAATATAACAATGGACTGAATTTTGGTTACTTTTTCCGTCGACACCAGAGAATACCAAAGGGATTTTCTTGTGCTAGCGGGCAGGGATGCCAGCTTCAAAACCCCAAACAGCCCCAAAGTTATTTGGGGCTGTTTATGGGTTGCGATGCCGCGTTGTTTCAGTAAAAACAAAACCCAGACTAAATACTCTTCAACTTGGTAATCGTACTGTCGATATCAACCTCGTACTCAGAGAATGTGTATGTGACATTTTGGAACGTCGTTATTGATAGCATTCTCAATGGTACTGTTTTTTCTGAAATATCTTCTTCCTGTGGCCGGATTTTATTCATCAGTAAATTGACTGAAAGGATAGTGTTGGCTTTATCGACTTCAGCCTGCGCAGGAATTTCTTTAGTAAAGGTATTGAATGACTTGATACTGGTGAGTTTGATTCTCTCATTAGCAATAAATATGTATTTGCTCTCAATTGCCACTTTCACTGCAAATGCGGATAATCCTTTAGTATTGGTTGTCGGCTCGAAAGTGACTTCCGCACCTTTTTTGATCATCTCGGGATTAGCAACTTTAATAACGTGAAAATAACGGTTATCTCCGTTCTCATCGGTGATAAAACCAAAACCTTTATCTTCAAAAAAAGTTGTTATTCTACCGTTCATCATGCATCTCATATTAGCGTATCCAATGGGTAAGTATAATACAGGTGAATCGCTTTCAGATACAGTCTGGTGCTTTCTTACAACACCTTTAGGGTGTGTTGTAAAAGAAAAAAATATGGATTTCTGTGCTAGTAATTGAGCATGAAAGGTGGCTTTTTCACTTTTTATCTAATTTTTGTGATCTCTGCCGTGGACAAAAAACAGTTCTATTGCTGTACTGTATTGGACACACATTTTGTGTCCAACATTCACGTAAAGGTAAGTTTGATGTCTAAGATTAAAGGTAGCGTTAAGTGGTTCAATGAATCTAAAGGCTTTGGTTTCATTACCCCAGAAGATGGCAGTAAGGACGTTTTCGTTCACTTCTCCGCCATCGCTAGCAACGGTTTCAAAACTCTTGCTGAAGGCCAGCGTGTAGAATTTGAAATCACGAACGGTGCCAAAGGGCCATCTGCTGCTAATGTTATCGCTATCTAAGTAGCCAATATTTCTTAAAACCCGCCCCATTTTTATCAGGCGGGTTTTTTATTTTTAGCCCTAAAGGGATTAGCTAAAAGAGATATGCCTTTAAGAAGGTGGCGGTGATCAATAGGCAAAAAATGACTGCCAGCCATTCGGTTCCTGTTTTAGGTAAACTAAACATAGGATTTATCCAGCACATCAGTCACCCCATCGGTTAACTGTTCTCAGCTAAATAATTATCTTATCTGTAGATTAAGAAAACATTAAGACGGTGTAAAAATAGCGCTATCTTGCTCGTTATTATTGACCAGCAAAGTAATTAACCAATATGAAAGCCAGCATAGTCATGGCAAGTGAACCAGCCAGATTAAGTGCAACCGTACCAGCCGCCCAAGCTAATTTCCCATCCTGAAGTAAATAGACAACTTCAACAGAAAAGGTTGAAAATGTCGTTAGACCACCGCAAAAACCCGTGGTAATCAGTAACTTCCAAACGGGGTCAATGTGTGCAATTCGGGTGAATACTGCTAATGTCAGGCCGATAATGAAAGCACCAACCAAGTTTACAATAAGTGTCCCCACTGGGATATTGGGCGAAAAATTGTTTAGCTTCATACTGACTAGCCAACGGGCAACACTACCTACTCCACCACCAATAAATACTGCCAGCAATGTATTAAACATAAACACCTTTCTTTAGAGATACCACTATGCCGGTACTTTGCTGTTATTCAGCTTGCCAGTTCAATGCGGTTACGACCATTGTCTTTTGCCAGATATAGCGCAGAGTCGGCAGCTTTCAGCCATTGCTGATAGTTAACCATGTCGTGCCGGTAATCCGCGATACCAGCACTGACTCTTAGCTGTAAAGTCGGGGCTTGGATAAAAACTAAATCAGCCAGTTTTTCCTGAATTCGCAATAATATTTCCCGTGTTTGTTCTGCTGTAGTATTAGGTAAAATGGCACCGAATTCATCCCCACCGTAACGGCCAACAATGTCGATGGCTCGTAGCCCTAGCAATAATTCTTCGGCAAGAATAGTAATAGCTTCATCACCCACCGCATGACCAAAAGTATCATTAATCGATTTGAAATTATCAATATCAAGTAAAATAAGTGTGGCACCGTGTTGGTAGCGTCGGCAACTATCAAATTGATTATGTAGTTGATGTTCCCAGTGTCTGCGGTTATAAAGCCCGGTTAACCCATCCCTGACACTAATACGCAATAACTCTTCTTTATTTTCGGCCAGACGTTTTGCGGTGCGATAGGTGACTAATCCAAGTAGGGAAGGGTAGATAATTATCATCGGTAAGCTGGCATAGACCTGGAGTGGTGAGGTCTCAGGTTTAAAGGGTAAATTAAATATCCATGCGGTCAGTAAACTACAGGCAATCTGCAATGCGAGGCCTTTGCAAAAAACGTTTTTTCCGCCAGAAGCAATATTGTTCATACTCATCATGGACAGAATCACAACAGACGGCAGAGCATTGAACGACATTATTGCGACCCAGACACCACCTAGTGCTGAGTCTATTTTCATATTTATGATTTCTTGCTCAAACGGTTGTTCAGAGCGTAAGGCCAGCAGGTATGAAATATGTGGCCAGACTAATCCATTAAGGGCGAGCAAGAACCAAAGCCATAATGGAGAATTCTGAGTGTA
This sequence comes from Yersinia kristensenii, assembly GCF_900460525.1. Lineage (NCBI taxonomy): Bacteria > Pseudomonadati > Pseudomonadota > Gammaproteobacteria > Enterobacterales > Yersiniaceae > Yersinia > Yersinia kristensenii. Next base: position 2,665,601 of record NZ_UHIY01000001.1, read on the forward strand.
GAGTACTGAGCCGACACAAAACATACCAATGCCTAAGCCAAATACACGCGGTAAATAAGTCATTTTAGCAAAACTTAACCCAGATCGGCGGGTATTTATTCTACTTGAATAAGGCAATTGGCGATTCCCTCGTTATTTTTGCTTTGGGGGGATGTTAACGGCAATGTCTCATCCGGAGTGAGTCAAATAAGCGAGAATGGACTCTGAGTAAATCATAGTTCACTAACGAAATCTGTTACATATTACTCTTGTTTTAATCGGCAATTTATTCGTAAATAGCCCATGCTTTAATAAACAGTGCTAATCAAGAAGGTGTGTATGGAAGGTCTCAGTATTACCAAGTTATTGGTAGTCGGCATATTGATTGTGTTGTTGTTTGGTACCAGCAAACTGCGCACGCTGGGTGCGGACTTAGGTGCGGCCTTAAAAGGTTTTAAAAAGGCCATGGGCAATGACGATGCTCCGCCAGCCAGCACGACTGCTGAGTCTAAAACAGCAACAGAAGCCAAACCGCCGATCGAGCATAAAGACTGATTATACTTGCTTGGCCGCCATCTCGGTTGCCATAGAAGAATGATCATTCATTAGCTGGGGTATTATCAGCAATTCTTCTGTAGCTGATAATGGAAACAGGCTGATAGCTAAAAACGGATCTTCACTGGAAATCCGTTTTTGGTCGTTTATTATTTAAGGTGTAATAAAACATTTCATTGAAATTAGCCTGAGTATTTATTCAGGCTAATTTGCTTACTTAACTTCCAACCCTTTTGCTTGCAAGTCTGCATGGTAAGAGGATCGCACAAACGGGCCACAAGCGGCATGGGTGAAGCCCATTGCCATTGCTTCCGCTTTCATCTCATCAAACTCTGCTGGGCTGACATAGCGCTGTACCGGTAAATGGTGACGGCTAGGCTGTAAATACTGCCCTAGTGTCAGCATAGTGACGCCGTGGCGGCGTAAATCATGCATCACTTCCACGATTTCGGCATTGGTCTCACCTAAGCCCACCATTAACCCAGACTTGGTAGGAATCTCTGGGTGAGCTTCTTTGAAGCGCTCCAATAATTTAAGCGACCATTCATAGTTAGCCCCTGGGCGAACCTGACGATACACCCGGGGAACGTTTTCCAGGTTATGGTTAAACACATCCGGTGGAGTTACCGTCAAAATATCTAATGCGCGATCCATACGACCACGGAAATCAGGCACTAGCGTTTCTATTTTAATTGTTGGATTCTTGGCTCGAATTGCTGAGATGCAATCTGCAAAGTGCTGAGCACCACCATCACGCAAATCATCCCGGTCGACAGACGTGATAACGACATAGCGCAGACCCATATCTTTAATAGTCTGAGCCAGTTTTTCTGGCTCATTGGCATCCGGTGTGACCGGGCGACCATGGGCAACGTCACAGAATGGGCAACGGCGGGTACAAATTGCCCCGAGGATCATAAATGTTGCGGTACCGTGGTTAAAGCACTCCGACAGGTTAGGGCAGGACGCCTCTTCGCAAACCGAGTGCAGACCATTTTTACGCATTGCAGCCTTGATACCCTGAATGCGGCTGGAGTCAGCAGGAAGCTTGATTTTCATCCACTCGGGTTTTCGTAGCAGCTCTTGGCGTTCAGTAACCACGGTTTTAATCGGGATTAACGCCATTTTATCTGCGTCGCGGTATTTGACGCCGCGTTCCATCTGAATCGGTTTACTCATAATCGTACAGGTTCCAGTTCTGAATCTCTCAATTTGAGATTTTTTATTAAATTCAACGGGATGTGGCGTTCGTTAAAAAATTTTTGAAAATTGTTTAAAAATTATATCATCTTTCGCCAGTCCCATTCAGCCCCCAATTTTGTAGGCGTTTGTAAATGGGATGCTATAGGGCATTTGAACACCACATATTGACAGTTATTGAGCTATTGGGTGCCGACAGGTAAATAGTCAGCCAATGACCAGGGTTGTTGTTCTGCCGGTGAATAGCCTAATTCACGGATAAACTCACGCACTAATATGGGTTGGATATCCGCAATAGTGGTGCCCGCTTTTAGCGCACTGACCTGGGTCATTTGCATTCCGGCGTAACCACATGGATTAATGCGCTGGAATGGCTCCAAATCCATGGCAACATTGAGGGCCAAGCCGTGAAATGAACAGCCTCGACGAATGCGCAGGCCCAATGAGCAAATTTTCTGTTGGTCAACATACACGCCAGGAGCATCCGGGCGAGCTCGTGAATCAATGCCAAAATGAGCTAGTGTCTCAATGACAGTATTCTCAATCGCGGTGACTAATTGCCGCACGCCCAATTTGGCGCGTTTGAGATCAATCATGATATACATGACTTGCTGGCCAGGGCCATGGTAGGTGACCTGGCCCCCTCGGTCACTTTGGATAACCGGAATATCTCCAGGCATCAGAATATGTTCGGCTTTTCCTGCCTGACCTTGAGTAAAAACTTGCTGATGCTCAACCAACCAGATTTCATCCGCGCTGCTATCGGTGCGGAACTCAGTGAAATTATGCATGGCTTGAGATACGGGGGCATAGGGTTGTAACCCTAGCTGGCGTAAAATGATCTTGTGTTGTTGCAAGCGAGGCATCATCTGGTTACAGAAATGGTGGCGTCAGTATACCAGCCCAGCAGTGAGGAGCCACTGTTTTGGCGATTGAAAGAGAGAGTTTGATGATTGAAAGAATAGTTTTGTGGTAAAAATAAGGCCCGAAAGCTGAGTCAGCAGTTCGGACCATAGGTGAAAAGGCAGTATTGGAATAGCATTACAGCACCATTCTGACCAGCTCCAGGTTACCTAATTCTTCATACAGCGTTTCCACTTGATCGATATGGGTCGCGGTGATGGTGATGGAAACAGAGTGATAGTTGCCTTTGCTGCTCGGTTTTACCTGCGGGGTATAATCTCCCGGAGCATGGCGCTGTACCACTTCAACCACCTGGTTAACCAGTTGAGGTTCAGCAATGCCCATGACTTTGTAGGTAAAGGGACAAGGGAACTCAAGCAGTTCATTCAGTTTAGTTTTCATGTGCACTCCTGGGGTTGACGGACAGATTGCTGTCGGAACAATTATTGCCGGATAGGTATTAAGATAACAATAAAAACGTCCGACTATAAAATTATAACTCCCGCCGAGGCGGGAGTTTGACATTCTTTATAATGTGGGGATTATTTACGGCTTTTCAAGCCAGCGGCCTAGCCGAACCAGCGATGGAACATAAGCTTGACGTAATCCACCATGCGGCTGAAGAAACCACCTTCTTTAACTTCGTTCATCACCACCAATGGGCGTTGATCGATGGTTTTGCCATCCAACTGGAAGTTAATCATCCCAACAACTTGATTCTTCGCCAGTGGCGCATGAATTTCAGGGGTATTGAGCACATAGCTGGCTTTCAGGTCTTTCATCCGGCCACGTGGGATTGTCAGATAAACATCTTTATCAACCCCTAACTGTACGCGATCACTGTCACCAAACCAGACTGGCTCTGAAGCAAACTCTTTGCCGACTTTCAGTGGTGCTACGGTTTCAAAGAAACGGAAGCCCCAGGTCAGCAGTTTTTTGCTCTCGGTTTCACGGCCTTTATAAGTGTGGCCCCCCAAAACGGCTGAAATCAAACGCATTTGCCCATCAGTAGCTGATGCTACCAGATTATAACCCGCCGCTTCGGTATGGCCGGTTTTAATACCATCAACATTCAGGCTGGTGTCCCAGAGCAAGCCATTACGGTTCATCTGGCGGATATTGTTGAAGGTAAATTCTTTCTCTTTATAAATAGCGTATTCATCTGGCACATCGCGAATAAGTGCCTGGCCGATCAATGCCATATCGCGTGCTGAGCTGTACTGCCCTTCAGCATCTAAACCATGAACTGTTTTGAACTGGGTGTTTTGCAGGCCCAGCGCTTTAACATAGTTGTTCATCAGGTTAACGAATGAGTCTTGGCTACCAGCAACGTAATCGGCCATCGCGACACAGGCATCGTTACCTGATTGCAAGTTGATACCACGGGTCAGTTTAGAGACTGGCACACGGTCGCCTGGTTTCAGGAACATCAACGAGGAGCCTTTGAACTCTGGATTGCCAGTCGCCCAGGCATCTTTACCCACGGTAACCATATCTTCTGGCCCGATTTTACCGGCTTTGATTGCCTGCCCAATAACATAACTGGTCATCATTTTGGTCAGACTAGCGGGGTTGCGGCGCGCATCCGCATTCATTTCTGCTAATACTTTGCCTGAGTTGTAATCAATCAGAACGTAGGCTTCCGCGTCGATCTGTGGCACGCCGGGGATCATGGTTTTTAAATTGACGTCATCAGCGTTTGCAGCAGAAGCTGCGCTCATAACAATGACAGTACCGAGCGCCAGGCTCTTGATAATGCGAGAAGTAGTTACATATTTCATGATCAGGACAACAACATCCGTGGGAGTAAGTTAAAAAAGTGCTACATCATACCATAGCCTTCTTACTTGACGTTGCTGCCTTGCTGCAACGCCAATTAATTGGGTTATAAACGTATGTAGCGTTTATGCTTTTAACCGTAACATCCTGTTTGGACAGAGAGTTACGGTTATTTTTAGTCGACGGGCCTTAAATTGCTACAAGGTATGTATGGTTTAAGGTGCCGCAACCACAAATGACTGCTGTTGAGTTTCGCTCGACAGGCGTTGTTGCAGTTCAACGGCCTGCTGGCGGTTGCTGAATGGCCCCAGTTGAACGCGGTGTACGCTACCATTGGTTGTCACTTTCCCCGGCACACCAAAACGTTGACTCAAACTTTGTTGCCAGGTTTGCGCTCGCTGCGCATCACTCAATGCACCGACTTGAACCACATAGCCACCCGATGATGGCGTTGCAGCAGCTGACGAGGTGACAGGGCCGGGGTTGGCAACCACTGGCGGTTGTACCGGTTGTGAACTCACTGCTGTGGGTTCTGAACTTTCCAGCACCCCCGCCGGGACTGGAGTTGATGCACGCAGGAAGCCACTGCTTTGTGGGGCTACTGGCTGGGCGGCATCCGCACCGGATAAATGACTATTATCTATAGGGCGGACAGGCGCACTGACTGCGGGAGCATCTTGCTGAACTGGGGTTCCCATCTCGCTGGAAGTCAGGTCTGGGCGGCTTGGCAATGCATAGCTTTGCTTCGCAATAGTGGTACCCACCATACCGGGGCCAGATAATGAGCCATCCGGTGCCACATTGATAAAATCAATCTTCACTTTGGTATTATTCGAAATGTTCAGACGGTCAGCAGCGGCTTTGGATAAATCAATCACCCGACCTGGCGTGTAGGGGCCACGATCATTGACTCGAACCACAATCTGGCGGCCATTACTGATATTGGTAACCCGCACATAGCTTGGGATGGGCAGAGTGGGGTGAGCTGCCGTCAATGCGTTGGGATCAAAAATTTCGCCAGTAGCCGTGGTGTTACCATTGGCCTCTTCGCCATACCACGCCGCGAGGCCAACCTGACTGAAGTTTTGTGGGTCTTTGACTATGCTGTAGGACTGGCCATTAACCTTATAATCCTGATTGAAATTAGGATTAAAGGGCTCATAGCGAGGTTCTGCACCGCCGATTTCTTCCACAGGGCCATTATATGTCTGCTGCACCTGTTGCTGGGGTGCCGGAGGCTGACTGGTACATGCTGATAACAGCACGCCTGCGATGCCAATCCAAAGCCATTCCTTACGCATTGCTCACCTCTATAAATTCTTAGATAACATTTTTCGATGAGTATGTATCGACATCACGATACCAAACCCGGCCATCAGCACTATCAGCGCCGAGCCTCCATAGCTGACCAAAGGCAAAGGTACGCCAACCACAGGTAAAATTCCACTGACCATACCTATGTTAACAAACACGTAGACAAAGAGTATCAGCATTAACCCGCCGACCATCACCCGGCCGAAAGTGGTTTGCGCGTGGGCTGCAATGACCAGGCCGCGCATAATAAGGCACAGATAAAGGGCTAATAACACCAGCACACCAATTAAGCCCAATTCTTCGGCTAATACGGCAAAGATAAAGTCTGTATGGCGCTCTGGTAAAAATTCCAGCTGTGACTGAGTTCCGTGTAGCCAGCCTTTACCTGATAGCCCACCGGAGCCAATCGCAATTTTAGACTGAATAATATGATAGCCAGCCCCAAGCGGGTCACTTTCCGGATCCAGCAGCATCATCACGCGATCGCGCTGGTAGCCATGCATCAGGAAGAACCACAGGATAGGAATAAATGCGGCAACCAAAACAGCGGCAATCGCGATTAAGCGCCAACTCATACCGGAAAGGAACAAAACGAATAACCCAGAGGCGGCGACCAAGATAGAGGTGCCAAGGTCGGGTTGCGCAGCGACCAATAAAGTCGGCATAAAGATTAAAATCAGTGCGATGCCGGTGTTTTTTAATGAAGGCGGGCAGACGTCGCGGTTCATAAAACGTGCGACCATCAATGGAACTGCAATTTTTGCTATTTCAGAGGGTTGGAAGCGGATAAAACCTAAATCCAGCCAGCGCTGTGCCCCTTTACTGATTTGCCCAAATGCATCGACCAGCACCAGTAAAATGACACACACGAAATAGAGGTAGGGCGCCCAGCTTTCGTAGACGCGGGGCGGTATCTGTGCCATCACCAGCATGACAATCAGGCCCATCGCAATTTGACCTACCTTGCGTTCCATCATGCCGATGTCTTGACCGCTCGCGCTCCACATCACGAAGGCGCTATAAGCCAGCAGCGCCAATACGCAAATTAGAAACGGCAGGTCGATGTGCATTTTGTACCACAAAGAGCCTTTTTGTTGATTATCAGTCATGAGTTACCTTAATCCGCTTCAACTAATTTGCTTTCGCTAGTCTGCTTCAACGCCCGGAGGCAGGGGAGCTGCGTCCGGTAATTCAGTGTTGTTATCGCCCAATAAGATATGGTCGAGAATTTGACGAGTAATCGTCCCCACCGCAGGCCCGGCACCGCCATTTTCTAAGATCATGGCGACAGATACCGTCGGGTTTTCGTAGGGGGCATACGCGACCATTAACTTATGGTCACGTAAATGCTCCGCCACTTTATGAGCATTATAAGTTTCGTAACTGTACACCTGTGCCGTACCGGATTTTACTGCAGCCTTATACGGAGTCCCTTCAAAGAACTTACGGCCTGTTCCGTTCGGGCGGTTGGCTACACCATACATGCCATCTTTGGCAATTTCCCAGTAACCGGAATGGATATCACCAATTTGAGTGGTATCTTCTTGTTTATAAGGGACTAAAGCGCCATCAATACGCGTGCTTTGCAACAAGTGAGGTGTTTTAACCGCACCATCATTAATCAGGGTCGTCAATGCTTTTGCCATCTGGATAGGGGTGGCAGTCCAATAACCCTGACCGATACCCACCGGGATGGTGTCCCCTTGATACCACGGCTTTTTATGACGTTTTTGTTTCCATTCACGAGTCGGCATCAGGCCAGCCCGTTCTTCGGATAAGTCGATACCGGTATATTCACCATAACCGAATTTGGTCATCCACGCGGATAAGCGGTCAATCCCCATGTCATAAGCAACCTGATAGAAGAAGGTATCAGCCGACTCTTCCAGCGCTTTGGTGACATTCAAGCGGCCATGGCCCCATTTTTTCCAGTCGCGAAAGCGTTTTTCTGAACCGGGTAACTGCCACCAACCGGGGTCAAAGAGGCTGGTATTTTTGGTGATAACACCGGCGCTGAGAGCCGAAACAGCAATATAGGGTTTTACTGTCGACGCTGGCGGGTAAACCCCTTGAGTGGCACGGTTTATCAGTGGGCGATTCGGGTCATTCAATAGCCCTTGATAATCTTTATTGGAGATACCATCAACAAACAGGTTAGGGTCATAGCTGGGGTTGGATACCAAGGCTAAAATCCCACCGGTTCGCGGGTCGCTAACGACAACCGCCGCGCGGCTGCCACTTAACAATTGCTCAATATAGGTTTGCAGATGCAAATCAATTGTCAGATAGATATCTTTACCGGCCTGTGGCGGCTGCTCATGCAATTGGCGGATCACCCGGCCACGGTTATTCACTTCAACTTCTTCATAACCGGTTTTTCCGTGCAATACCGACTCATAATAGCGTTCAATACCAAGCTTGCCGATATCGTGCGTTGCGGCATAGTTCGCGAGAATACCCTCTTTATCCAGGCGTTCAACGTCTTTGTCGTTAATCTTGGAAACATAACCGATAACATGTGTCAGTGCCGAACCATAAGGGTAGAAGCGGCGTTGATAGCCTTTGACTTCAATGCCGGGGAAGCGGAATTGATTAACGGCGAAACGAGCGACTTGTACTTCGGAAAGCGGCGTTTTAACCGCAATTGAAGTGAAGCGGCGTGAGCGCTTACGCTCTTTTTCAAAGTTGGCGATATCCTCATCCGTCAGATCCACTACCGGGCGCAGTGCATTGAGGGTGGCGGGGAGGTCTTCAATTTTTTCCGGCATCAGTTCTAACTGATAAATTGTCCGGTTCATCGCCAATGGAGTGCCGTTTCGGTCAAATATCATGCCACGACTTGGCGCGATGGGAACCAATTTAATGCGGTTCTCATTGGATCGGGTGCGATAGTCTTCAAAACGGACTATCTGCAAATTGTACAGATTAGCGACCAATATCCCGCTGAGCAGCAGGATACCGAGAAAGGCCACCAGGGCACGCCGGACAAACAAGGCTGATTCAGCCGAATAGTCGCGAAAAGGGTTAGGTTCTTTTTTCATCCCGCTACTGACTTCACTCTATTCAGGGTTATCACTTCACTCAGATTCATCGCCCACTTATTCCCGGTGATAAGGGTGATTGGTCGTAATACTCCAGGCGCGATAGAGGCTCTCGGCCACTAAAACACGCACTAAAGGATGAGGTAGCGTCAGCGGAGAGAGCGACCAGCTCTGCTCGGCGGCGGCTTTACAGGCCGGGGCTAACCCCTCCGGCCCGCCAATCAGCAAGCTGACATCGCGGCCATCCTGCTTCCAGCGTTCTAATTGTTGAGCCAATTGCGGGGTCTCCCAGGGCGTCCCTGGGATATCCAGCGTGACAATGCGGTTGTTTTTTCCAACCGCCGCCAGCATCAGCTCGCCTTCTTTTTCCAAAATGCGTTTGATATCCGCATTTTTACCCCGCTTACCTGCAGGTATTTCTACCAGCTCGAAGGGCATATCTTTGGGAAAGCGGCGCAGGTAATCAATAAAACCTGTCTGCACCCAGTCTGGCATTTTTGTGCCGACGGCTACCAGTTGCAGTTTCACCGCTTAGCTCCAGAGTTTTTCCAGTTCGTAGATACGGCGGCTTTCTTCTTGCATCACATGCACAATCACTTCGCCTAAATCGACGACGACCCAGTCAGAGACACCCTGACCTTCGATGCCAAAAGGTATCATGCCTGCTGCGCGAGATTCCTGGACCAGGTTATCTGCCAGTGCCATAACATGGCGAGTGGACGTCCCGGTACAAATAATCATGAAATCAGTGATACTGGACTTACCCTGAACATCCAGAGTGATAATGTCTTGGCCTTTTAAATCATCGAGCTTGTCGATAACAAATTCTTGGAGCGCTTTACCTTGCAAAGGTTCCCCCTCGGGTGATTTCTGTCTATAACGTTCTCAGGTACTGTTTCACAGGATACCCCGTGGACAGTGACCGGTTTTGAACGGTTATGATGTATTTATCGGCAGGATGCCGCTGAAAGCCAGCTGTTTATGCTAATTCACAGGGGTTTTCAGCGAATACCTGAAATTTAGCGGCGGAGTATAACATGGGTAAATGCATCGCGATATAAACCCTCAGCCGCGGTACAAACCTTGTAACTCAATATATCGCTGAACAGCACGGGGCAGTAAGTCATCGCAACTTTCGCCATTATGACGTCGATGGCGAATATCGGTAGCAGAAATGTCCAATAAAGGGGTGTCTGCCAGATAGATTGCCCCATGAGGCCGAAGGTTTAACACCTCTGGTTCAAAGACACGATGGGCATCAAGCCATTGCTGTAACTCAGGTGTTTCCAGTGTTTGCGAGTAGCCAGGGCGAGCGCAAACCAACAAATGACACACATCTAACAACGATTGCCAGCGATGCCATTTATGCAGCGACAATAATGAGTCCTGCCCAATAATAAACGCTAAAGGCCGTTCAGCACCATGTTCTTTACGAAGTGATTCCAGTGTATCAATGGTGAATGATGGGCTGTCACGTAATAACTCGCGTGAATCAACGCTGAACAACGGATTGCCAGCCACCGCCAGTTCGACCATCTTTAGCCGCTGCTGTGCATTGGCCTCAGGCTGCGGACGATGGGGCGGGACGTGATTGGGCAACAAAATAATGTGCTGTAAACCCACTTGTTGAGCCAAGGCTTCAACCGGTTTTAAATGGCCATAATGAATGGGATCAAAAGTACCGCCGAACAGGGCATACAGGGTGCGAGTCGGGGATTTATTCGGCATCAAAAAAACTCTCAGGTAAATTTTTTCCACACATCAGCATAGACAGTGTTTCTAGCTCCGGCCAGATTGACTGGCCATAGTCCTGTTTCAGGCGAACTTCTATCTGTGCTAATAAATGCACAGCGTGTTGCAGTTGTTGCATGGAAAGGCGCTGTAGTGCTTGAGTCATCATCGGACGGCGATTTTGCCACACTTTGAATTGGTCAAATAAGGTTCTCAGTGGTACCTGTTCCATCCGGCGCTTTAGGGTTAACAACAGCAATAACTCGCGCTGAAGGGTGCGCAGTAAAATAACGGGCTCACTGTCTTCCTGCTGCAACTGTTGCAGAATATGCCAGGCGCGTTTGCTTTTCCCAGCCAGTAAGGCATCAAGCCAGTGATAAGGGGTGAAATGTGCGGCGTCGTTGACGGCGTGCTCTACTTTGGGCAGTGTCAGTTTGCCGTCAGGATAAAGCAACGAGAGCCGTTCCAATGCCTGTGATAACGCCAGCAGGTTACCTTCATAGCAGTAGCAAAGTAGCTGAACGGCGGCATCGTCTACCTCCAGATTCAGATTTTTGGCGCGAGCACTTACCCAGCGGGGAAGCTGTGCTTGCTCTGGTGTCTGGCAACTGACAAAAACACCATTTTGGCTGAGGGCTTTAAACCAGGCGCTGTTTTCTTGCGCTTTAGTGAGCTTATTGGCGCGCAATATCAGCAATATATCTGGGTGTAGCAAGCTGGATAATTTGACCAGTTGCTCATTCATCGGCGCAGTCAACCCACTGTCTGGGAAGCTCAATAGCAGTGTCTGGCGGCTGGCAAATAAGCTCAACGCCTGGCAAAGACTAAAAATATTGTCCCATTCAGTGTGAGCATCCAGCGCGAAACTGAAATGCTCAGTGAAATCATGTGAAGTTGCTACACGGCGAATATGGTCTTGGCTTTCCTGTAACAATAAGGGTTCGTTACCACATAACAGATAACAAGCACGCAGCCCCTCATGGAGCTGCGCGACAAGTTGTTCAGGATAAACTCGGATCATTGGGCCGGGGTACTGATGGCAGGTGCGCCAATGTTGATTTCTTCGACAGCCGCCGTTTTAGCGGCACCAGTGGCAGTATCACTGTTCTTCAGTGCATCGCCATTTTCCCGCGCGTTTTTCACTTCCGCAGCATGCACAACTAAGAGCTTACGCACTAACTGTTGAGCCGCCTGATCACGCATTTCTTGACGTAAAACCTCGGCTTCAGCCGCTTTCGCCAGCGCGGTTAACGGGTTATCGAAGAAAGTACGGAAGATACTGACCTGTACTGGGTAAATATCATGACCTGGAATCAGGACTTGCGCCTGTACATGCAGCACTAACTGATACTCAGCCGTCACACCGTTACGGAAGATGGACACTGTATTCTGACTCTGGGATGAGCCAATAATCCGCAGTATCGGTAGGTCCTTACGCATCGGGTCATCAACAATAGTGACGTTACTTAAACGCAATTGTTGGCGTATCGCACGAGTTAACGGGCCATAAGGGTCACTACTTTCCAGCAACAGTTTTTGTAGCTCAGGTGGCACCTGAGTGGTGCCCCGCAAATTAAAGCCACAGCCAGCGGTGACTAGCACCGCCAACCCCAGCAACAACGTCAGAATACGATGTCGCACAACTCCTCCTTGTCTTAACCCACAACCAGGTTAAGCAGTTTGCCTGGGACATAGATGACTTTACGCACAGTAACGCCATCCAGGTATTTAGCCACCAAGTGCTCTTGGCCAGCGCGCTCACGTACTTGCTGCTCAGTGGCATCGGCAGGCACAGTAATTCGGCCCCGCACTTTACCATTAACCTGAATGACCACTAATTTAGAGTCTTCGACCATCGCGTGTTCATCTGCAATTGGCCATGGTGCGATATCAATATCACCTTCGCCACCCAGAGCTTGCCATAAGCTGAAGCAAACGTGAGGGGTGAATGGATATAGCATACGCACCACTGCCAGCAATGCTTCTTGCAGCAGCGCTCGGTCTTGCTCGGTTTCCTGAGGTGCGCGGCCCAGCTTGTTCATCAACTCCATCACTGCCGCAATGGCGGTGTTGAAAGTTTGACGGCGGCCTACGTCATCAGTGACTTTGGCAATTGTTTTGTGCAACTCACGACGCAAGGATTTTTGCTCTTCCGTCAGGTTGGCGATATCCAGTGCTGCTACCGGCCCTTTTGTGGTGTGGTCAAACACCAAGCGCCAGACGCGTTTCAGGAAGCGGTTAGCCCCTTCAACACCAGACTCCTGCCACTCCAGCGTCATTTCTGCTGGTGAAGCAAACATCATAAACAGGCGCACGGTGTCGGCACCGTATTTCTCTACCATGACTTGCGGGTCGATACCGTTATTTTTCGATTTCGACATTTTGCTCATACCGGCGTAAACCAGCTCATGGCCTTCGGCATCTGCCGCTTTAATAATCCGGCCTTTGTCATCACGCTCGACAATAGCATCAGCGGGAGAAACCCAGATCCGCTCACCGCTAGTGCCGGTGTAGTAGAAAGCATCTGCCAGCACCATACCCTGACACAGCAGGCGCTTTGCGGGTTCATCTGAATTCACCAGACCGGCATCGCGCAGCAGTTTGTGGAAGAAGCGGAAGTACATCAGGTGCATGATGGCATGCTCAATCCCGCCGATGTATTGATCGACTGGTAGCCAATAGTTAGCCGCTGCCGGATCCAGCATCCCTTCATCATATTGTGGGCAGGTGTAGCGCGCGTAATACCAGGAAGATTCCATAAAGGTATCGAAAGTATCGGTTTCACGCAGGCCAGGCATACCATTGACAGTAGTTTTAGCCCACTCAGGATCGGCCTTGATTGGGCTGGTAATACCATCCATGACGACATCTTCCGGCAGGATAACCGGCAGTTGATCTTCAGGTGTCGGCACTACGGTACCGTCTTCCAGAGTCACCATTGGGATAGGCGCACCCCAATAACGTTGACGGGATACACCCCAGTCACGCAGGCGATAATTGACTTTGCGCTGACCGACACCCAGTGCCACCAGTTTGTCAGCGATAGCATTGAAGCCATCTTCATAATTCAGACCATCAAATTCACCCGAGTTAAACAGAGTGCCTTTTTCGGTCATAGCTTCCTGACTCAAGTCGGGTTCACTGCCATCAGCCGTCAAAATAACCGGTTTGATGGGCAGGTTATATTTGGTCGCAAATTCCCAGTCACGAGCATCGTGGCCTGGAACCGCCATGACTGCGCCGGTGCCGTAATCCATCAAGACAAAGTTAGCCGCCCAGATAGGCAGTTTTTCACCCGTCAGTGGATGGATGGCATATAGGCCGGTTGCCATGCCTTTTTTCTCCATCGTGGCCATTTCAGCTTCGGCAACTTTGGTATTGCGGCATTCAGCGACAAAATCAGCCAGTGCCGGATTGGTGGCCGCGGCTTGCAATGACAATGGATGGCCCGCAGCAACCGCCAGGTAGGTCACACCCATAAAGGTGTCTGGGCGAGTGGTGTAGACGGAGAGTTTCTCTTCGCTATCGGCGACAGCGAAAACGATATCAACCCCTTCAGAGCGGCCAATCCAGTTACGTTGCATGGTCTTAACTTGTTCTGGCCAGCTTTCCAGCGTGTCCAGGTCATTAAGTAACTGATCAGCATAATCGGTGATTTTAATGAACCACTGTGGAATTTCTTTGCGTTCCACTTTGGTGTCACAGCGCCAGCAGCAGCCGTCGATCACTTGTTCATTTGCCAGAACAGTCAGATCGTGTGGGCACCAGTTAACCGCGGAGGTCTTTTTGTAGACCATGCCTTTTTCATACAACTTGGTGAAGAACCACTGTTCCCAACGGTAATAATCAGGTTTACAGGTGGCAATCTCGCGATCCCAGTCATAGCCGAAGCCCAGTAACTTTAACTGGTTCTTCATGTATTCAATGTTGTCGTAAGTCCAAGGGGCGGGGGCAGTATTGTTTTTTACCGCCGCGCCTTCAGCTGGCAGACCAAATGCATCCCAGCCGATAGGCTGTAACACGTTTTTGCCCAGCATGCGCTGGTAACGGGAGATAACATCACCAATGGTGTAGTTACGAACGTGCCCCATATGTAGGCGTCCTGACGGATACGGCAGCATGGATAGGCAGTAATATTTTTCTTTGCTGGTATCTTCAGTGACTTTAAAAGTTTGCTTCTCTTGCCAGTGAAGCTGTACTTGCGTTTCGATATCTTCTGGGCGGTATTGCTCTTGCATGGCGGCCGGTGGTCCTATAGTGAAAAACAGCTACGCCTGTAGCATCATCTGTTTCATATCATAAAGAGAGATCCGCATAGCATAGCTGATAAGCGGCAGCGGCAACAACACTCTGCATCCTACAGGAGGCATTTTCTGCGCAGTGACTGGCAGAAATCATCAAAGTGGCGCGAGAACAACCTGATGATGACGTGACTTCAGTCATTTACGACTAAAATAATTAACGTTAGCTTTAATATCAGAGTCAGTACCTGCAGATAACAAGAACGAGGTAAGTAAAGAAGGCGCTTTATCCCTATTTTCTTTGTCACAACTTTTGCTTTATCACAATTTGCTTCATCACAATCGTGGATCGAGGAGACTGTATGAACAAGGTAGCTCAATATTATCGTGAGTTGGTAGCATCACTCACTGAACGCTTGAAAAATGGTGAACGTGATATCGATAAGCTGGTGGACAGCGCTGAGCGGCGGTTAGATGCGGTAGAAGATTTAACCCGCAGTGAAGTTGAGCAAATTACTCAGGCGGTGCGGCGGGATCTGGAAGAGTTTGCTCGGAGCTATGAAGAAAGTAAGGATGAATTTACTGATAGTGTATTTATGCGGGTTATCAAAGAAAGTTTATGGCAGGAGCTGGCTGATATCACCGACAAAACGCAATTGGAGTGGCGTGAGGTGTTTAAAGATGTCAGTCATCATGGGGTTTATCATAGTGGAGAGGTGGTCGGGTTAGGGAACCTGGTCTGTGAAAAATGCCATTACCACCTGGCTTTTTATACCCCGGAAGTGTTGCCGCTTTGCCCTAAATGTGGCCATGACCAATTTAATCGCCGGCCTTTCCAGCCCTAAGGTTGAATTAGGCTAAACAGAGACACTCCGCGCGGGCGGAGTGTCAAAAGCTTATTCGCCGTAGCGGGCAATACGTTCGACCAGTAAATCAATAAATCCTTTTCGATCAATATCCATCAGCACTTCTGCATTAGGTTTATTGCCAGTGAGTTGGTAATAATCGACCACTGTCATTCCTTGGGTATATTCACCACGAGTTTCGATACCGACCCAACGTTCAATACTGGTGAATAATTCCGGCGCCAATAACCAGGCGATGGTGCAAGGATCATGTAATGGCGCGCCTTGAAAACCCCAGCGCTCCTGCCGGTGATACAACATAAAGAAATCCAATAAGCCCGCGACGACCTCAGCTATGGGGTTATCCAACTGACGAATTCTGTCAATGTCCGCGTCCATTACTTGTGCTTGATGAGTGACATCCAACCCCGCCATGGTAATAGGGATACCCGATTTAAAGACGCGATCAGCTGCTTCGGGATCAACAAAAATGTTAAATTCAGCCGCTGGCGTCCAGTTTCCTAACATCACCGCACCGCCCATGATGACGATACGGTCTATTTTGGCCGCCAGTGCACCATGGCCGGCCAGCAATAAAGCGACGTTAGTCAGCGGGCCAGTTGCCACCAGGGTTACGGGATGAGGGCTGTCACGCAATATTCTCGCCATCAGCTCCACTGCATTTTCAGCTTGTGGCGCGAAGCTCGGATCAGGCAACGATGGGCCATCTAAGCCACTTTCGCCGTGAACATTGTCAGCAATAATCAGTTCGCGCAGCAGCGGCTTTAATGCACCCCCTGCCACTGGAATATCCTGGCGCTCAAGTAACGTCAGAATACGCAGCGCATTACGCAAAGTTTTATCCGGGGTTTGGTTGCCGGCACAAGTGGTCACGGCTTGTACATTCAGTTCGGGGGAGGCCAGAGCCAAAATCAGCGCAATAGCATCGTCATGACCGGGGTCGCAATCAATGATAATAGAGCGGGACATCACTTTTCCTCTTTAGTGGCAGCATTCCTTGGAGGATGCGCACAATAAAATGGATAAGCAATCTTGACGGGGGTAAAAAGAGAACCAGAGCAAATTTCCTCCCCCACTGGCGCAGGAGAGGAGGGCGGTTAATGCAGGATTTTTGCCAGGAAGTCTTTGGCTCGGTCAGATTTAGGATTGTTAAAGAAATCATCTTTGTTACTGTCTTCGACGATTTTTCCTTCATCCATAAAAATAACCCGGTTAGCCACTTTACGGGCAAAGCCCATTTCGTGAGTCACCACCATCATAGTCATGCCTTCTAGCGCCAGTTTGACCATCACGTCCAGCACCTCGTTGATCATTTCTGGGTCAAGGGCGGAAGTGGGTTCGTCAAACAGCATGGCGATAGGGTCCATACACAGTGCACGGGCAATCGCCACACGCTGTTGCTGGCCACCAGATAATTGAGAGGGAAATTTATCTGCATGGGTGGTAAGGCCGACCCGCTCTAACAGCTTTAGCCCTTTTTCCCGCGCTTCTGTTTTATCGCGTTTGAGCACTTTGACTTGCGCCAGAGTCAGGTTTTCAATGATAGACAGGTGCGGGAACAGTTCAAAATGCTGGAACACCATGCCGACTTTGGAACGTAATTGCGCCAAGTTGGTGCCCTTATCATTCACAGCAATACCATTTACTGTAATGTTGCCTTTTTGAATAGGTTCCAGCCCATTAACAGTTTTGATTAAGGTCGATTTGCCTGAGCCCGAAGGGCCGCAGACCACCACGACCTCGCCTTTTTTTACTTCGGTGGTGCAGTCAGCCAGCACCTGAAAGTGGCCGTACCACTTAGAAACATTTTTCAGGGAAATCATCAAACAGTCCTTTTCTTCAAATAGTTAACCAGCATCGACGCGGAAAAACTGATAACGAAATACACCAAACCGGCAAACAGCACCATTTCGACCTGAGTCCCGTCGCGCTCGCCAATGGTGGTCGCGGTGCGGAAGAAATCCGCCAGACTAAGGACATACACCAGCGATGTATCCTGAAATAATACAATCCCTTGGGTTAACAGCAATGGCACCATGGCGCGGAAAGCCTGGGGCAGAATAACCAATCTCATTGACTGACCTTGGGTCATGCCCAACGCCAGAGCTGCGGAGGATTGCCCACGAGAGATGCTTTGGATCCCGGCACGGATAATTTCTGAGTAATAAGCCGCTTCAAATAATGAAAAGGCTACCATGGCAGAGATTAAGCGAATATCAGTTTTTGGTGATAAGCCCAGCACATTTTGTAATAAGCTCGGGACCACCAGATAAAACCACAGCAGCACCATGACCAACGGAATAGAGCGGAACACATTGACATAGGCGGTGGCGAACCAACGAATAGCTTTAATCGGCGATAGCCGCATCACGGCCAAAATCGTGCCCCAAATAATCCCAAAGACAATGGCGATAAGGGTTATTTTGGCGGTAACGGCCAAACCTTGCAGCAGATATGGCAGGCTTGGGGCAATGGAACTCCAATCAAATTCGTACATTATTTACTCCCCAGGTTGCCGGGCAACTGCACTTTCTTTTCAACTAATCGCATCAGCAACATGATCACGGCGTTAATCAGTACATAACCAAGGGTGATGGCAGTAAACGACTCATAGGCGTGAGCTGAATAATCCAGCAATTTCCCTGCTTGTGCCGCCATATCCACCAGCCCGATTGTTGATGCAATCGCTGAGTTTTTAACCAGGTTGAGCATTTCTGAGGTCATCGGGGGAATAATGACCCGATAAGCATTGGGCAATAAAACATAGCGGTAGGTCTGCGGCAGAGTTAACCCCATTGCCAAACCTGCCGCTTTCTGACCTCGAGGCAGTGATTGAATCCCGGCACGTACTTGCTCACAAACACGGGCGACGGTAAATAAACCCAGACACATCATTGATGAGAGAAAGAACTGTATATTCGGATCTAACTCACTTTTAAACCACATGCCAAGATTGGCCGGTAAAAGCTCAGGGACCACCAGATACCAGGTAAAGAATTGCACAATCAGCGGCACGTTACGGAACAGCTCGACGTAAGTGGCCCCGATGGTAGACAGAATGCGGTTAGGAACTGTTCTTAAAATCCCAAATAACGAACCAACGAAGAAAGCGATAACCCAAGCGCACAAGGATAATGCGACAGTGACCTGAAAACCGGACCAAATCCAGCCGAAATAGGTGGTATTACCGAAAGGGGCAGGTTGCAAGAAAATGCCCCAGTTCCAGTCTATTGACATAACAAACTCCCTTAAAAGGATGGATAAGCCACCCTGATGACTGATGATTCAATGCGTTGCGGCCTCCCGAGGGTTAACAAAAAAATGCGGAGTGGGGAACGGCCACCCCGCATTCATTTCCTGTATCCCGATCGGTCCATCATCAATCTGTAGGGTAGGCATCGCCCACCCTGATTATTATTGTTAGTTCAATGCTTTATCGTTAGGGGCTTTGAACAGCACCTTCATTTCATCAGACAGTGAGAAATTCAGGTTAAGATTTTTAGGTGGAATTGGATTTTTGAACCAACGATCAAAGGACTTCTCCGCCACACCAGAGGTTTGTGCGGAGGCAATGGTCTCATCCAGTAGAGCTTTAAAGGCTGGGTCGTTTTTACGCAGCATACAGCCGTAAGCTTCCTGAGATTGCGGAGTACCGACGATGTCCCACTGATCCGGTTTCTTGGCTTTCGCCCGCTCGCCAGCCAGCAAAGCATCATCCATCATAAAGGCCACTGCGCGGCCACTTTCCAAGGTACGGAAAGAGTCGCCGTGGTCTTTGGCGCTGATGATGCGCATGTTCATGTTGTCTTTTTCATTCAATTTATTAAGCAGAACTTCAGAGGTGGTTCCTGATGTGACGACTACAGGTTTCCCAGCCAAGTCTTTGAAATCTTTAATTTCAGAACCTTTTTTGGTCAGCAAACGGGTTCCGACAACAAAAATGGTGTTAGAGAATGCGGCTTGCTGCTGACGCTCGAGGTTATTAGTGGTGGAACCACACTCGAAATCAAAAGTCCCGTTTTGCAGCAGTGGAATACGGTTCTGTGAAGTGATTGGGATGAGTTTCACCTGTAGGTCAGGTGCATTAAGTTTTTTCTTGATCGCATCGACGATCAGATTGGAATAATCTTGTGAATAACCAACCACTTTCTGTTGATTATCATAATAAGAGAATGGAACGGAAGACTCACGGTGACCGACCACGATAACGCCGTTATCTTTGATCTTCTTCAGTGTGTCAGCAGACGCATCTGCCTTTGCTGCTTCTTCCGCTTGGGCTACACCACTTGCCATCCCAGCTAATAGTAGCGCTAACGCCAATTTACGCATATGCATGGTCCAACTCCTTTAATGTTGTTTTTTACTTAATATTTTCTAACTCGATGTTGTGATACTTAAAATGTAGTCATGTTAAAAACAAGAAATACCCAAAAATCGTCTTATTTTGTAGTGATTGCATAACCAGAGATATTTGTTGGTCAACCCGCTATTTTCATTGTTACTTGTATCAGATTATCTTTAAAAAATAGCAAATTGTTATGCAAATGATGAATAAATGTTTGTTTTTTGGGATGCAAATCGCACCAAATAGAGGCAATAAAACAGTATCGCACTATTACGGTGCGTGGTGCGCCCCATAAATGTGCGGGCCAATAACCGCTATTCCTTTATTCAAAACTGACCTTCGCCGATTCACTGAGGTAATCCCCTTTGATGACTGAATGCAAGCTAGATATGGGGGAATAACTAACACTATTTGATTAGAAACGATGCAAGGTCTGTGCCAGACAAGGGAAAGTAGCGCGGATAAATAGCCCTGTTTATCAGGGCTATGAAATATTAAGCGAGGGAGGCGAGTTAATTACCCCGCAGCCAGTCATGAAATACTATCGATTAGCTTAAGTATCGGTCTGTTTAACAGCTGGTTAGCTTAACTGATGGTTATTGATAGCCAGATGAGCTTTAAAAACTTCCAGTGCGGTCGGAACATTTTCTTTGCCAATGTGCTTTTCTGGGTTCCACAAGTCAGCAAAGGTGATTGCACGACCACAGTGGATAAATACTTCATCGACTTCAATCACTAATACACTGCGAGCGGGGTGGCCGTTTTGGCTAAAACGTTCGCACAATTGTGGGTCGATAGATATTTTTGCCCGGCCATTCACCCGAAAACCTTCAGTCCAACCGGGGATCAAGAACAAGATGCCGACAAAGGGGTTATGCAGCAAATTACGAATACCATCCAGGCGGTTATTGCCTGGTCTGTCTGGCAACATCAGTGTTTTGCTATCTTGCACATGAATAAAACCTGCTTCCCCCCCTTTGGGTGAACAGTCTATTCCGTTAGTGCCCAGAGTCCCCAAAACGGCGAAAGGTGCGGCGGCAATCAGCTTTCTAGCATAATCATCAATATGATCTATTTGTTTTTTCAACACATTCTGATTAGGCGAGGCGTAATGCTCACTTAATTGCGCTTCAGTCGTGAGGATATATTCAGGTTTCAATGGCATAAGGCGCTCAAGTTACTCTAGCTTTTTGGGTTATTTTTATCAGTTTGACATTTTTTGTCGGAGCGACAGCGGACGGCACGATATAGCGTCAATGCCCCTAATATCAACGTGATAATCCACATTGGCCACGAGCCAAAGCGGGCATAAGGGGTCATGCCGGTCGTTGGCGTGACTTTCACTTCCAGCACTTGCTGGGTGAACTGTGGAATTTGTGCCAAGACTTCACCGCTTGGGCCAACCGCTGCTGTAATACCATTATTGGTACTGCGCAACAACGGGCGACCTAATTCAAGGGCGCGCATACGTGCCATCTGGAAATGCTGCCATGGCCCGATAGAGTGACCAAACCAGGCATCATTAGAGACCGTTAGCAAGAAGTTGGTATCTGGCTTGAAGTTATCCCGAACCTGCTGGCCCAAGACAATTTCATAACAAATAGCGGCTGTGAGGTTAAATCCAGCCACATTCAACTGCGGCTGCACATAATCGCCCCGGCTGAACGTTGACATAGGTAAATCAAATAGGGGGGCCAGTGGACGTAACAGGGACTCCAGCGGCACAAACTCACCAAAGGGTACCAAGTGGTGTTTGCTATAGCGATTACGGGTCGGATATTGGTAGGGCTCTTTATCCCCCAGCACAATGATGCTGTTGAAGAAATGGTAACCTTGGCCCGCCGGCCGACGCTGCGCATCTACAATCCCGGTGATTAAGCTGCTGTGATTGGCCCGCATGAGGTCATCAACCATTGTCAGGAAACCGATTTGATCAGTTTCAATATCAGGAATGGCAGATTCTGGCCAGATGATAATGGGTGCTTTCCCCATAAATGGGCGGGTCTCATCCAGATAGACTTGCAGGGTCGAGAGCAGGACTTTAGGGTCCCACTTCATTGACTGAGCAATATTACCTTGCACCATCGCCACATTGACCGCGCGTTCAGGTTCCGGCGTGAACCAATGTAATTGGCGCAGCGGCCACGGCAGTAATAACATGGCTATTGCAATAATTGCCGCAGTTATCCGGCGTTGATAGCAGGCGTACACCAGTAATCCGCTGATGGACATCAGCATGAAAGTGATGCCATCGACCCCAAGAATGGGAGCAATGCCGCGTAGCGGGCCATTAATTTGGCTATAACCAAATTGTAGCCATGGGAAGCCCGTTAATACCCAGCCGCGCAAGAATTCGGTCAGTTGCCACACCACGGGGGCTGCAATCGCCAGTCTCCACCAGGTCACTTTCGGGCATATACGGGCTAATATACCGGCAAACAGCATGGTATAGAGCGAAAGATACGCTGCCAGCAATACCACCAAGAAGATATTGATGGCCGTCGGCATACCGCCAAATTCGGAGATACTGACATAGACCCAGTTAACACCGGTGCCAAACAGCCCCATCCCCCAACAGAAGCCAATAAAAGCGGCTTGTTTGGTGCTGCGATTCAATGTCAGGCTGAGTAAACCAAACAGTGAAACAATGGCTGCGGGCCAACTATCAAATGGTGAATAGGCCAGCGTACCGCAGGCGCCAAAAAATAGCGCCAGTAGGGCGCGAACCCACTGGCGTTGAAGGAGTGAAGCGTTAGGCATCGAGAATTTATTCTTCCAATTTTGGTTGCGGAGCATCATCCGGGATTTTCACATGAACCTGAATAATACGTCGGCTATCTGCCATGGCAACTTTAAATAAGTAACCTTCAATTTCAATGGTTTCACCGCGAGCAGGTAAATGACCAAACGCCTGCATCACCAAACCACCGATAGTATCCACTTCATCGTCGCTGAAATGGGTATTGAATACATCATTGAAATCTTCAATAGGTGTCAGCGCACGAATGGTATACGTGTGCCGGCTGAGCTGACGAACGTCTCTGTCTTCTTCATCGTCATACTCATCTTCTATTTCGCCAACGATCAGCTCAAGAATATCTTCAATGGTCACCAGGCCTGAAACGCCGCCAAACTCATCAATGACAATGGCCATATGATAGCGTTGGGAGCGGAACTCTTTCAGCATCCGATCGACACGCTTACTTTCCGGCACTACAACCGCCGTCCGTAAGACTTTATCAATACTGAATGGCTCGGAATCTGTGCGCATAAACGGCAGCAAATCCTTGGCCATCAGGATACCTTCGATGTGATCTTTATCTTCACTGATCACCGGAAAGCGGGAGTGAGCGGATTCAATAATCACATCCAGACACTCATCCAGCGTTTGATTACGCTTTAGTGTGACCATCTGAGAGCGGGGGATCATGATGTCCCGTACGCGCTGCTCGGCGATATCCATCACACCTTCCAGCATGTCGCGGGTATCGGGATCGATCAAATCGTTTTGCTCAGAATCACGGATAAGCTCTACCAGATCGCCACGGTTCTTAGGTTCGCCGTGGAATAACTGGTTAAGAATGAGAGTAAAGAACCCTTTCTTGGGACTGGGGCTATCGCTGTTTTGTGAGTGGTCGTCGCTCATGGCGTTTTAGTTAAGTTTACCCATATAAGATTATATTTTACCGGCAGTGGTAAACACACACCGCCGACAGCTTTTTACTCATATTTATCAGCTAGTTTATAGCTGATAAAGTGAATTTATTCGGGGTCTTTCTCTGAAATATACGGATCTGGATAACCCAAATTTTGCATTATTTCAGTCTCAATCGACTCCATTTCCTCGGCTTCATCGTCAACGATGTGGTCATACCCTAGCAGATGGAGACTGCCGTGAACAACCATATGCGCCCAATGAGCCAGTAGTGCTTTCTCTTGTTCAACCGCTTCTTGTTCAACCACCTGGCGACAAATGATCAAATCACCGAGTAATGGCAGTTCAATCTCAGGTGGGGCCTCAAACGGAAAAGACAAGACATTGGTCGGTTTATCTTTACCGCGATAGGTTAGATTCAGCTCATGACTTTCTGCCTCATCAACCACTCGAATCGTCACTTCAGAGACTTCCTGAAATTGGGGTAATACTGCTTCCAACCACTGCTGAAAATCGGCTTCGGTCGGTAAACCCTGGCTGTCGGCGCAGGCAATTTGTAAATCGAGAATAACTTGGCTCACGGAGCCTCCTGCTCAGACGGGGTGTGAGTTTCCCGCTTACGTTGTTCGGCAATAGTATCTTTACGTTTTTGTTCCGCTGCTTCCCAGGCCTCATAAGCAATGACGACACGGGCGACGACGGGATGGCGCACCACATCTTCGCTATGGAAGAAGTTAAAGCTCAATTCCTCTACCCCTGATAACACTTCAATGGCATGGCTTAAGCCCGACTTCTGGTGGCGTGGCAAGTCCGTTTGCGTGATATCACCGGTAATCACCGCTTTGGAGTTGAAGCCCATACGGGTCAGGAACATTTTCATCTGTTCGACGGTGGTATTTTGGCTTTCATCCAAAATGATAAACGCGTCATTCAGTGTGCGGCCGCGCATATACGCCAGCGGAGCCACTTCAATCACATTGCGCTCAATCAGTTTTTCAACGCGCTCAAAGCCCAGCATTTCAAACAGCGCATCATAGAGCGGGCGCAGATAAGGGTCGACTTTTTGGCTGAGATCGCCGGGTAAAAAACCTAGCTTTTCACCGGCTTCAACCGCCGGGCGGGTCAGCAAAATACGCCGTACATTCTGGCGCTCCAGAGCATCGACCGCAGCAGCAACCGCTAAATAGGTTTTACCGGTACCGGCTGGCCCAATCCCGAAAGTAATATCATGATCGAGAATATTGGCGATGTATTGCGCCTGATTTGGCGTTCGGGGCTTGATCATCCCGCGTTTGGTGCGGATATTTACGGCTTTTCCGTAATCCGGCACACTCTCAGCAGTTTGCTCTAACACCCGACTTTCTTTGACCGCGAGATGGATATCTTCGGGACTGATATCTGGGATGATACCGCGGATAGGAGCGGTATCGACATACAGATGGCGCAGGATATCTGCCGCTGCAACAACGCAGATATTCTTACCGACTAACTTAAAACGGTTATCACGACGATTAATTTCAATACCCAACCGGCGTTCCAACAGCTTAATGTTGTCATCAAAAGGGCCACACAGACTCAGCAGACGCTGATTATCGGCGGGTTCCAGCAAGATTTCTTGTGTCACTACGTGCAAATTGTTTCTCTGAGTCACTGCGTTCCTCTGGGTCACTTAGGGCCGGTTTATTTGAAGCCTGGCTGCAACTCCCATTGCTGGGGGATATCACTCACGAATATTGGTTATGTGATATTGCTGCTATAACGTCAATCATACATGTCATTTGTGAATTATTCATGGTGCACGGTACTGGCGCAAGTTTACTTATGAATCCGTGCCCTCGCCCCTTATTGAAATAGCGTCTCACGGATGGCGCAACTTAAAAAATCTGAATCTGCGCAGCGCGCCGCTAAAATAAAATAGGCACTGACAATGCAGTGCCTGCTGGTGCGTGTTGGCTCGAAAAATAGAAATCAGGGCTGGTAAAGGCCGACACCTATCTCATTTTCTTTGCGGGTGCGGGCAATAACTGATTGCGGTGATTCATGAATCCGCAGATCCATCTGGTCTTCAGTACGCACCAAAATGCCACGCAGTGAACTGGCATAAACATCAACAATTTCAACATCAACGAATTTACCGATCATATCAGGAGTGCCTTCAAAGTTAACCACCCGGTTATTTTCGGTGCGGCCCGCCAATTCCATGAGGTTCTTACGGGATGTGCCCTCCACCAGAATGCGCTGCACGGTGCCTACCATCTCGCGGCTGATTTCCATTGCTTGCTGAGTAATGCGTTCCTGCAGGATGTGTAACCGCTGTTTTTTCTCCTCTTCGGACACATTGTCCGGAAGATCTGCCGCAGGCGTGCCGGGGCGTGAGGAGTAAATAAAGCTGTAACTGGTGTCAAAACGAATATCCGCCACCAGCTTCATGGTTTGCTCAAAATCTTGCTGAGTTTCACCGGGGAAACCGATGATAAAATCAGAACTAATTTGGATATCAGGCCGCGCCTGACGTAGTTTGCGGATAATTGCTTTGTATTCCAGCGCGGTATGCGCCCGTTTCATCATGGTCAAAATGCGGTCAGAACCACTTTGTACCGGCAGGTGCAGGAAACTCACCAGTTCGGGCGTATCTCGATAAACATCAATGATATCATCAGTAAATTCAATAGGATGGCTGGTGGTGAAACGCACTCTATCAATACCATCAATGGCTGCAACCAGCCGCAATAGCTCGGCAAAACTACAGATCTCACCATCATAAGTGGCACCACGGTAAGCATTTACATTCTGGCCGAGTAGGTTCACTTCCCGTACGCCTTGGGCCGCTAACTGTGCGATTTCAAACAAGATATCGTCACTCGGCCGGCTAACTTCTTCACCACGGGTGTAAGGTACAACACAGAATGTGCAGTATTTATTACAACCTTCCATGATAGAGACAAAGGCCGTAGGGCCATCAGCACGCGGTTCCGGCAAACGGTCAAACTTTTCAATTTCCGGGAAACTGATATCCACCACCGGGCTGTGAGTCCCTTTTACATGGTTAATCATTTCCGGCAGGCGATGCAGGGTTTGCGGCCCGAAAACGACATCAACACAAGGGGCTCGCTGGCGTAAATGCTCGCCCTCCTGTGATGCGACACAACCGCCAACACCAATAATCAGTTCCGGATTTTTTTCTTTTAGCAGCTTCCAGTGGCCTAGCAAGCTAAACACTTTTTCTTGGGCTTTTTCGCGAATAGAACAGGTGTTTAGCAGCAATAAATCCGCTTCTTCCGGGATCTCGGTCAACTGGTAGCCATGGGTGCTGGCCAGTAAATCGGCCATTTTAGATGAATCATATTCGTTCATCTGACAGCCCCAAGTTTTGATGTGTAGTTTTTTAGTCATAACCTATCTACCGCCAAAAAATTCATCATAAAAGTTACATCGCGCGGCGCAGTGTTCTGGGCCGTCATAGAATAGTGGGTAGCACAAAGGCTCCGTGATTATGGGGCTATTGTAGTCATTTGCTGTTGCGATGACCACCGCATAACGGCTTACTTATTCTGTTGAGTGATGAAAAATCCGGTACACTGCATGCAGACAAAATGTAGGTATTATTTTAACTTTGAAGAATAGCAAAAATGGATAAATCGCAACCAAATTATGATGTTGTGGTCGTGGGTGGCGGTATGGTTGGGGCTGCTACCGCACTTGGGTTAGCACAAACTGGCTGGTCAGTGGCGTTACTGGAGCATGAGGCTCCGCTGCCATTTGAGGCTGAAAGTGCTCCAGACTTACGGGTTTCTGCGATTGGGTGCACTTCGGTTTCCTTGCTTAAACAACTTGGGGTATGGTCATCGGTGCAGCAGATGCGCTATGCGCCTTATCGCCGGCTGGAGACGTGGGAACAGCCGGGCTCTCAAGTCGTCTTTGATGCGGCCTCGCTGTCTTTACCTGAATTAGGTTTTATGGTCGAGAACCGGGTTTTACAGTTGGCGCTATGGCAACAGATGGCAGAATGCCCAAATTTGACGTTACTGTGCCCATCACGGCTGCAAACAATGATTAGAGTAGATGACTACTGGAAAATCACCTTAGATGCGCAGCAAGAGATACAGAGCCATTTAGTGATAGGTGCGGATGGGGCTAATTCTTTGGTGCGTCGTTTAGCCGGAATTTGCACCAGTGGTTGGCAATATCGGCAGTCCTGTATGTTAATGACTGTCGAGACCGATACTGCTCAGCAAGACACCACCTGGCAGCAGTTTTTCCCCAGTGGCCCACGCGCCTTCCTGCCCTTGTTTGATAACTGGGCATCATTGGTTTGGTACGATAGCCCGCAGCGCATCCGCCAGCTTCAAATGATGCCGATGACGCAATTGAATCAAGAAATTACCGCTGCTTTCCCGTCCCGTTTGGGGGCCGTTAAGGCTATTGCGGCGGGCTCTTTCCCCTTGGTTCGCCGCCATGCGCAGCAATATGTGCAGCCGGGTTTAGTATTACTGGGCGATGCAGCCCATACCATCAATCCATTGGCCGGGCAGGGGGTTAATCTGGGATATCGGGATGTTGATGCTTTGCTGGATGTATTGAATCAGGCGCGCGAACAGGCTGAATCTTGGCACAGTGAGCCGGTGTTATTACGCTATCAGCGCCGTCGCCGTACCGATAATCTGATTATGCAAAGTGGGATGGATGTGTTTTACACCGCATTTAGTAATGATTTACCCGTCGTGAAATTTGCCCGTAATTTGGCACTGATGGCTGCTCAACGTGCCGGTAAACTTAAAGAGCACGCGTTGAAGTATGCATTAGGGTTGTAGCTATTCTAACGAATTGTCGCCAGAAAAATGGTTTCCTGGCGACGGTGGGCGCAGTTTTTCTTCCTTTGCTGAAAAGTAAAACTTACATCGCAGCAAAAAATCTCATCGTATTGAAAAAAATAGAATGCAGAAAAGCAAAAAGCCCGCCGAAGCGAGCTTTTCTAAATTTGGCTGGGGTACGAGGATTCGAACCTCGGAATGCTGGAATCAGAATCCAGTGCCTTACCGCTTGGCGATACCCCAAAAGATGGTGGCTACGACGGGAATCGAACCTGTGACCCCAGCATTATGAGTGCTGTGCTCTAACCAGCTGAGCTACGTAGCCATCTTAAAATCTTTAACCTTGAGAAATTGTATGGCTGGGATACCAGGATTCGAACCTGGGAATGCCAGGATCAAAACCTGGTGCCTTACCGCTTGGCGATATCCCAACTGAAATACAATTTTTTACTGACTTAGCACAACGGGTGTCTAACAGTGTTTGTGTTTAACGACAAACCATTTCAAAGAAATGGCTGGGATACCAGGATTCGAACCTGGGAATGCCAGGATCAAAACCTGGTGCCTTACCGCTTGGCGATATCCCATCTACTGTGACAACCGATGAAAATGGTGCGGGAGGCGAGACTTGAACTCGCACACCTTGCGGCGCTAGAACCTAAATCTAGTGCGTCTACCAATTTCGCCACTCCCGCATACATGAAAAAAGATGGTGGCTACGACGGGAATCGAACCTGTGACCCCAGCATTATGAGTGCTGTGCTCTAACCAGCTGAGCTACGTAGCCATCTTTTTTCTGCACAACCTTCATCGGCGTTGCGGGGCGCATTATGCGTATATGGCCGAATTGCGTCAACTAATTTTTTCCCAAAAAAGCGCTGAAGGGGTTTGTTTGTTTGGCTTGTGAACAGTCTGGTGATTAAAGCAGCACTTATGATGATTAATTGTTGAATTTGCCAACAAAAGACAAGGCCACCCGTAGGTGGCCTTGAGAGCAGAATGTTCGAACAAACAGAGTCACGCCCTGCCATAGGGTTCAATTATTTATAGGCATCCTGATGCACGCCTACAGCGCGTCCTGATGGGTCATCCATACTTTTGAATGATTCGTCCCACTCAATAGCTTTAGCTGATGAACAGGCGACTGATGGGCCGCCAGGTACGCACTCAGCAGCGCTTGGTAGTGGGAATAACTCTTCAAAAATTTCACGATACAAATAACCCTCTTTTGAAGACGGAGTGTTGTATGGGAAACGGAAATGAGCAGTTTCCATTTGTTGATCAGTGACTTGCTCCGCTGCTTTTTCTTTTAGTGTGTCAATCCAACTGTAACCTACACCATCGGAGAATTGTTCTTTCTGACGCCAGGCGACGCTATGTGGCAGATAGGATTCAAAACATTCACGCAGGACATGTTTTTCCATTTTGCCATTGCCGCACATTTTATCCTGCGGGTTAATCCGCATTGCGACATCAAGGAAGTTTTTATCCAAGAAAGGTACTCGGGCTTCAACACCCCAGGCAGACATGGCTTTGTTGGCACGGGCACAGTCATACATATGCAAGGCTAATAGTTTGCGCACAGTTTCTTCATGCAATTCTTTGGCGTTAGGTGCTTTGTGGAAATAGAGATAACCGCCAAAGACTTCATCAGAACCTTCACCCGATAGCACCATTTTGATACCCATCGCCTTGATTTTACGTGACATCAAGTACATTGGTGTTGAGGCGCGGATAGTAGTGACATCATAGGTTTCAATGTGATAAATCACATCACGGATGGCATCCAGGCCTTCCTGCACGGTGAAATGAATTTCATGGTGCACAGTCCCTAAATGGTTGGCGACTTCTTTTGCTGCACGTAAATCGGGCGAGCCAATCAGGCCAACAGCAAAGGAATGCAGTTGTGGCCACCAGGCTTCACTGCGCTCATCGTCTTCGACACGGCGAGCGGCAAACTTTTTGGTGATGGCAGAAATAACCGAGGAATCCAGCCCACCGGACAGCAGCACGCCGTAAGGGACATCCGACATCAAATGACTTTTTACCGCGTCTTCTAATGCGTTTGCCAATTCTACTTTGTCAGTGACGTTGTTTTTGACATTATCGAAATCAAACCAGTCACGATGATAATATTCGCGGATTTCGCCATCCTGACTCCACAGATAGCTCCCTGCCGGGAATTCTTTAATGGTGCGGCAAACCGGAACCAAGGCTTTCATTTCGGAAGCAACGAACATATTACCGTGTTCGTCGTGGCCCATATACAGCGGGATAATCCCCAAATGGTCACGGCCAATCAGATAGGCGTCTTTTTCTGTATCGTATAAGACGAAAGCGAACATACCTTGCAAATCATCAAGGAATTCAGGCCCTTTCTCCTGATACAGCGCCAGAATGACTTCGCAGTCAGAACCGGTTTGGAATTCATAGCGGTCAGCATATTGTTGGCGCAATGCTTGATGATTATAGATTTCACCATTGACTGCCAAAATATGCGTATGAGCAGCATTATACAGCGGTTGGGCACCGGTATTGACGTCAACAATAGATAAACGTTCATGGGCGAGTATGGCTTTATCATTTGCCCACACACCAGACCAGTCCGGGCCGCGGTGGCGCATTAAACGTGACATTTCCAGCGCTTTTTTGCGTAATTCAATGGGGTCGGTTTTAAGGTCGAGGACCCCGAAAATAGAACACATAGTAATCTCCCTAACTTTTCTGCTTTGGCGGTGATGATGTTGAATTTGACTCGGTCATCGCTGAAATTGTTTTCTCATACTTGCCTGTAATTGATGCAAGCTATGCTCAATGACGATGCATTCATCCGAATAATTTGTATAAAACATGCAAAAAATACGCCAATTTATCGTGCTACGGATAAGTGCGTGCAGCTAACAGCCTTGCAGCTTTAAGGGCGAAGAATATAAAAATAAAATGCGCCAAAAGAGGGCGTAATGGCAAGAAACTTTGGTGTGTTGCACTAAAAAAGGGCGCAGCTTGGCAAGGGAGAGTGGTGAAAAAGGGGGATGGCGGCCATGACCGCCAACTGAAATTAGATGATGTCAATTTCTGCAACAGAGGGGTAAACGTAGCTTGGGCGGAATGGCATTGCTTCGATATCCGTTAATGTTGAGACACCGGATAGAACCAAAATAGTCTCAAGACCCGCCTGGAACCCCGCCAGAATATCAGTGCGCAGGTTATCCCCCACAATGACGGTACTTTCTGAATGCGCCTGCATTTTATTCAGTGCAGCGCGGATAATCCACGGGCTAGGTTTACCCACATAAAATGGCTTACGGCCAGAGATTTTCTCGATAGGTGCACACAATGCGCCACAGGCCGGTGCAAAACCGTGACCATGGCTATCGGGGTTGGTAGCAATAAAACGCGCCCCATTGGCGACGAAATAGGCCGCTTTATGCATCATGTCCCAGTTGTATGAGCGGGTTTCACCCACAATCACAAAGTCAGGATTGATATCAGTAATGGTAAAGCCTGCTTTATACAATTCGTGAACTAATGCGCCTTCACCCACGACATAAGCTTTTTTCCCATCCTGGCGGCGCAGAAAATCGGCCGTTGCCATTGCAGAGGTATAAAAAGCACTTTCCGGCACTTCCAGCCCAGCAGAATGAAAACGGTTCGCCAGATCCTGAGCCGTTTGTGAGGGGTAGTTGGTCAAAATAACCAGCGGCATTCCGGCTTCTTGAATTCGGTTCAGAAATACATCAGCACCGGGTACTGGGTGATTATCATGCAACAACACACCATCGATATCGCAAATAACGCTTTTAATTGTCATTGTTTAAATTACTCTTTTAGCCGCAGCAATGAGTCACTATAACATGGCCGATTATAGGATCGACTATGCAACTGCCTTATCTTAAAGTCAGTTTTCCAACAGGCGTTGCAGTAATACCCCGTTCAACATAGCGCGCTTGGCTAAGGCAAAAGCCCCAATGGCTGATTGATGGTCAAGCTGAGAAGTGACCACCGGTAAATTTTGGCGGAAGTTTTTCAGCACTTGTGTATTAATGCAACCTTGAATGGCGGGGAGCAGGATTTTATGGGCTTCAATAATTTCCCCAGCAATCACGACTTTTTGCGGGTTAAACAAGTTGATCGCAATGGAGATGGCTTTCCCCAAGTAGCGGCCTACATGTTCAATTACCTCACTTGCCAGCAAATCACCTTTGTTCGCGGCCTTGCAGATGGCACCAATATGGCAATCATCCAAGGTTAACTTGCTCGGATAGCCCTGCGTGAGCAGGTGGCGTACGCGGTTTTCAATGGCCGCATTAGATGCCACGGTTTCCAGACAACCAAAATTACCGCAATAGCAGCGTTCACCCAGGGGATCAATCTGAATATGGCCTATCTCACCTACGTTGCCATTGCTGCCTAAAAATATTTGGCTGTTAACAATGATACCGGCACCGGTACCGCGGTGCAGGCGAACCAAAATGGAGTCTTCGCAGTCACGGGTCGCACCAAAATAGTGCTCAGCCAGCGCCAAACTACGAATATCATGGCCGACGAAGCTGGTGACATTAAACCGATTTTGCAGATTTTCGACTAACGGCCAGTTGCTAATATTGATATGTGGCATATAGCGCACGATACCTTTGCTCGGCTCAACCAAACCAGGGAGAATGACGGCGATGGCGATCAATTCACGTAATTTGCGCTGATAAGCTTCAATAAACTGACTGATGATATTAAATAATGCGTGTTCGAGAGTTTCTTGTGTGCGCTCAGGGAGAGGATAATGCTCTTCACCCAGCGACTTACCGCTCATATCAAACAGCGTGATAGTGGCATCATGGCGGCCCAGACGGACCGCGATGGTATGGAATTGGCGATTTTCGGTCACGATAGAAATCGCCCGGCGACCACCGGTGGAGGCTTGCTGATCGACTTCTTTGATCAGCCCGCGCTCCAACAGTTGACGAGTAATTTTGGTGACACTGGCGGGAGCGAGCTGGCTGAGATCGGCAATTTGAATGCGCGAAATCGGGCCTTGCTGATCAATGAGCCGATAAACAACGGCGCCATTGAGTTGTTTCACAAGATCCACATTACCAATTTGTGACTGTACGCCGG
Organism: Yersinia kristensenii; assembly: GCF_900460525.1. Taxonomy (NCBI): domain Bacteria; kingdom Pseudomonadati; phylum Pseudomonadota; class Gammaproteobacteria; order Enterobacterales; family Yersiniaceae; genus Yersinia; species Yersinia kristensenii. The sequence goes on from NZ_UHIY01000001.1 coordinate 2,699,133, forward strand.
TGCTCATCAATAAAATTACTCGCTTATTTTAAAACCTCGTTACCGTTAACGATGGTTTTAGTGATTTTATAATCGCGGGTAAAGGCAGTCAGGTTGGCCACTTTGCCAGCTTCAATACTCCCTAACTGCTTATCCACGCCAATTGCGCGGGCCGCATAAAGTGTCGCCATGCGCAATGCTTCATCCAGCGCAATGCCAACATGCTCAACACTATTTTGTACTGCTTCTATCATGGTCAGTGCTGAGCCACTTAGTGTGCCATTTTCATCTACACATAAGCCATTGCGATAGTATATTGTTTTACCAGCAAAAATAAATTGATCAATTTCAGTACCCGCGCCAGCCGGAGCAGTTGCATCAGTGACCAGCACCAACTTTTCGCCTTTCAGCTTCTTCGCATTACGAATGTTGGCCCAATCTACATGCAACCCATCAGCAATGACGCCAGTGTACACTTCTGGCGTGTCGAAAATTGCCCCAATCAGGCCCGGTTCGCGCCCGGAGATGTAAGGCATTGCATTATAAAGGTGCGTGGCAAAGCGGATACCGGCGGCAAAACCTTGACGGGCTTGCTGATAGGTCGCATTTGAGTGACCGGAAGAAACCAAAATACCGGCCTCTGTAAGCTGACGAATATATTTGGCGTCAACCATTTCTGGAGCCAAAGTCACTTTGGTTATGACATCTGCATTGGCACACAGATAATCAATCATTTCAGCGCTAGGTTTACGGATAAATGCCGGGTTATGAGTGCCTTTCTTCTGCGGGCTAATATAAGGCCCTTCCAGATGCAGGCCCAAAGCTTGATGCTGATTTTTTTGCAGATATGCACGCATGACATCTACGCCGTGCTTCATATATTCATCGCTGCAAGTAATCAGTGTTGGCAGGAAGCTGGTGCATCCTGACTTTTCATTCGCGCGCTGCATGATTTCCAGCGTCTTTTCGGAGATGGCCTCAAGCGAATCATTGAATTGCACGCCACCGCAGCCATTAAGCTGAACATCGATAAAACCGGGGGCCAGAATGGCGCCACCCAGGTCGCGTACCTCAATGCCAGCCGGAAGTTCATCGGCAGGACAGATACGTTCGATCAATCCGTTAGCCACGACAACAGCGTGATTATCCAGTACTTCATGGCTGGTATAAATACGGCCGTGAGTTAAAGCGTACATCTTAGCCCCCTAATAACTGTTACAGATTCTTGATGTTTTCAGCTTCTAATTCGCTGAAATATTTTACAGTTTTAACCTTCAATTCCATAGTAGAAGGTTCATCGCACACCATGATGGCTTTGGCATGCAGTTGCAGGCAACTGATGGTCCACATGTGGTTGATGCTGCCTTCGACGGCGGCTTGCAAGGCTTGCGCTTTACCGCGACCGGTCACCAGAATCATCACTTCTTCAGCATCCAGTAATGTGCCCACACCGACGGTAAGTGCATATTTCGGCACGAGGTTTGCATCACCACCAAAGAAGCGTGAGTTCGCGATGCGAGTTTCTTCGGTCAGGGTTTTGATGCGGGTACGAGAGGCTAAAGAAGACGCCGGTTCATTAAAGGCAATGTGGCCATCAACACCCACGCCCCCCATGAACAGGTTAATTTTGCCGTAAGACTTCATTTTTTCTTCGTAACGACGACATTCTTCATCAATATCAGGCGCGTTACCATTCAGCAGATTGATATTTTCAGCCGGGATATCGACATGATCAAAGAAGTTAGTGTGCATGAAGGTGTAGTAGCTTTCTGGGTGCTCTTGCGGCAGCCCAACATATTCATCCATGTTGAAAGTAACCACATTCTTGAAGCTAACTTCACCGGCTTTATACAACGCAACCAAGTGCTTATAGGCTTCCATCGGTGTGCCGCCAGTAGGCAAACCCAGTACAAATGGGCGCTCGGCGGTTGGTTTAAATGCATTGATGCGGTTAACGATATAACGTGCGGCCCATTTACCAACTTCTGTGGTGTTTTTCAGTGGGATAAGTCTCATCTTGCACCTCTTTGATTGCTAATAATGGCTATACTCTACGCGGATTGAATCATTCAGATAAGCGTAACTCAGATTTTGACTCATGCGTTGGTACAATGCTTTGTTCATTTTTCGAATGATAAAATAAGTTTTGTGTCATGGCTAGTGCATTGGTGCTTTTTGACTGGTTTTTGGTGACATTTATCACAAAATAGGGGGTTTTAATTTGCGTTACGAAATAAATTTTTTACACTCCGCAATGAGTAATACGTGCCGTGAATAAATAGAAAGTGTGCCATGCGTTTTTCTAAAAGGTAGTGAGTCAAATAAATAAACTACTTAAAGGGTCCGATATCGGACGAATAGGGGGAAAGGTGAATATTCTTAGTTACTTGCAAAAAGTGGGTCGGGCTTTGATGGTCCCAGTGGCCACACTGCCTGCTGCCGCGATATTGATGGGTGTGGGCTACTGGATAGATCCGGTCAGCTGGGGTGGTGATAATGCGCTAGCGGCATTGTTTATCAAGTCCGGTGCCGCCATCATCGACAATATGTCCGTGCTGTTCGCCATTGGTGTGGCTTATGGTATGTCAAAAGACAAAGATGGTGCTGCTGCACTGACCGGCTTTGTGGGCTTCCTGGTATTGACGACATTGTGTTCGCCAGCCGCGGTGTCAATGATTCAAAAGATTCCGGTTGATCAGGTTCCTGCTGCTTTCGGCAAAATCAACAACCAGTTCGTGGGTATCCTGGTGGGTATCATCTCTGCTGAGTTGTACAACCGCTTCAGCAGCGTTGAATTGCCAAAAGCACTCTCTTTCTTCAGCGGTCGCCGTCTGGTTCCGATTCTGACGTCTTTCCTGATGATCGTGGTTGCCTTTATTCTGATGTACGTTTGGCCACTGATTTATAACGCATTGGTGACTTTCGGCGAATACATCAAAGATATGGGTTCTGTGGGCGCGGGTATCTATGCCTTCTTCAACCGCTTACTGATTCCAGTCGGTCTGCATCACGCCCTGAACTCGGTGTTCTGGTTTGACGTTGCCGGTATTAACGATATCCCTAACTTCTTGGGTGGCCAACAGTCCATCGATAGCGGTAAAGCTGTGGTCGGTATCACTGGCCGTTATCAGGCAGGTTTCTTCCCAATTATGATGTTTGGTTTACCTGGTGCTGCGCTGGCGATTTATCACTGCGCACGCCCGGAAAACAGAGCAAAAGTAGCGGGTATCATGTTGGCGGGGGCATTCGCTGCCTTCTTCACCGGTATCACTGAACCACTTGAATTCTCCTTCATGTTCGTGGCTCCAGTGTTGTACTTCCTCCATGCTGTGCTGACCGGTATTTCTGTGTTCATTGCCGCCAGTATGCATTGGATTGCAGGTTTTGGTTTCAGTGCTGGTCTGGTGGATATGGTGCTGTCTTCCCGCAACCCGCTGGCGACACACTGGTACATGCTGATCCCGCAAGGTCTGGTGTTCTTCGTCATCTACTACGTGGTATTCCGTTTCACCATCAATAAATTCAACTTGCTGACTCCAGGCCGTGAACTGGCGGTTGAAGGCAGTGAAGAAGATGGCTATGACGTGAATGTTGATAAAACGCCAGAAATTAACGAAAGCGAAATTAATGGTTTAGCGCGTCGTTACATTGGTGCCATCGGCGGTTCAGATAACCTGACAGGGATTGATGCTTGCATCACCCGTTTGCGTTTGAACGTGAAAGATTCTGCTTTGGTCAATGACAGTGTTGCCAAACGTTTGGGCGCTTCAGGTGTTATTCGTCTGAACAAACAAAGTGTGCAAGTGATTGTCGGTACTCGTGCGGAATTAATCGCTTCGGCAATGCGTACGGTATTGGCCGGTGGCCCGGTTCCAGCGGCAAGTAGCTCCGTTGCTCCTGCTGCGGCCAAGCCTCAAGCGGTCATTAATACCGCGAAAACAGCTTCCTTGATATTGGTTTCTCCAATCACCGGTGATGTTGTGGCTTTGGAAGAGGTTCCTGATGAAGCCTTTGCCAGTAAAGCGGTAGGTGAAGGTATTGCCATTCGTCCGACGGATAAAACAGTGGTTTCTCCGGCGAACGGTACCATCGTAAAAATCTTCAATACTGACCATGCTTTCTGCCTGGAAACTGAAACCGGCGCTGAAATTGTGGTTCATATCGGGATTGATACCGTGAAACTGAACGGCCAGGGCTTTGCACGTCTGGTTGAAGAAGGTGCCACTGTGGTTGCTGGTCAACCGGTGCTGGAACTGGACTTGGCTTATCTGAATGCTAATGCGCGCTCAATGATTAGCCCAGTTGTCGTCAGTAATATTGATGATTATGCCGGTATCTCGGTGTTGGCGGGCGGCTCTGTGGTTGCCGGTCAAAGCCAGTTATTTGAGATCCAAGGCAAATAATCAGTTTAAGATTCGCAGTGAAAAAGTGCTGATGTACTGAGTCACTGACCTGAGTTTTAATCGAAGCAGCGGGAAGAGAGCAATCTCTTCCCGCTTTTTTGTTTTATTTACTGTAACAAACGGTTGTTTCCAAGTCGGGCTTGTTGGATTATACCTGTCATCTTTCAAGTTGCAGGTGTGTTGGCTGCTCTCATTCACCCGAATCACTTACTTGTGTAAGCTCATCGGGACTCTCTCGTTTGCCGCCTTCCTGCATGCTTGAAATCTATTAGGTAAATATGCGGTTATATTTGTTGCGTTTGCATTGAGGAATAGAACAATGAGTGAGGCAGAAGCCCGCCCGAGTAATTTTATCCGTCAGATTATTGACGAAGATTTAGCCAGCGGCAAACACACGTCGGTTCATACCCGCTTTCCACCTGAGCCAAACGGCTACTTGCATATTGGCCATGCGAAGTCTATTTGCCTGAATTTTGGTATTGCACAAGACTATCAGGGCCAATGCAATCTGCGTTTTGATGACACCAACCCGGTGAAAGAAGATGTCGAGTTCGTCGAGTCGATTAAACACGACGTAGAGTGGCTAGGCTTCACCTGGAGCGGTGATGTACGCTACTCCTCAGACTATTTTGATCAATTGTTCCAGTACGCTGTAGAGCTGATTAACAAGGGCTTGGCGTATGTGGATGAGCTGACTGCTGAGCAAATGCGCGAATATCGCGGCACACTGACCGCACCGGGCAAAAATAGCCCTTATCGCGATCGCAGTGTGGAAGAGAACCTGGCGCTGTTTGAGAAAATGCGTGCCGGTGGTTTTGCTGAAGGCACCGCTTGTTTGCGTGCTAAAATCGACATGGCGTCGCCGTTTATGGTGATGCGTGACCCCGTGCTGTATCGCATTAAGTTTGCCGAGCATCACCAGTCTGGTAACAAGTGGTGCATCTACCCGATGTATGACTTTACCCATTGTATTTCTGATGCGATCGAAGGAATTACCCATTCACTCTGTACTTTAGAGTTCCAGGATAACCGTCGCTTGTATGATTGGGTGCTGGATAATATCTCCATTGAATGTCATCCGCGTCAGTATGAGTTCTCGCGCCTGAATCTCGAATATTCCATTATGTCGAAGCGTAAGCTGAACCAATTGGTGACTGAGAAGGTAGTTGAGGGTTGGGATGACCCACGTATGCCGACCATCTCTGGCTTGCGTCGCCGTGGCTATACTGCCGCATCCATTCGTGAATTCTGCCGCCGTATTGGTGTCACCAAGCAGGATAACAACGTTGAGATGATGGCGCTGGAATCCTGTATCCGTGATGATCTCAACGAAAATGCCCCACGGGCTATGGCCGTTCTTGATCCTATCAAGGTGGTTATTGAGAACCGTGCGGCAGGGGAAGAGTGGCTGACCATGCCAAATCACCCGAATAACCCGGATATGGGCACCCGTCAGGTACCTTTTGACAGTGAGATTTATATTGATCGCGCTGATTTCCGTGAAGAAGCCAATAAACAATACAAGCGCTTGGTACTGGGTAAAGAAGTGCGTCTGCGTAATGCTTATGTGCTCAAAGCTGAGCGCGTTGAAAAAGACGCAGAAGGTAATGTCACGACACTTTATTGCAGCTATGACGCAGAGACTTTAAACAAAGATCCTGCTGACGGCCGTAAAGTGAAAGGGGTTATCCATTGGGTTTCGGTTAAACATGCCTTGCCAGCGGAAATCCGTTTATATGACCGTTTGTTTAGTGTACCAAACCCTGCGGCAGCGGAAGACTTCTTGTCCACCATTAACCCTGAGTCTTTGATTATCCGTCAGGGCTTTGTTGAACCGAGCCTGGTTGATGCGACACCAGAAAAAACCTATCAGTTTGAACGTGAAGGTTATTTCTGTGCCGATAGTCGCTATTCACGCCCAGACTCGCTGGTGTTTAACCGTACTGTAGGTCTGCGTGATACTTGGGCTGCTAAAGTCACTAACTGATTTTAGTCCCCAGATTCACTTCAATTGGCGTGGCTTAATCCACGCCTTTTTTATGCCCATTATAGGGTTATTGTTAGTTTTACTAAACGCGGCCCTATCCTTTCAATTTTCTCTCTTTCCCATCCTCTTCTATGGTCAATCTCGACTGATTGTATTCTTTTCCCTCCTTTGAGTGGCTATCTGTAAGTCTTTCTTAAATATTCGCTTTACGAATTAACTAAGTAAATAACACTATTTTACTCGGATAAATCTTATGTTTTATTGGTTAAGCTGAAACCATTCAAGATGTCAATATGAGACGATTTTACTTCGCCGCCATCCTCTTATGCATTGTTTTTAAAGCTTTTGTGAACTCTGTAATATTTTTTCACAGTTATGTGCTCATTGTCATACTTTGAATAATTAGCTCCTTTTTTGATTGATAATTCGCGTCGCGAAAAATAGTCTATATTCCAGCAGCAATCTTCGTGAGTGTGTATTTCGACAGCGAGGGTTGTTTTTTAAATGAGCAACTGCTGGTGGAGATTTCTTCCCAGCAAAACTTTACCCACTAGGGTTTTTTTGAGGCTAAACCTGTGAGCTGTGGTGGACACAGGGACGGCACTTTAAATGTGATGTCAAAGAGGAATTTTTTCATATGGTTACGCACGGTGCTAAACGTAAAACATTGGCGCTCGCAGTCGCGGGTGCATTGTTAGGAACGGGGTTTATGGTTGCCCCAGAAGCCAAGGCAGAGGGCTTTGTTGATGATTCATCACTGACGGGTGGTATTTACTATTGGCAGCGTCAGCGTGACCGTAAGGATTTAACGCCGGGTAGCGCAGAGTATGGCAAGTATGTTGCTAACCTGCATCACTCCACATTTAACGCCAACCTGGACTTCTCGTCCGGCTATGCCGCAGATATGTTCGGTATCGACTTAGCGGCTTTTGGCGCAGTTGAAATGACCAACAGCGGCCCCGCGGCACCAAACGAAATTGGCTTCAGTGATGCCAAAACCCGTTGGGATGAAAAATGGACCGGCGATAAGAGTGGTGTCAGTATTTACAAAGCTGCCGCCAAATTCAAATTAGGTGATTTCTGGGCGCGTGGTGGTTATATCCAACCTACTGGCCAGACACTGTTAGCCCCACACTGGAGCTTTATGCCAGGCACCTATCGTGGTGCTGAGGGTGGCGCGAAATTCGATTTCGATTCTGCGGGCGCACTGTCCATGTCTTACATGTGGACTGATGAATATAAAGCGCCGTGGTATCAGAATATGTATAACTTCCGCCAAGCTGATGGCAAGACTGGCATAAGTTACCTGCAATCAATTGGTGCCAAATACGACTTTAAAAACAAGCTAGTGCTGGAAGCCGCATTCGGTCAAGCCAAAGATTACATGGACCAATACTTTGCGAAAGCCTCTTATGCTTTCCCGGTGGCGGGTAATGATCTGCGGACTTCTTACCAGTTCTACGGCGCGAAAGATAAAGTCGATGGCGGTTTCAACGATGTGAATGACGTCTATGACGGTCTTGCCTGGTTACAAGCATTGACTCTGGGTTATACCACCGGGCCATTGGATTGGCGTTTGGAGGGGACTTGGGCCAAAGCTGAGGGTAACCAAGGTTACTTCTTGCAACGTATGACCCCAGGCTATGCAACTTCCAATGGTCGCTTGGACGTGTGGTGGGATTCCCGTTCTGACTTCAACGCCAACGGCGAAAAAGCGTTGTTTGGTGGCGTGATGTATGACCTGAAAAACTGGAATATGGCCGGTTGGTCAGTTGGGACTTCCTATGCTTATGGTTGGGATGCCAAACCGAGCACCAATCCAATTTATGACCAGAATGTGCGTTTGAAAGAATCTGCATGGAACTTTGACGTGCTCTACACCCTGCAAGAAGGCCGGGCGAAAGGCACATTATTCAAACTGCATTACACCATGTATGACAACCACACCAACATCCCAAGCTATGGTGGCGGTTTCGGCAACGTATTCCAGGATGAAAAAGACGTCAAATTCATCGTGATTGCGCCATTTACTATCTTCTGATTTTACCCCGTTTGATTGCCATCCCCGGCCGCCGTGCCGGGGACACAATGGAGTGCCACCATGAAAAAAATATTTTTTATCATTGCTGCAGTCATGGGATTAAGTGCTTGCGCCACACAAGGCCCAGTCCAGCCAGAAGACAGCAAACTTAAGCAAGCTTACAGCGCTTGTATCAATGCCAGCGAAGGCCAGCCGGAAAGGCTGATCCCTTGTAAGGCGGTGTTGAACGTCTTGAAACAAGAAAAAGCGCATCAAGCCTTTACTGACAAAGAGACCGTTCGGGTATTGGATTATCAGCGTTGTATTGATGCGGCCCATACCGGTAATGGCCAGGCCTATGACGCGCAGTGTGGCAAGTTGTGGCAAGAAATTCGCCAAAATAATTAATTCGCAATATCACTTGAACTAACAATAATTCTGTCATCTGCGCGACTTCCAGTAGCTATTTTGACAGCGGTTATTCATTACGGATGAGGTTAGTGATGAACAAATTCAGATTAAATGCATTAGCGGCGATAACCGCAACCTTTGGCCTGATGGGGTACGCTCATGCGGACACCACCAACCAACAGCTGGTTGATCAACTCAGCACCTTGAAAGTTAACTATAAAATATTGGATAACCGCGCGGCTGAAAATGGTGTAGATTGCGCCAAATTGGGCGCTGACTGGGCATCATGTAATAAAGTCCTGATTACTCTGACCAACACCGGGGATGAGATCAAAGGCCAAGACTGGGCCATTTACTTCCACAGCATCCGTCGGATCCTGACTGTCGATGACGACCAATTCAAAATTACTCACCTGACCGGCGATCTGCATAAAATTGAACCTACCGCTAAATTCACCGGCTTCCCCGCCAATCAGGCGGTTGAAATCCCGATCACTGGTGAATACTGGCAGTTATTTGCCACTGACTTTATGCCGCGTTGGTACGCCACTTCAGGTGATGCGAAACCAAAAGTCCTGAAAAGCACTGATACTGAGGATATTAATGAATATCTGACTCAGTTTACGGGCGATCAGTGGAAGCGCACCAAAGACGACAATAACGTGCTGATGACGCCGGAATCCCGCTTTGTTAAAAATGAAGCGGTGAAAACATTGGCAGCAGCTAACCTGCGCGGGCAGATTATCCCGACGCCGATGGAAGTGAAAATTCACCAACAAGATGCCGATTTGAGTAAAGGCGTTGCTCTTGACCTGAGCGCTTTACCAAAACCGGCCGCTGATGCTGCACAACAGCGTTTTGAATTACTGGGTTTGAAGTCTGATTCAGCCGGCTTCCCGATTAAAACGGTAATTCAGCCGTCTGCTTTTAAAGGTGATTTAGCCGTTTCTGGGGCATATGAGCTGAAAATCGGCGAAAAAGGCGCGCAGGTCATAGGTTTTGATCCGGCAGGGGTGTTCTACGGTTTGCAATCTATTCTTTCTTTAGTGCCGGTTGACGGTAGCAAGAAGATTGCAACATTGGAGGCCAAAGATGCGCCGCGCTTTGAATATCGCGGAGTCTTCCTGGATGTCGGGCGTAACTTCAAAACCAAAGATGCCGTGCTGCGTTTGCTCGATCAAATGGCGGCTTACAAGCTGAACAAATTCCATTTCCACCTCAGTGATGATGAAGGCTGGCGTATTGAGATTCCTGGCTTGCCAGAACTGACGGATGTCGGTAGCAAGCGTTGCCACGATTTAACGGAAACTACCTGTTTATTGCCACAATTGGGTTCTGGCCCGGATAGCAATAATCTGGGTTCTGGTCATTTTACCCGCGCTGATTACATCGACATTCTGAAATACGCCAAGGCGCGTCAGATTGATGTCATTCCTGAAATTGATATGCCAGCCCATGCTCGTGCGGCTGTGGTATCAATGGAGGCCCGCTACAACAATTTGATGAAGCAGGGCAAAGAAAAAGAAGCCAACGAATTCCGTCTGGTCGACCCGACAGATGATTCTCAAACGACTTCAGTTCAGTTGTATGAGCGCAAAAGTTATCTCAACCCCTGCCTGGATTCTTCTAAGCGTTTTGTCGACAAAGTGATCGGCGAAATGGCTCAGATGCATAAAGAAGCCGGTATGCCGCTAAATACTTGGCATTTTGGCGGCGATGAGGCCAAAAATATCCGTCTGGGGGCCGGGTTCCAGGACAAAAACAGCCCGATTGAGCCGGGTAAAGGCATTATTGATAAGAGTGTAGAAGATAAGCCGTGGGCCAAATCGCAGGTTTGTCAGGACATGGTCAAGCAAGGCAAAATTCAGGATGTTGAGCACCTTTCCAGCCACTTTGCTATTGAAGTCAGCAAGTTGGTAAATGCTCACGGCATCGAAAAAATGCAAGCCTGGCAAGATGGCCTTAAAGATGCCAAAGATTCGAAGGATTTTGCGACCAAACGTGTGGGCGTTAACTTCTGGGATACCCTCTATTGGGGCGGGGCCGACTCAGTCAATGATTGGGCCAATAAAGGTTATGAAGTGGTCGCGTCCAACCCAGATTATGTCTATTTCGACATGCCGTATGAAGTTAACCCAAGTGAGCGCGGTTATTACTGGGCAACTCGCTTCAACGACGAAGCTAAAGTCTTCAGTTTCGCGCCGGACAACATGCCGCAAAATGCTGAAACCTCGGTTGACCGCGATGGTAATCACTTCAGTGCCAAGAGTGATAAACCTTGGCCGGGTGTGCACGGTATTTCAGGCCAATCATGGAATGAAACTGTCCGGACTGACGAACAGATGGAATACATGATTTTCCCACGGGTATTACCATTGGCGGAACGTGCCTGGCATCGTGCGCCATGGGAGCAAGATTACAAAGCAGGTCGTGAGTACAAAGGTGGCGAAACCCATATGGTCGATACCAAGGCGTTGAACTCAGATTGGCAGCGTTTTGCCAATATTATGGGGCAACGTGAATTGGCGAAACTGGATAAAGCCGGTGTTGCTTACCGCTTACCGGTGCCGGGAGCACGTGTTGTTGCAGGGGAGTTAGAAGCTAACATCTCCTTGCCGGGGCTGATTATTGAGTATTCGACTGATGGCGGCAAGCAATGGCAGAAATATGATGTCAAAGCCCAACCTAAAGTCAGCGGTGATGTGTTGATTCGCTCGACCAGTCCGGATGGTAAACGTAGTAGCCGTGCGGAGCCGGTTAAAGTCTGATTATTGCTGTCAAAGTGTTGTGTCTGATGTTAACTCCTGTTTGCCCGATTTTTAGGTAAACAACATTAAGTGAAATTGAGTTGATGGTTTTTACCCCGGCGAGTCCGGGGTTTTTTTTGCTTCAAACTCATACGGATAGCGACTAAGTGAGCAATAAAAAAGTGGATTTGTCACGAGGATAGGGATATAGGATACCAGTAACAAAAATGACCACCTGACTCCCAACTAAAATGATTTGTGGGAAAGGCGGCCATCTTGAGAATTGCTTATTTCAGCATTATCTAAAAATCTTTATATGATCAATGCGATTAAACCATATTATTTTGGATCGTGCGCAGACTCATCTTCACGGCAATTGCCAGTGGCACAGTGGCCATATAGATACAGGCTATGATTGGTCAGCTTGATGCCATGCTTCTCAGCAATATCACGCTGCTGTTTTTCAATCTCTTCATTGCTAAATTCAATCACTTTGCCGCAATCCAGGCAAATCAGATGATCGTGATGATGTTGTTGTGTCAATTCAAAGACTGATTTACCGCCTTCGAAATTGTGGCGGGTCACAATACCGGCATCATCAAATTGGTTCAGTACGCGGTAAACCGTCGCCAAGCCAATTTCTTCACCGATATCGATCAGCTTTTTATAAAGATCTTCCGCGCTGACGTGATGGTTAACCGGATCTTGTAACACTTCCAGAATTTTAAGCCGAGGCAGCGTTACTTTAAGGCCTGCATTTTTTAAGGCTTTGTTGTTGTCAGTCATGCGGATTCAGTCCTATTACTATCGATTCAAATTAAGGCCGTTCAGCCTATGACATCCGTGGCGCAATATTCTCAATTGCGTCTCATTATAGAACTGCTAGCCCCAAATGAAAACCGTGGTTGTTAACAAAGATATAATCGCACACTTTGTCCCATTAATCATGCAATGTATTGATGAATGGGATTGTTGCATCATTTAAGTATATGGCTGCTAGGCGTAACGTTACAAATTTGTAGCGGTTTATTTTCATTTTTCACGGATGAACATGCGGATCTGTGGGCGGCTTAACAAGTATCGCGAGAGGCGTAAGAGTAACGGAAACGCGGTTTGATGTTTAACACCACCCGCGCGTTTCCGACACGACAAATTAACCGGTAATTTCAGCGAGATTCAGTTCTTCACTGATCTGTTTCACCCAAGCACTCACTCGCTCATTCGTCAGTTCTGGCTGGCGATCTTCATCAATAGCTAAACCGACAAAGTGATCATCATCCGCCAAGCCTTTAGAGGCTTCGAAGTGGTAGCCTGCCGTTGGCCAGTGACCGACAATGGCAGCACCGCGTGGTTCGATGATATCGCGCACGGTTCCCATCGCATCACAGAAATATTCTGCGTAATCTTCCTGGTCGCCACAACCAAACAACGCCACCAGTTTGCCGTTGAAATCGATCTCTTCCAGCGTCGGGAAGAAATCATCCCAATCACACTGGGCTTCACCGTAATACCAGGTTGGGATACCGATCAGCAGAATATCGAAGCCTTCTAAATCTTCTTTGCTGCTTTTGGCAATGTCATGAACCTCAGCAACCTCTTTGCCCAGTTGCTTTTGGATCATCTTGGCAATGTTTTCGGTATTGCCAGTATCGCTGCCAAAGAAAATGCCTACAGTTGCCATATAACGTAATACCCTTAAATTCAAAAAGTTATGCAAATTATTGAGCCTTCTGCCCAATAATATAACACATGTATAGGGCCATATAATGCCAGAAAATCTCGCCAGGCCGATATCAAGTTTATGCGATATAAAATTTTTGTGAGCCGCTCAACCTTATAGCGGCATTGCCGATAACCTTCATGTAACCGAAAGGTTGCAATTTGCGGTGCCAGGGGGAAAACCGTCAGATGAAAATTTGCCGGGAAAGGAGTTGTCGTTAGCTGTATGGAACGTCCTTTATTGCTTTTCGGTCATCAAGTAACACCAGAGTTTTAACGATAACTATCCGATATATAAGGGGAACGAACATGCAGTTTTTAAGAGATATTACCATCAGAGCCGCACTACTTTGGGTGCTTGGGGCATTTTGCCTGCTATGGGGCGGTGTATCGGGTTATACATTGCTATCACTGAATCAACTGACACAATCGTCTAATGCCAACAGTGTGTTGGTTGAAAACATGAATTTAGTCAATCAGGGGACGGATCAATATTTCCGCATGGTGACACGTCTGGCCCGTTCAGTCGATTATCGCCAGAGCGGTAATATTGTGGATGCCGATAAAGAACTCAAATCATCCAATACCGCACTTGAGAATCTGAAAAAGGAGTTAGCACAGTTTAAAGCTATCGATCATGCACAGATTGATCCCGCATTGGTGACTGGAGTGGTTAATGGATGGAGTGGATTAATTGATCAGGGTGTGACTCCGCTATTTCAGGCCGCAATGAATAACAATGACACAGTCTATGAGGATTTAGCCAAAAAGACCGTGCCAGCGCTGAGCCGCCAATATGGCGCTGTTGCGGAGAATTTTAATCAGGCCGCCTCAAAAGCCATCGGCGTGGCTAAAGAGCAATTTGCTCACCTGACCAGAGTGAGCAGCATAATATTAATCTCTGCTTTGGTGGCGGGATTAGTGATTTTGGTGGTCACTGATCGCTACCTAATTGTTAACATGGTGCGTCCGCTAGATGATATCCGCGCACATTTTCGCGCGATTGCTTCAGGCCAACTTGGGCAGCCTATTACGGATTTTGGCCGTAACTGTGTCGGGCAATTATTTCCACTGCTACGTGATGTGCAGGCCAGCTTGGCCAACACGGTAAAAGCTATTCGCAGCAGCACTGATGGGATTTATCACGGGGCGGCAGAAATTTCTGCCGGAAATACGGATTTATCATCGCGAACAGAGCAGCAGGCGGCCGCATTGGAAGAGACCGCCGCGAGTATGGAGCAATTGACGGCAACGGTAAAACACAACGCAGACAATGCACATCACGCCAGTCAACTGGCGGCAAATGCTTCTATCACTGCAAAAAAAGGTGGGGCACTGGTGGCTGATGTGGTGCATACCATGGATGAGATCTCTGCGAGTTCACGCAAAATAGCCGAAATTACCACGGTAATTAACAGTATTGCTTTCCAGACTAATATTCTGGCACTCAATGCCGCCGTTGAAGCGGCCAGAGCCGGAGAGCAAGGTCGGGGGTTCGCCGTGGTTGCCAGTGAAGTCCGCAATCTTGCACAACGCAGTGCGCAGGCGGCGAAAGAGATTGATAACTTGATCACCGAATCAGTAAGCCGCGTTAGCAGTGGTTCGGCATTGGTAGAAAGCGCCGGGATAACCATGGATGAAATTGTTCGTTCCATTACGAATGTCACTGATTTAATGGGGGAGATCGCATCGGCGTCTGATGAGCAAAGTAAAGGTATCACTCAAGTCGGGCAGGCGGTGGCGGAAATGGACAGTGTGACTCAGCAAAATGCTGCGTTGGTGCAGCAAGCTTCCCGAGCAGCGGCTTCGCTGGAGGAACAGGCGGCGCAGTTAAACCAAGCGGTAGCCGTGTTTAAATTGCGGTCAGATGATGAGCGAGCAAAACCGGCAGCCAAACCTCGGGCCAGAGTTTTAGCGGCGACACCGACGAGTAAGGTGGATAACAATACAAACTGGGAAACGTTCTAGCCTATTTTTCAAAAGCTATTGTGAGGATATTGGCGTGGCGTAATCACTTACGCCACGCCGTCGTGATAACCGATGGGGTAAAACCAATAGGGTTAAAACCCTTTTTGTGAGTGTTCTAATTGAGCCAGTAACATCTGTTCAATCAGTTCACTACGGCTGATGTTACGCTGCTCAGCAAGGCTGTTGAGAGCATCGACGGCATCGGCATTAATCTTCAGTTCCACGCGTCGTAAGCCACGTACTTTATCGCGCCGTAGTTGATTTCGCTTATTAATTCTAAGCTGTTCATCACGGGATAATGGGTTTGTTTTCGGGCGCCCCGGACGGCGTTCATCTGCGAACAGATCCAGCGTCGTGCGATCCGTTTGTTCTTTTGCCATAGGTAGCGGTACTACAAGGGATTTACATCAGAAATTTCTGATGATTCGGTTTACACGTTTCAGGCCGATAGCTCATTATTTGGCGCTGCTATAACTCTGCAATGTCAACTAATTTGAGTATGAACCAACAGCCTGAATTTGCATTTGCCACCAAATTCCGCAGCAAATTTATAGCGCGCCATAATACCCCAGCCAACCGAGCAACGACAATGCTTTACTGTGATTAGATTGGTCTAATTCATTCTTTTTTGCACAATTTTTCCACAGGAAATACATTTCTTTTCCCCAGGGTATGATTTTTAATCAACATCCATTGCGCGCGGTTCATTTTTTGTTCGGTGCTATTTTTCGCCGCGGCTGTTTTCAGTGATAAAACGGCTTTAATCTATAAATCGGTGAATGGCGCGTAATACAGAGTCCGGTTTTTCCGCATGCACCCAGTGGCCGGTTCCGGCAACCACATGGGCGCGGGCTTGCGGAAACTGGCGCGCAATCTCATCGCGATAACTGTCTTGAATATAGGGCGACAGTTCACCGCGAATAAATAAAATAGGGTGTGGCCAAGGCGGGATTGGCTGCCAGCCAACAATATTTTCGTATTGATCCCACAGAGCGGACACATTAAACCGCCATTCGCCATTGTGGAATGATTTCAATAAGAACTGAATAACGCCGTCTTCTTTTATGAATTCGCGCATCAACTGAGCGGCTTCCTGACGTTGCGCCACGCCAGCGGTACTGACTGCATTAAGGGCGGCGAAAATTGTATCATGGCGGCGCACTTGATAACTGATTGGCGCGATATCTATCGCGACCAGCTTTTCAATACGCTCGGGCGCGATTGCTGTCATGGCCATCGCCACTTTACCGCCCATGGAATGGCCGATAATAATCGCTTTTTCTATCCTGAGGTTATCCATCAACTCCAGCACATCCTGCGCCATATCAGGGTAGTTCACCGCTGGTGATCGAGGGGATAAACCATGGTCGCGCAAATCGACCTGAATTACGTCATGGTCTTGATGTAAGTCACGGGCCAGCACCCCAAGGTTATCCAGGTTACCAAATAGCCCGTGGATCAGAATGATCGGCAGAGCAGGGCTAGGAGAAAGTGCATTTTGTAAGCGGAAGTTTAATTTCATGGCGATGTTCATACAGAGAGACATTCTACTTAGGGTAGCATGACTGAATGTACTTGAAACCAAAAGTGAGAATGAATGTTATCTGTCATTATGCTGGCAGATAAATCAATAAATCCTTTCTGTGGTCAATATTTCCGCATCATTATTATCCTCTTAATTGATCAAATTTAAGCGTTAGCCACTGCTGATTTGAGTTAAAGCAGACTCCTCGATAATAACGTTATATATATCCGTTTATTTCGCCGATCGATATCTTATCTTTAATAGGTAATGGCTATCTGTTTAGTGTTATTGAATGATTAAAACGATCAAAATCATAAAGATACCCATTTACCCGCCGATAACTGAGAGCAATCCTGATTGAGAGAAAAAGTATTTTCTCTATTACAAAAATCAGCTGAGTACGGGTTAAACACAAGCTATTTAAGGGCAGATCTCAATATAGCCTCCGCTGTGCGCTTCCCTAATTAAACCAGGTGATAAACATACTCGGCACTCTGATTAGCAATTAACCGAATATTTCCTCTCTTGTTGTATAGCGAAATAATATAAAGGATCGAATAATGAGTTTATCTAATTGGCGTATAGGCTATCGATTAGGCGGTGGTTTTGCCTTTTTGGTTCTGATGCTATTTATCGTCAGTCTGCTTGCCATCAGCAAATTATCAGGCTTCCAACAAAGCGCCAGCGATATTGTCGAAGAAGTTTATCCACAAACAGTTGATGCTAATGCACTGATCGATGCTGTAAACAGTGCGCTGGTGGCATATCAGCGATTATTGTTAGTCACCGATGAGGCTCAGGAGAAAAAAACCATCGATATGATTGCGGACCTACGCAAAGATATCAGCACCAAGCTAGCCGATTTAGAGGCGGGCGTTCAAGATAGTAAATCTAAAGATGTACTGCGCGAGATACAAAACTCGCGGACTGATTTTTTAACCTCGGGAGATAAAATTCTCAGTTTGGTTTTGGCGGGTAATCGAGAAGCTGCTGTTACTGAATTCACCGATAATATGAATATTACTCAGGCCCAATATCGTGAGCATGTGCGCCAATTAGTGGCGTATCAGGATCAGATAATGGCAGATTCGGTTGATAGCATGGCAAAAGTCTATACGAGCACCCGTAACCTGCTATTGGCGATTTTGCTGACCAGTGCTGTAGCCGGTCTGCTGATTGCTTGGGCTATCACCCGCAGTGTGACTCAGCCAATTCAACAAGCATTGGACATTGCCAATAAGGTTGCACAGGGTGATTTGACTTCCAGCATCGTGACTAACCGAAAAGATGAGGCTGGGCTGCTGTTACAGTCGCTTGACCATATGAATACCAGCTTGCGCCAGATTGTCAGCAAAGTTCGTGATGGGGCTGAAACCATTTCTACTGCGGCATCGCAAATTGCGGCAGGTAATCAGGATCTTTCGGCCCGCACCGAGGAGCAGGCCAGTTCGCTGGAACAAACGGCATCCTCCATGGAACAGCTGACATCAACTATTAAAAACACCGCAGATAACACCCATCAGGCCACGTCGATTGCCAATAAAGCATCAGAAACGGCGAAACATAGCGGCGAAGTCATGGGCTCGGTGACCCAGAAAATGCGGGGTATTCGGGACTCTTCACAACGTATGTCTGAAATTATTGGCGTGATTGATGGTATCGCTTTCCAAACCAATATTCTGGCATTAAATGCGGCGGTAGAAGCGGCCCGTGCCGGCGAACAAGGGCGCGGGTTTGCCGTAGTGGCCAGTGAAGTGCGATCCCTGGCTCAGCGAAGTGCGACGGCAGCGAAAGAAATTAAAACCCTAATTGATAATTCGGTGGATAAAATTCAGGACGGCATGAGGTTGGTGGATAGCGCTGAAGAAACATTAACCGAATTAGTCGGCAATGTGCAGGATGTGAATAGCATTATTGGTGAGATTTCACAGGCCAGCCGCGAGCAAAGTGACGGTATCAACCAGATTAATTTAGCTGTTGGGCAAATTGACACCACAACCCAGCAAAATGCTGCATTAGTTGAAGAGTCTGCCGCTGCCGCACTTTCTTTGCAGGCTCAGGCATCAACACTGACCGAAACCGTCAGCGCGTTTAAATTGCACTCTACGGGTTCCGATGACAGTCGCGAATTGGCGAATGCGGCATTTCTCGTGACGGAACGATAAGGATACCGTGAGAGGAATTGGCTTACCGAGCCAATATATATAAAAGGTGATCGCTCAGGCGGTCACCGAACCGATATTAAAGCTACTTACCACGATCCGCCTGTTGTGGATTGGCATACTCTATTTTTTTGCCGCTGTCCGGATGCGCATAAATACCCCTCTGCTGTTTAATTACCTATCTAATCATGCTGTTTAGTGATCCAATCACATTGGTGACAATTTAAAGTCATTGAGGGGAAAGTTGGATGCCCCCCTAGAGTCTGTTAATCTAACGGAAAGTGGTGAAGTATCGTAAAACCAGATGGTTGAAAAATGTAGAACAACATTAAATTTTTCATGAACTGTCATAAAAAATATATAAAAATCAATTGAATTATTGTTTTGGATAAAGATGAAAACTATTGAACTCGACGAAGAGCTTTATCGCTATATCGCCAGCCATACGCAACACATTGGTGAGAGCGCGTCCGATATTTTGCGGCGCATGTTGAAGTTTACGGCCGGTCAGCCGATACCCAGCTTATCTACTCATAACTTATCAGCCAATAATGACGTAGCCAAAATAGCGCCAGCTTCAGCGCCACGGGATCGCGTGCGCGCCGTCCGGGAATTGCTGCTGTCCGATGAGTATGCTGAGCAAAATAGGGCGGTTAACCGCTTTATGTTAGTGCTATCAACACTTTATACCTTGGATGCTCAGGCATTTGCCGAGGCGACAGAATCTTTACATGGCCGTACCCGAGTTTATTTTGCTGGTGACCAACAGACTTTGTTGCAAAACGGGACACACACCAAACCCAAACATGTCCCTGGTACGCCATACTGGGTAATTACCAATACCAATACCGAGCGTAAACGCAGTATGGTGCAACATATCATGCTGACCATGCAGTTCCCGCCAGATTTGACTGATAAAGTGTGCGGGACAATCTAATTTCGTTGAAACAATACCCAAATAACTTGGAGTTGCAGCTAACAATCCTGCGATTTCAAGTATGAAGGGGAGATAGGGAGTAGTGACTGTGGCTAATCACCCTCGTGCTGGGCAAGCTGCTCAGCAAAGCGATTTGATTAATGTTGCTCAGTTGACGTCGCAATATTATGTATTGCAACCTGATGCTGAAAATCAGGAACATGCAGTCAGGTTTGGGACGTCGGGCCATCGTGGCAGTTCATTGCGTCACAGTTTTAATGAAGCGCATATTTTGGCCATCGCGCAGGCGATTGCTGAAGTTCGCCATCAGCACGGCATTACTGGCCCATGTTATGTGGGTAAAGATACCCATGCGCTGTCTGAGCCCGCTTTTATTTCGGTGCTGGAAGTGCTGACGGCGAATGGTGTCGATGTTGTGGTGCAGCAAGATAATGGCTTCACTCCTACCCCGGCCATTTCTCACGCCATTCTTTGCTATAACGCGCAGGGTAAAAATTTGGCCGATGGCATTGTCATTACGCCATCTCATAACCCTCCTGAAGATGGCGGCATCAAGTACAACCCACCGAATGGCGGCCCGGCTGATACCAATCTGACCTCGGTGATAGAAAAACGCGCCAATCAGTTACTCAGTCTGAAATTAGAGGGTGTCAAACGCCAAACGCTGGATAAAGCCTGGCACGGCAATCATCTGTGTGAGCAGGATTTGATTCAGCCGTATGTAGAAGGTTTAGTCGATGTTGTTGATATTCCAGCCATTCAACAGGCTGGTCTGAAATTAGGTGTTGATCCGCTCGGCGGTTCAGGTATTGCCTACTGGCAGCGTATTGGCGAGCATTATAAGTTAGATCTGACGTTAGTGAATGATTCTATCGATCAGACTTTCCGCTTTATGCATCTGGATCATGATGGTGTGATCCGCATGGATTGCTCATCAGAATATGCGATGGCGGGCTTGCTGGCTCTACGTGATAAATTCGATTTAGCCTTTGCTAATGATCCCGATTATGACCGCCACGGTATTGTGACGCCCGTTGGTTTGATGAACCCGAACCATTATTTAGCCGTATCAATCAATTATCTGTTCCAGCACCGTCCACAATGGGGCGCAGATGTGGCGGTGGGTAAGACGCTGGTATCCAGTGCGATGATTGATAGAGTGGTAGCTGATTTGGGCCGTAAGCTGGTGGAAGTCCCGGTCGGTTTCAAATGGTTTGTTGAGGGTTTACACGACGGCAGCTTTGGATTTGGTGGTGAAGAGAGCGCCGGGGCATCTTTCCTGCGCTTTAATGGCAAACCTTGGTCGACGGATAAAGACGGCATTATCATGTGCTTGCTGGCGGCTGAGATCACCGCGGTTACCGGTAAAAATCCACAGCACCATTATGATGATTTAGCGAAACGCTTTGGCGCGCCAAGCTATAACCGTATTCAAGCCCCAGCAACCCAGGCACAGAAAAACGCATTGTCCAAGTTGTCACCAGAAATGGTGAAAGCCAGCACGCTGGCTGGTGACCCCATCACTGCCCGCCTGACGGCTGCTCCGGGTAATGGCGCATCCATTGGCGGGTTGAAAGTGATGACTGACAACGGCTGGTTTGCTGCGCGCCCATCGGGTACCGAAGATGCCTACAAGATTTACTGTGAAAGCTTCTTAGGCGCGGAGCATCGCGAAAAGATAGAGCAGGAAGCGGTCGATATTGTTAGTGCAGTATTAGCCGGTAAATAGCCATTACAGGTAAGAAATAGCGCCGGTTGGCGCTATTTCGCCAACACCCATATAAGCAAAAAAACAACGGCGATACTCGCTGTTGTTAATATTCTACAGTGACCAAACCGCCAGAAAAACTATCCATCGGTATTGGGGATTTTAAATATTTTATATTGGATTGATAGGCTTCTTTGGGAGCAAAAGAAGAGAGCGCCTGAGTAATATAAGTTATGTCAGGCAAGTTATCACCAAAATAGAAAGATTTTTCTTCATACATTTCTCGCAATGCATTATTCTTCTCAATAAGTACATTAGTCAGGTTTCCCCTTGTTATTTGTTCAAAATCAGGTGTTTTTTCACAAAAAACATCAGAGAGTTCAGTTTGATAAGAATCACCAAAATCTTTTATCTTGCTCAATGCAGCCATTAATTTTTCAGAATCTCCATTGTATTTTTTCACTATATTATTAATCATTACTGCATGAATTTTTTTATCAGACTCACTGCCATGACTAAGATACGATTTCGTCTGTAAGTTTTTAACTTTATAGCCATCTGGGGCATATTGATCTTTGATAATAATGACCAGATTATTAGGATGATCTTCAGTGCTCGATAGTATCAGGTGATTGCCATAACGCGTGAATTTGAGCTGATGGAAAAAATAATCATCAATACTGATTGTATTTTCTTCACCACCGTATTCTACTATCATGTTGATACCATCATAAGCGGAGAAAACATATAAATCATTACCGGTTCCTCCGGCTAAATAATCGTTATTCTTCCCGCCTTCGATACGATCATTACCTTTCCCGCCAAATATTTTATCATTACCCCGCCAACTACTTTCACTGGCAAAACAGGCAAAGGCATCCGCATCGCCATGTAACTCATCATCACCCTCACCACCATCAAGAAAGTCATCACCCGCGCCGCCAGCCAGCCCATCATTACCTTCACCGCCAATCAAAACGTCATTTCCACCTTGACCAAACAGCGAATCAAAAGAGTCATAACCCATAATAAGATCGTTGCCATCCCCACCCGCTAAGTTGTCATTTTTATCGCCACCCATAATAGTATTATTCCCCTCACCACCGGTGACCTCATTCCTTATATATTTATGCCCTGAGAAATTGTCATTTCCAGTTAGGTGAAATCTATTTGATGGCAGAGTATTAGTGATTAGATGGTATGCGGATTTATATTTTATATCTTTTCTAATGAGCAAGAGATCTTTGCTAGGACCATCGTAAAAATCTTTTCTTTTCTTGGTTTCCTTTAGCGTTAAGAATAACTCATTTTTTATTCCATTTTTGTCACGCAAAATGACAGATTTAACAATTAAGTTTCCATTTTCAATTACGTGGTAAGTTTTGCTGAAAAAATAATTATCATCGGCAATTATAATGACTTTAAGTTTTGAGTCTGCATATTGGAAAAATACTTTGTCAGGCGATATATCGTCTAAAAAAATAGATTTCATTTCTCCATTAACTATCAATATACCTGTAATCGGAGTTGTTCTGGTTTTTTTGTTACTTTTTTTAGTACTCAAAATAGTTTCCTTTTTTATATGTTATTGATCATCCTTCTATTGGATTCTAAAAAATAAATAATTTCAAATAAAGTTAAATAACATTATTATTTATTATTTATTATTTATTATTGGTTATTTAATTAAACAGGATAATGAACTTGATTTTTTATGCAAATTACCCCAATGCTACCATCAATGCGCCCGCTGTAATCAGTGCCACACCGAGTCCGGCCACTAATGAAATTTTTTCGCCAAATAGAATAAAAGCCAGAATCACGGCGAAGACTACGCTGAGTTTATCAATCGGCGCCACTTGTGAGACATTACCATTTTTGATTGCCATAAAATAGAATAGCCAGGATAACGCCCCTGCGACACCACTGAGTACCACAAAAAGTAGCGCTTTTTTATCCGCCAATACCGTGCCGACCAGATTAAATTTGCCCTGAACCACCACCACTCCGACCAAAAATAATGCCATCACTACAGCACGTACGGCGGTGGCGGTATTGGCATCCAAATGCTGTAGACCGATTTTACCGAAGATAGCCACTAAAGATGCTGAAACGGCGGATAGCAGGGCGTAAATTAACCAAGTGCTCATAATGAATAAGACCTATTATCATCAAAAATCTGATGCTACGCCGTTAGATTTATTTTTCATAGCCTTAAGAGGAGTTTTATGACTAATAAACCGTTACGGAATAAAGCGATAACCCACCCCCGTTTCTGTTAATAAATGTTTAGGGCGGGTAGGGTCGGTTTCTAATTTTTGACGCAAGTGGCCCATATAAATGCGCAGATAATGGCTGTGCTCGACATAATTTGGCCCCCAAACTTGGTTGAGTAACTGGCGTTGGGTAATGACTTTACCGGTATTCGCCAATAATGCTGAAAGTAAACGAAACTCAATTGGGGTTAGGTGGAGGTCAATACCGGCGCGGGTGACTTGGCGATTAATCAAATCCACGCTGATATCTGAAAAATTGACCAGCGGGCTTTCCTGGCTGCCTCCACTGTGGCGGCGTAAAGCCACCCGCACTCGTGCCAGTAATTCACTGATACCAAAGGGTTTACTGAGATAGTCATCAGCACCAGCATCCAGTGCCGCCACTTTGTCTTCTTCGCTGCTGCGGGCCGATAACACAATAATCGGGATGGCGCTCCACTGACGTAAATCCTGAATATAGGTTAAACCGTCACCATCCGGCAGGCCCAAATCTAAAATAATGAGATCGGGTTTACGGGTTCCGGCTTCAATCAGGCCGCGTTGTAGAGTTTCACTTTCAAATACGCGCCAGCCCTCACCCTCCAGCGCAATACGAACAAAGCGCCGGATCTCTTTTTCATCTTCAACGATCAGGATGTTAGTCGGGGATATCGTCACGTTTCCTCAGTATCGATGTTTTCACTGTCAATTTCCGGGGCTTTCTCCAGTGGCAAGGTAAAGTGGAAGCTTGCGCCGCCATCTTGACTTTTTTCCACCCAGATCCGCCCGCCGTGTACATCAATAATGGCACGACAAATGGCTAAGCCCAAGCCCACTCCCGGAATAGCTGACTCTTTGTTACCGCGAGAGAATTTATCAAAAATCAGTTGTTCCTGCCCAGCAGTGACTCCGGGGCCATTGTCCCAGACTTCGACATTCAGCCACTCGCCTTGTACCTTAGCTCTAATTCCCAACATTGCAGTATAACCGGCGTATTTATGGGCGTTTTCCAGTAGGTTAATAAACACCCGCTCCAACAAGCTGCCATCACAGTTGATTAACACCATTTCGTCCGGTAAGTCGACCTTAATCTGATGGTGACTTAATGTGGTTTCCAGCATATGCAGGGCGCTACCGACGATTTCTTCCAGTGACTGCCACTCTTTACGCAGGTTAAAACCGCCCGATTGGATACGGGCCATATCCAGCAAATTGTTGACCAGTCGGGTGGTGCTGAGTACTTGTTGACGGATTTGATTGGCTTGCGGTGCATGCCGTGAACCTTCGGCGGCCAGATCCAGTGTCAGGATTTCCGCCTGACCGAATAACACGGTTAGCGGGGTACGCAAATCATGGGAAAGTGCCGCCAGCAGGGAGTTGCGTAGTTGCTCGCGTTCTGCATCCAGTTTGGCCAATTCGGCGCTGCGGGCCAGATGCAACCTTTCCAGCGCGTTGGCAATCAAGCTGGTGAAAGTCTGTAGCAAGCGCTGTTGCTCCGGCACCATCAGTTGGCGTAGGTTGGCCGGTTCAATCGCCAACACCCCGTAAGTTTGTTTCGATGCCGTCAGAGGAAGTAATTGGTAAGGTACACCCGGTAAGGTATCAGTACCCGCGCCAGCGGGTGCGCCTTTGTCAAAGCTCCAGCGTGCAATGGCCTCATCGACGGAAAGCGCTCCCCCTTCATCGGTAGTAATTTGTTGTAAGCGCCCATCTTCTTGTGGCAACAGCAGGTCAGTTTTGGCCTGAAAACTGCTGGAAAGAAAATGACGGCTGGTTTTGGCAATATCTGCTGGGGTGAGGGCGCGGCTTAATCCGCGTGACATTTCATACAGATGTCTGGCGCGTTGCTCGCGATAACGGGCAATTCTGGCTTGATAACGCACTCCGGCCGTCAGGTTCCCCACCACGATACCAACAATCAACATGACGCCAAAAGTCAGCAAATATTGCACATCAGTGACCGCCAGTGACCAGTGCGGTTGGACAAAAAACAGATCGAAACTGACGACATTGATAAATGCGGCCAAGACGGAAGGCCAGCGGCCATAAAACAGCGCAATAATCACGACGCCGAGCAAGTAAATCATCACCAGGTTGGCTTGGTCGAACCCCGGTATTAGCCACTGTGATAATACGGTGATCAGCGCACACAGGCCAATGGCCGCGACACAGCCGCGTAATTGCATCCGCCATTTTTCAGTGAAAGTGCGTGAGTCGGTCTCTTTCACGACATTGGCGGGAGCATCCCCCTCCAGTGCAATAATCACTAAATCTAAATCCGGCCCGAGTTTACCCAAACGGTCGGCAAAGCTGCCGCGCAGTTTCCAATGTTGTTCAGTGCGGCGGCCAATAATGATTTTGCCCAAATTATGTTCGCGGGCGTAACGTAATATCGCCCGTTCTTCACTGGGTTCCGATAAAGTGGCGGTTTCAGCCCCTAACTCTTGCGCCAGTTTTAGGGTGCGCAAAATGGCGCGACGTTTGGCTTCCGGTAAGCCGTGCAGCCGTGGGGTTTCAACATACACTGCATGCCAAATGCAGCCCAACCGCGCCGCCAACCGGGCTGCGGTTCGCACCAGTTTTTCATTGCCGCTGTTGTGGCCGATACACAATAAAATAGCATCGCGGGTATGCCAAACACGCTCGCGCCCTTGAGTATCGCGAAAGGCGCGCATCTGGTCATCAACCCGATCCGCGGTGCGGCGCAGGGCCAATTCGCGCAGTGCAATCAAATTCCCTTTGCGGAAAAAATGCTCAATAGCGCGCTCGGCCTGCCCTGGGATATAGACTTTCCCCTCATTGAGCCGTTGGCGAAGGTCATCAGGGGGAAGATCGACTAAGACCACTTCCGTGGCCTCGTCAAACATATGGTCGGGTACCGTTTCCCGCACTCGAATACCGGTTACGCCACCGACCACATCATTCAGACTTTCCAAATGTTGCACATTGACGGTGGTCAGCACGTCAATGCCCGCATCCAGCAGCTCTTCAACATCTTGCCAGCGTTTGGGGTGGCGGGAGCCATGGGCATTGCTGTGAGCCAGTTCATCCATGAGGATCAGCGCGGGGTGGCGGGCGAGGGCGGCATCCAAATCAAACTCGCGCACTTGCCGATTGCGGTGATGAATCCGCTTTAGTGGCAGAATTGCCAGCCCTTCCAGCAAGGCGGCGGTTTCACTGCGCCCGTGAGTTTCGACAACGCCGACTAATACATCCAGCCCCTGCGCCCGCAGGCGCTGGGCTTCTTGTAGCATGGCGTAGGTTTTGCCCACTCCGGCGCAAGCCCCAAAAAAGACTTTTAGCCGGCCACGGGATTTTTCATTCGCGGCCGCAAGCAGACTGTCAGGGTTTGGGCGGGTTGGTTCTGCATCCACCATGTTATGTCCTTAAGATTTTACCGGAGTCGCCGGGATTTTCACGTGACTCTGGGCATCCAGCGCCATATTCAGATTCAGCACGTTGACCACGGATTCACCGAAGAAATTTGGCGTTGCTTTCTGTACATTGTCATCAATCAATTGTTTGACCTCAGACAGCGGCATTTGGCGAATGCTGGCAATACGCGGGGCTTGATAATAGGCTGCTTCCAGTGAAATTTGTGGGTCGAGACCACTGGCTGAAGCGGTTACCAAATCAACCGGCACTGGCCCAGTTTGTGTCGGGTTTGCCTGGCGCAGTAATTTAACGCGCTCACTGATGGCTTTATCCAAATCCGGGTTGCTGGCCGCCAAGTTGCTGCCGCTGGATGACATTGGATTATAAGGCATATCGGCGGTTGCCGATGGGCGGCCGGCAAAATAACCCGATTGAGTAAAGTTTTGGCCGATCAAGCTAGAGCCGACCACCTCATCACCCAACATCACCAGTGAACCATTCGCTTGCTGTGGAAATATCAGTTTTGCCAGCCCAGTAGTCAATAGAGGATAAGCTATTCCGGTGATAAGTGTCAGTAATATCAGTAAAACCAATGCAGGGCGCAGATAGGACATGCGCCCGGTTGATGACATATTTTTTGTGGATGACATATTCGTGGTCGATGACATCTTTTATTACCTCAATTTGAGTCTTAAAAACGGCCACCCCAAGGCGGCAGTGGCCGTGACGAAATACATTCTTGGCTTAGTTTAAATTAAGCAGCCTTAAGCCAGATTTAACGCCGTCAGCACCAGATCGATGAGCTTGATACCAACAAACGGCACCAGTAACCCGCCCAAACCGTAAATCCACAGATTGCGGCGTAACAGGGCGGCGGCGCTCATCGCCTTATAACTGACCCCTTTTAGCGCCAGCGGGATCAGGAACACAATCACCAGCGCATTAAAGATAACCGCCGACAATATTGCCGAGGCCGGTGAATGTAATTGCATCACATTCAAGGTGTTAAGCTGTGGGTAAGTGGCCGCAAATGCCGCCGGAATAATGGCGAAATATTTGGCGACGTCGTTGGCGATACTAAAAGTGGTCAGCGAGCCACGGGTCATTAGCATTTGTTTGCCGATATGCACCACTTCAATCAACTTGGTCGGGTTAGAGTCCAAATCCACCATGTTGCCCGCCTCTTTGGCGGCTTGAGTCCCAGAATTCATCGCCACCGCGACATCCGCCTGTGCCAGTGCTGGGGCGTCGTTGGTGCCGTCGCCGGTCATGGCCACCAGTCGCCCCTCGGCCTGATATTGGCGAATCAAGGCCAGCTTGGCTTCCGGTGTGGCTTCGGCCAGAAAATCATCGACCCCAGCCTCAGCCGCAATCGCCGCCGCAGTCAGACGGTTGTCACCGGTGATCATCACGGTTTTAATGCCCATTTTGCGCAGCTCAGCAAAACGTTCTTTAATGCCGCCTTTGACGATATCTTTCAGCGCCACCACCCCCAGCACCCGAGGGCCATCGGCCACCACCAAGGGGGTACCGCCGGTGCGCGCTACACTTTCCACTGCATCTTCTACCGCGCGTGGGAAATGACCCTGATTGGATTCCACATGACGGCGAATCGCATCGACCGCACCTTTGCGAATCATTCGGTCTTGTATATTCACGCCGCTCATGCGGGTTTGTGCTGAGAAGGGTACAAAGGTGGCATTCAAACTGTGCAAGTCGCGTTCGCGCAAGTTAAAGCGCTGTTTAGCCAGCACCACAATACTGCGGCCTTCCGGGGTTTCGTCGGCCAGTGATGAGAGCTGTGCGGCATCCGCCAGTTGTTGCTCGGTCACTCCCGGTGCAGGCAAGAATTCTGATGCCTGGCGGTTACCCAGCGTGATGGTGCCGGTTTTATCCAGCAGCAGCACATCGACGTCACCGGCAGCTTCGACGGCGCGCCCGCTGGTGGCTATCACATTGGCCCCTAACATGCGGCTCATCCCAGCCACGCCAATAGCGGATAACAACCCGCCGATGGTGGTGGGGATCAAGCAAACCAGCAGTGCTACTAGCACAGTGATGGTGACCGGTGAACCGGCATGGTTGGCTTCAACACTGAAGACTGAAAATGGGTATAAAGTCGCGGTCGCCAGTAAAAAGACGATAGTCAGTGCCACCAGCAAAATGGTCAGCGCCACTTCATTCGGGGTTTTGCGCCGTTTAGCCCCTTCCACCATGGCTATCATGCGGTCGAGGAAAGTCTCGCCGGGGTTAACACTGCACTGAACCACCAGCCAGTCTGATAGCACCCGAGTCCCGCCGGTTACCGAGGAGAAGTCGCCGCCGGATTCACGGATAACCGGCGCAGATTCACCGGTAATGGCGCTTTCATCCACCGAGGCCCCGCCCTCCAGCACTTCACCGTCACAGGGCACGGTGTCACCGGCTTCAATCAGCACCACATCACCTTTGCGCAAACTGTCGGCAGAGACTTTCTCTTGCGGTGCATCAAAGCGGGCTTCAGTCAGTTTTTTCGCCCAACTGGTTTTTTTCACGCCGCGCAGACTCTCCGCCTGCGCTTTGCTGCGCCCCTCGGCCAATGCTTCGGCAAAGTTGGCGAACAGCACGGTAAACCATAGCCACAGGGCAACACTGCCGGTAAACATGGCATTGCCAGCGGTCTGTCCGCTTAAAATAGCCAACCAAATCAGGGTGGTCAGCCCACTACCCAGATACACCACGAACATCACCGGATTGCGCCACTGGACGCGCGGGTCCAGTTTCTTCACGGCATCAAGCAGCGCAGTGCGAACCAGTGCTGGCTCAAAAATTGCGCGTTGTTTGCGGGTCATAGTTATTCTCTCTTAGTGACGATACCCTTGGACTTGAAGTTGCAGGGGCGTTCGTTTGCCACCTACGGCAACTCCAAGCTCTTTGGCTATATAATCAATGTGTTAACCAAACTTGTAGATGTTCGGCGACCGGGCCTAGGGCCAGAGCTGGGATAAAGGTCAATGCGCCCACCAACAACACGGTGCCCACCAGCAAGCCGATAAACAGTGGCCCCGCAGTAGGCAGAGTGCCGTTGCCAGCCGGTTGCCGTTTCTTCGCCACCAATGAACTGGCAATCGCCAGCACCGGCAGAATCACACCGAATCGACCCAAGAACATCGCCGCAGCCAGCAGCAAGTTATAAAACGGCGTATTGACACTCAGGCCAGCAAAGGCGCTGCCGTTGTTATTGGCCGCCGAAGAGAGGGCGTAAAGCACTTCGCTAAAACCATGCGCACCGGGGTTAAGAATCCCTGCGCGACCGGCATCAGTGCCGAGCGCCAGTGCGGTGCCTAACAGCACGATAGTTGGCGTGACCAAAATCGCCAGCGCGGTCATTTTCATATCAAATACGTCAATTTTCTTGCCGAGGTATTCAGGGGTACGGCCAATCATCAGCCCGGCAATAAAGACCGTCAGCAGCACGAATAACAGCATGCCGTACAAACCGGAGCCGACGCCGCCAAACACCACTTCACCAATCTGCATCAACCACAGGGGCACCATGCCACCCAGCGCGGTAAAGGAGTCATGCATGGCGTTAACCGCACCGCAAGATGCCGCAGTGGTGACTACGGCGTACATGCTGGTCGCCAGAATACCGAAGCGGGATTCTTTGCCCTCCATATTGATATTGCTGTCGGCACCCAACTGCATCAAATGCGGGTTACCGGCCAGCTCGGCATACATCACCACCACCACCGCCACCACAAAAATCAGTGACATGGCCCAGATCAGCGCGTGGCCCTGGCGGTTATCCCCGACCACTTGGCCGAAAGAGAAACACAATGCGCAGGGGATCAGGAAAATCGCCAGCATTTGCACAAAGTTGCTAAATGCCGTCGGGTTCTCAAACGGATGCGCTGAGTTGGCACCAAAGAAGCCGCCACCATTGGTACCCAGCAGTTTTATGGCTTCCTGCGAGGCCACCGGCCCCATTGGCAAGGTCTGTTTTACCCCCTCGAGGGTGGTGATATGCAGATAACTATCCAGATTCTGCAAGACGCCTTGACTGACAAAAACCAGCGCAATAAGCAGCGAAATTGGCAATAAGACATATAAAGTGATGCGAACCAAATCGACCCAGGCATTGCCCAATGTGCTGGCTGAATGGCGGGCAAATGCGCGAATTAGCGCAAAAGCCACCGCAATACCGGTGGCAGCAGAGAGGAAGTTTTGTACTGTCAGACCGGCCATTTGGCTCAGGTAACTGAGGGTATTCTCCCCGCTATAGGCTTGCCAGTTAGTGTTAGTGACAAAACTCACCGCAGTATTCAGCGCTAAATGCCATGACAGCCCCGGCATATTTTCCGGATTCAGTGGTAATGAACCTTGCATCATTAACAGCGCGAACAACAGCACCACGCCCAGCACGTTAAAACTGAGAATGGCCAGCGCATATTGCCAACCGTTCATTTCCTGGTTTTTTACCCCACTACAGCACCATAAACCGGCCTCGATTCTTTGTAATGGCGCGAAGGGCTCACCTTCAATAAGGCGCGCCAAGAAACTTCCCAATGGACGGGACAGCACCAACAACACCAACATAAAGCTGGCAATAAGCAGAAATCCTGATGCCGCCATTTAAAAGTCCTCCGCGTTAAATAAGGCATAAACCAGATAGCCCAGTAGCAGCAGAACCAGCAGCGCACCACAAATGATGCTGACACTCACGATATACCTCCACAGGTCTTATTTTTTGATAACCCAGTTTTTTGATGAACAAGTTTTGATAACCAAGTTTTGATAACAGCAGCTTAGAAAGTTGTAAGAAAAGTTCTTGATAAAAAAATGGGGAGGGGTGTAAAAAAAGTATAAAAATGGTCAAGAAATAACCGTTTTATGGGTATAAAGTACTCAGTGGCGAGGTGCGGCAGACCATCAAATTAGCTGGACCGATATTTTTTGGGTGAATGCATCCGCTTTTCTGATTTGCAGAGGGGTTGGTCACCCTACGTGAAACAAATTATAAAATTACATTAACTTGTCTGTAACAAAATTACAGGATTGGTGGTTTTTTTGTGCTTTTTACGCAATTGAGTGGTCGGATGAGTGGTAAACTTTCAATCAATGCGGTAAAATTTTGTCCAGTTACCAATTTTGTTTATTTTACTTTCAACGCCACGCGGTAATCGGCCCTCTGCGAGTTAGGGCTAGCGGTTACATAAAGGCGTTTTAAAGGAGGGTTATTATGACCATGTACAACGCATACCCATTGCATCAGGTTATTTTGCGTCGCATCGTAGTGATTCTGGTGGGGTTATTAGCGCTACCGGTGATGCTTTTCCGCAAAGACCGCGCCCGTTTTTATAGCTATTTGCACCGTGTCTGGATCAAAACCAGTGATAAACCGGTTTGGTTGGCACAGTCTGAAATGGCCCCGCAAGATTTTTATTGATCTAAAAGAATAGTTCAACACAAGGCCCGTGAATATGATGTGTTCACGGGCCTTTTCATTGATGCACTCTTTCAGCATTAAATAATGACCAACCCATATTATAAACCAATTCTTAATTCGAATTCATTCGCAATTAAAATGCTTCTATTTTATTAATATCATTATTATTTATTTGATTTTAATTCAATTACCATTCTTTGTGATGCATCATGAATCTGCTAAGCATGGTTAGCTAATTAATTGTATATGGAGATAATATGGAGATTTACGTACAGACAACATCGTTAGTCAATTATAACAAAGGTGTTTTTTCACTCTATTTTGTTAGTCAAAATCAGCAGCAAATGGCAAAGGGTATGGCGGCTAAAAACGATAGCGAACTTGAGTTAAAACAAGTTGTACATATGCCAGCATCCGGTTTTATGTATATGGTCTCAATGGTAAAGAATATGCTGGAAGATCCTCGAATGCAGCAGGAAATTGACAATATGATTAATGCCAACTTATTACCACTTAGTGGTGATGGGGAAGGTAATGATGAAATTGAAAGTGACGGAGAAAAAACACTAAAAAAATAAAATATAAGTTAATGGAATAATAGGTTGGTGGTTGGTAGTGATAAATAATAAATTCACATCGCTAGAATCATCCGAAATACAAAAAATAATGGGTGGAGTAATGCTGTTAACGCAGCGTTCTCCGCTGCATAGAGCTTATTTTGTTTCGGAATGGTTTCAGCAGATTTACCCGGCGATTATATTAAATCAATTTCGTTATTATGAAGATGAACAGGGTAACCCACTTGCATTTTGCAATTGGGCATTTTTATCTGAAAAAAATATGAACGAAATACTTTCAGGTGAGCGTGATATTAGAAAAGAAGATTGGCAGTCCGGCAGTAATATGTTTTTCCCAGAAATGATAGCCCCTTATGGTCATGCGAAAATGATGGCGACTGATTTGCGCAGGAATATACATTCTTCCAGAAAGGGAGAATGGGTGTGTGCTATCCGGGGGCAACTCAATAAACAGTGTTCTTCAGATAAACCCAAAATCCAATGGTTTAAAATTTAACTTAATAAGGATATTCCATGAGTAAAGCATCTAATCGAAGTGCAGAGTATTTTTTTACCGGTGTTTATAATGGCGATGATAGTAATAATGATATTGATGCGATCGGCCTTGGTGGAATAATATATGCCCGTGGCGGAGATGATGATATTTTTGTCGGATCCATTGCTGCAAAAGT
This sequence comes from Yersinia kristensenii, assembly GCF_900460525.1. NCBI lineage: Bacteria > Pseudomonadati > Pseudomonadota > Gammaproteobacteria > Enterobacterales > Yersiniaceae > Yersinia > Yersinia kristensenii. The sequence goes on from NZ_UHIY01000001.1 coordinate 2,733,006, forward strand.
CGAAGCTGGGAGCGGTGATGATACGATAAAAGGAGGAGCAGCATATCTGGAGGTTTTAGATACTACGGGGAAGTTAACCGTGAAAGGTGCAGCAGGGGCAATGAATATCATTAAGGAGGGAGATGGTGATATTGATGCCACTGTAGTTGCTGGTGCTAATATTATAAACCACACTGGAAACAGTGGCAGCATGAATATTTTTGCTATAGGTGCATATAATAAAATTACTCGCAAATCAATAGGATATGGTGCTAATGGCAAGTTAGCATTAGACGATATTGTTTTAGGGGATGCTCGCTTTGAAAATGAAACGCTTGGTATTAGCACAGATAAAGTTAGTGCTGTAAAAAAGGAGGGTTACTATTTATATGAACACTGGTACTACCATGATGGTTATTATTCTAAAGCTTTTACTAAAGTGTACCTATTTCAGGATGAAAAAACAGGAGATATAAAAACTAAAAAAACTACAACTATATTTTCGTTTGATAGCATATCAAATCGTTGGCGTAGAACTTCTGGTAATGGTTCTAATTTTAATGATTTGGTTGATATTAATTATAATGTTAAAGCAACAAAGATAAAAAGTGAGTATTCATCTGAGCTGCCAAAAGAATGGCTTGGCGGTGACAGCATACTGTTGAAATATGAAGATGAACTGGTTTTAAAAAAGGATAATTTAACATTAAATGCAATTAAGCTTTCAGATGGCAACTCACTCTCGGCAATTAAATCAACAGGTAAGCCAGGGGCTTATTATTTTGTGAGTAGAAATTATATTTATGAAATTGTAATAAGTGATGCTTATACGCGTGTCAATATTGACGGTGAGACGATATTGACACCCTGTCAGGGAATGAAAATTATACCTTATAAACGTTCGGTATCAAAAGGGATGGTTGCCAGGCCCAACGATACAATAAATAAAATTCCTGATGGATTAGTAGAACGTACTGGCTCTGGTTATATTGGTCGGTATAGACGCGTTGTGAACATAGCCAATGTACCGAGTATTGACAGTATTTCATATAGCATTAATAAAGAGGTTATGGTAGATAAAAAATTAAATAGACTAGAACCTAATAAAGTATCAAATATCACAAATATGAACTTAATTAACTCAAGTGATGATATAAACTTTGAAGGGGGAGGTATTGCCAATGTTATCGAGTCTGATGTTGTTCGTGGAAATGTTACTTTCAAAGGTGGCGGTGCAGCAAATATCATCACCCATACAGCAGTTAAAGGTAATACCGACTTTACCGGTGGTGGAATAGCCAATATTATTGTTAAGAGTGGAGGCGAGGGTAACCTGACATTTAACGGTGCTGGGCTGGCGAATGTATTAGTGCATAAAAGTCAAAAAGGGGACATGAAAGTTAATGCTGGTGGTGCAGTTAATGTCATGGTGCGTCTAGGTAATGGTCAATATGATGTCACACTGATCGCTTTGGGTAATATTTCTGTCCACAGTGGTGATGGAAATAGTATTGTGAAGATGCTAGGTGGATTAAATACGCATACTCAAATTGGCGATGGAGAGGCTTTCTGGATTTCTGCTGGTGGCTTAAATGTGCTAACCAAAAAAGGACAAGGGTCACTGTTTTCTGTCGTGGGTGGGGGGGGTAATGTAATAACCAGCATGGGTCAGGGTGATTTGACCATTGTTGCTCTTGGCTTGGGGAATATCATCACTCATATTAGCGATGATGAAAACCACGCCAGGACAACTGTTATTGCTGTAGCGGCGGCAAATATCGTGACTAAAAAAGGCCGCGGGGATATGCGAGCTATTCTGGCCGGCGGTTTAAATGTATTAACCCATGTTGGTGGCGGGAAGACCGATACTATCATGTTAGGTGGCGGTAATATTCTAACCAAAGTAGGCAATGGCAGCGCTAACGGTATTATGTTTGGCTTAGGGAATATATTTACTCATGTGGGGGATGGCCAGACTTTGGGTGTGATGGCCGGCGGTGGAAATATCTATACTAAAGTAGGTGATGGAACCACAATTGCGGCTATGCTTGCCGCCGGTAATATTATGACTCATATAGGGGATGGTAATACCTATGTATTAATGGCTGCTTTAGGAAATGTGATAACTAAAGTCGGTGATGGTGATCTTTTAGCGTTAATGATTGCCAAAGGAAATATTCTAACCCAAGTAGGCAATGGCCAAACATTTGCTTTAATGCTGGCCAAGGGGGGTAATATTCTCACTAAAGTTGGTGATGGTATGACATTAGCGGCGATGATCAGTATTGCTAATGTGATGACCCACGTTGGTCATGGAGAAACCTTTGCGTTAATGATCGGTAAGGCAAATATATTTACCAAGGTAGGTTCCGGGCTGACTGTTGCCGTCATGGTCGGAAATATAAATGTTTATTCTCAGATAAATAATCATAAAAATGAATCTATAGGTATTGGGGTTTTCATTGGCAAGCTAAATGTAATGACCAAGGTTGGCGATGGAACTGCACTCGCTATTATGGTCGGCAAAGCGAATATCATGACCCATATTGGTAACGGTATTACTGGCGGAATAGCCTTAGCTAAAGGGAACATCATTACCAAAGTCGGCGATGGTTTTATGGGTATTTTGGCAAAAGCGGATGGGAATGTTATCACTCATGTGGGAACAGGAATAACCGCGGTTGTATTACACGGAAAAGGTAATATTCTCACTAAAGTGGGTAATGATACTACTATTGGTTTATTAATATCCCAAACTGGCAATATTATGACCCATATTGGTAATGGTATGACCATTGGCATTGCTAAAGGGAAAGGAAATATCATTACAAAAATAGGTAATGGTACTGGCATCAATGCGGTGTGGGGGGAGCTGAATGTTATTACTCAGGTTGGCGATGGGGATCGTTATAATTTTTCCAAAGGTAAAGGTAATGTTATTACTCGGGTGGGAAATGGTCAGGAAGTCACTGTAACAAAAGGTGATGCTAATATTGTTAGTGCTATAGGGGATATTGATAACTATACTTTTGCATGGGGTAAGCAGAATATTATCACTGCTGTTGGTAGCGGCAGGAATGTGGTTGTGGCTAAGGCTAATAATAACATTGTGACGAAAGTGGGTGATGGAGATGCTTACAATGTATTATGGGCAAATAATAATATCGTTACTACAGTCGGCGATGGTAATGCAATAACAATTGCTAAAGGGAAAATTAATGTCACGACAGATGTTGGTGATGGATTAAACGTTACCGTTGTGTATGGTGATACCAATATCAATACTAAAGTAGGTGATGGTACTTCAGTTAATGTCGCTTGGGGTAAGTATAATATTAATACCAAAGTTGGCGATGGATTAAATGTTGCAGTGATGAAAGGTAAAGCCAATGCTAATATTAATGTTGGTGATGGTTTATCTGTTGTAGCAACCTATGGACGGAATAATGTCTCTGTCAAAGTGGGGAATGGAGATTATTATAATTTATCTGTAGCATCCAGTAATACACGGAGCAATAAATTATCAGCATTGTTTGGTAACATAAAGCAAAATCTGCTGGGGCGGGCAGGTAGCCAGGGGATTGACTATTTGGTTAATGGTAATGAAGGGCAGACGACGGGATTCCGTAATGGCCATGGTGGTTTTAATTTACCAGAGGTCAATAATCTTAATGGTTTCAACTTAAATGAGACTGGGGTCAGTGGAAAGTTTGATTCAGAGAGCGCACCTTCTGATTTTAGTGCTAAAAGTAATAATATTAATAATATAGATGCACCCAACTTAGAAAGTACAAAAAATAATGCATCAAAGGCATTAGGTGGTTCTGATAATACGTCAATAAAAGACGATGTTCAGCACTCTAAAACTCATTTTGAAATTGAGGAAAAAGTGGGTGGAGATAAGGCTCGGGCAGAGGACGATGCTGAACAGTTCCAGCGATATAAGGATAAGCAGACTGAAAATGCATCTGTTATCCAGTCGCAGATAGAGGGTATTGATAAAGCGGTTTTAGCAGCCACTGCTGCAGATTACCAGCAACAAATGGAACAGCAGGCAAATGAGTTATTAACTGAGAAACAAAAAATAGCTCAGAGTATTAATAATATTTCTGCTGATGAAAATACAGAAACGGGAGAGGATTACCGACAACAATTTGCTGGAGGTTTGTTAAAAGATATAAACGATAAACTTGATGAATCAATAAAAACTGCAAATGAAAGTTTAGATACGTCTCAATCTAACGTTAATAAGCATCAATCAGCGATGAATGACGCGGTTGCTCAGTCTGAGTCTGCATTGGCAAAAGGTGAGCAGGATAAAAATAAAGCAGATGCCGCAAAAGCCACTGCTGAGTTAGAAGTAGCGAAAAGAAAAACAGAGGCTAAACAGCAGAAAATAAAAGCTAATAAAGCAAATAGAAAGGCTCAAGAAGATGTCGTTACCGCTAAAAGCCGTGGTGAGGGCCATCTTAAGGACGCTAATAACGAGGCGGATGCTGCGGCAAGAGAGGCTAAAAGTGTTCAACGTAGTGAGGGCGATACACCAAAAAATAGGCGGGAGGCTGAGGGCAGTGGTCTGAATCGAAACCAAAACGCCTACAACACAGATGTTAAAGAGGTCTCTGACGCTGCTATTTCTCCTGATGAAAGTTTCATTCCTGATAGACTGCCTTTGGCTCCGGCTGATGGGAGAATTACCAATATAATATCTGATGTTTCGTCGGTAGAGGGTCTTACTACAGGTCAGTCAAAAATAAAGGAGGTGAAGATATTATCTAATAAATTACGAGAAGATAATTTTGGTTATAACATATTGGATATAGTGAAAAAAACAGGAAAAAACAATCCACCAGTAGAAATTGAATCAAATGTAATTATTTCCAAAGATGAATTAAAAAAACAAGCTTCAGTGATGGGTAAACCGATAGGTTACTCTTATAAAAAAATATTGAACATAATCGATCTTATTAATTCAACGTCGAATTCTGAAAGAATTAAAAATATATTTATATTGAAAAGTGAAATTGAAAGATATATCAATGAACATCCATCTTCAGGGCGTAATAAAGCATTTCTGACTTTAGGTGAAAAGATAGATAAATCCTTGTTTAATTCTAAAATGCAACCAGCCAAAAATGCAATACTACGCCTTTCGAAGACGCAACCAGAGATGGCTGCCAGATTGTATGAAGTTGCTGCTCGTGAATCGCAAGGTAGTCATGTTGGTTTAACAAATATGATGCATGTTTGGATTAGCGAAGATGGTTATCTGACCCTATTGAAAGGGTTTGAAGGCAAAATACCAGATAGAAATTTACTTAATTTTGACCCAACCTATCATATTGCAACAGGAGATCAATTTGACGAATGCAAAACAAAATTATTGCAAGCTCAATCAAATGGAGAGCTGAGACAAGTTTATATTAATGAATCAACTCGATCATTTACTATAGGTTATACCTATGAAGAAATGGCATCTTTTAGAGCGCGCGGATCCGAAAATAGCCAATTTTTCAGTTATATACTTAATGAGGTCGCTGGCAGGAATAATAGTACTGATCGTTCGAAAGAGCTTAACTGGCTAGATAACTGTGCAGATAAAAAATTCTTAAAGCAATTACAACTTTCGCGCTTGGATCAAATTGAATCGATTTACCAGCGCAATAATAAAATAGACTTTGCATCTTGGGATTCCAAATATTCAGGTATTAGTAGGGATAGGATAAATAGAGAACTTAACCAATACGGTGATGTTGATGGCCAGCTTTCGGTATTACTAAGAGGTAATCAAGGGTTACTTATTGGTGAAACTCATGGTTCACAAGAGGAAGGACGACGTTTTATTATTGAGCAAATATCTGAACTTAAGCGTCATGGGGTAACAACTATTGGTCTGGAACATTTGCGTAGAGACCATATTCAACCACTAATTGATGATTATTATAGAACTGGTGTTATCTCACCTGATTTAAACACTTTCCTAACGGCAAAGGGAGTTAAAAATATTGTCACTACAGCATTTGAAAATAAAGTAAAAATTATTTTCTTGGATGATAATAGTACCTCGAAAGGTAGTGGTAACCATAGTTTAATGTATAGAGCGGGATCTGCGAATAATATTGCAGTAGATATATTAAAACAGATACCTGCAAACGAAAAATTTGTTGTTATCTATGGTGAGGCTCATTTAAAGTCACACATTGGTATAGAATCGCCCGTTTCCGGTATTAGCCACCAAATGAAGCTTCCAATACTGCAAGTTGATGCAAACAACAGGCTCACTGTCAGTGCTGATGATCCAACTCAACGTACTATTTATCCTAGAAATAATACAACTGGCTCTCCACGAATAATATTCCCAGCAACATTGAATGACACAAGTACTAAAAGAAATACTCGCCAATCGGTTGATAATTGGGAGGTCGCTACTGTTAAGTCGAGCAGCTCATGGAGTTTTTCTCAATATAATGGTCAAATTATTGTTCAATTAGAAAACGACCCTATTGCAGCTGAAGCGGCGGCTAATTTAGCAGCTAAACACCCAGGCTCTATTTTGGTTCAGCTTGATTCAAATGGGCAGTACCGAGTGGTATCGGGTGATCCGACTTCATTGCATGGCAATATCCGTTGGCAGTTAGTTGGGCATGGGCGTGATGGCAGTAATGGTCAAGATAATCAAACCTTATCCAATGAAAACCCTACAGAATTAGCCACAAGAATTAGACGTTTTAAAGACGAACTCGATAATGATTATCATATCAAAAGCACGCCAAACTATATTAGCCTGGTGGGATGTTCACTGGTAGATAAAAACAGACAGCAAGGTTTTGCCCGACAATTTATTACGGAATTAGGCAACCAAGGCATTAAAACTGATGTTGCAGCACGAAATACTCGAGTCCTTGTTAATGAGCAAGGGCGTAAAAATACACTGGATGATGATGGCAACTTAAAACACAAAGTGGGCAGTGATAAAGTCATATTACGGCTGAACAATGAGGGGGAAATAGAAAGTATTACAGAAAAAGTCAATAACAATGTGCACTTGGCTGAGATCGATATTAATCGCGTTGGTACTAAGAATATTGATTCACCCGCAAGTGGCGCTATTGGCCGTAATACAGAAGAGTTTTCCCCGCCAGAAAGGAAACAAAGGATTGATACTGTAGCCCCATCTACTGATAATAATCAGGCGGTAAGTTACGCAGGTAATATAAATATTCAGATTGGTGATGATGAATTTACCTCAATCAATTGGGGTACCTCAAATCTGGGTATAAAAGTCGGTCATGGTGGATTTAAAACCTTAGTGTTTGGTGATAATAATATCATGATTCATATTGGTGATGGTATGAGTAAACACAGCGTTAATATTGGCGGTTATCAGGCCTTTGAAGGCGTACAAGCATTTATGGGGTCTCGCAATATTAGTTTTAATTATGGTCACAGTAATGACTTGATATTTATGACAGAAAAAACCGTGCTATCCCCACCATTGGTTAATCCATTTGATGGCGCGACACGAATTTGTGTTGCGTTAGAGAATATTGCTACTGAAGGGTATGGCGGTGATTGGTTGCAGGCCCAAGCACAGCAGTGGACCTTCTCTGGTGCGAAACAATATCTCAACGAATTATCTGCATTGGACAGTACCAGTAATGTGGAATATAACAGTTTGATTGAAATAGATTCTCAACTTATTCGTAGTGCACGTGGCCTAAAAAGTGATATTAATGCGACATTGAATAAGAAATATAACCAATGGTTAGGAAAGCCATCTACTACAGAAAATAACCATCAGGTAAAAACAACTAAAGCAGATAAGTTGCGTAAGTTAAATGACACTATGGTCTTTAATATTGCAGTCGGTGGTCAAGGGGCCGATATCATTGTGACCAACAGTAACTGGAACTTTACTTTTGGCGATAATATTCAATCGATTATGGATATTAATTTGGGTTCGTTGTTTGCTATCAGTACCCAGCAGGTTACCCGGTCGGGTAGAGTCAAAACCACCATGACTTATAGTATTGATGATATGCCAAGGCAGATTAAAAATCAGTTAATTAATAAATTATCATTAATCGAAAGTGATATGACGTTAGGTGATGTTTTTGGTGTTGATTATGATGCTGCGGGTAATATTGTTTCCCGTACCGGCGAAGATATCGATGGAGAAAAAATATTAAAAGAAATGATAGAGGTTGTGGCCGAATTTGGTGGTGAAAAGCTTAATGCACTGAGTGATCCGCAGAAATTACTGAATGGCTTAAAAGCGAATTTAAATATGGGTGAAAATGCGATTACCTCTTTCGCCCAAACTCATGGTTTGCAAGATAAGGCTCCAAATGAAGGAGATGAGACCGCGGCTGTTAATGCATCGGGGTCCAGAACTACCCAGCCCCCAGAAAATAAAGATCAGGCATTTGGTTTCAGTTCTCTTAATTTACCTAACCTGTTTGCTACGTTATTCAATAAAGACAAGCAAACTGAAATGGCGGATAGGGTCAATAATCTGAAACAGAATATGGCCCAAGATCTGCTTAATATGGAAGAGAAAACGTTCGATTTCTTGCGTAATAGCGGTTTTCTACGTGGGGATGGCGACCTGAATTGGTCATTGGGGAATTACAACTTCACACTGGGCGGGCATGGTAACGATTTAGGTGCTTATCTTGGCGATAATAATAACTTTTGGGGTGGGCAGGGAGACGATGCATTCTATGGCATGGGGATTTCCAACGTTTTCACTGGTGGTCAGGGCGATGATACTGGCGTCTTGATGGGCCGTGAAAATACAATGTTTGGCGGGGCAGGTGATGATACTGCTGTTCTTGCTGGGCGGATAAATCATGCCAACTTGGGTGCCGGTAATGATAAAGCATTTATCTTTGGTGAGACTGGAACTGTCAACATGGGGGATGGGGACGATTATGCCGTCGTCGCCGGTCATTATAATCGCACTGATGGTGAGCAAGGTCAGGATTACGTTGTTCTTATGGGCAATAATAATGTTGCAGAGTTAGGGGAAGGCAATGATTACGGTGTCGTATTTGGTAATGAAAATAGCGTGTCAGGAAATCAAGGTAGCGATACGATAAAATTGATGGGTTACTCGAGCGTCATTATGGGCGGTGATGGGAATGACCATCTGATTGCCGACGTTATTTCAAAATTCAGTGATTTTTTGGGCGGCGAGGGTGATGACATGTTTGAACTCGGCGGCTATCAGAACAAATTTAGCGGCCTTGATGGGGTTGATAGCTTTGTCGTCAGCACAGCGGTGATTGATTGTACGGTTACTGATATCAGTCGCGAAGATAAAATTCTGATGAATAATGTCAGTTGGCGTGACCTGTGGCTCCAGCGAAGTGGTTATGATTTGACCATTTTAGTCAGACGGCCAATTGCTGATGATTCGGCACAAGGTGATTTTGAGCGAGTGGGTTCAGTGACCTTTAATGATTACTTTAATGGTAAACGCGCCGCGATTGTGGTGAGTGATAAGGGAGTCAATGGCTCACCTCATGGCTATGAGGTCCTGACAGATTCCGCCATTGATGGCTTGGTTCAGAATATGAACAACTTCCCTGTATCTGATGGAAAATCCAGCTTTATTGGGCAAATGGATACTCAAATACAACAGAAAATAGCTGGGCTGTGGGCTAACACTACTCTGTGTGCGGCGTAGCGATAAAGCCTATCGATAGCGCGTTGTAGATAAGATTTCGTGATGCCATTCAGCTAATACTGAGTGGCATTTTTTTATTGCGAACACTGAGTGCTTTTATATAAAGAGATCAACCAATACCCTGGTTCTTTGGCTACAGCTGTTATGATGAAATAAATTGTTCAACACAGCCAAAGCTGATGGAGAATAAAATGCCGCAAAATAGTCAGATGCCGGAAAACAAGCAGATGCTGCAAAACCAACAGGTAACACCGAGTATTGTATATTGCCATGCGCGCGATGAACTTGATGCACTCTGTGCGGCGGGTATCACCCGTGGCAAATTAATGAAATTTCATAGCCGATATAAATTAGTGTTATTAGCGCATTCACAACCGGAATACCGTGAAATTGGGCCTTTTATTGCGGCAATGGATAAATGGCCATCACTGAGTGAATTTACTGCTGAGTATCGCCAGCGTTTACTGCATTTATTGTCCCATTCTCCAACAGTGGCTAATCACACCAATGTGCTGATGCATGTGCAGGGCTATTTTCGGCCTTATCTCACCTCAGCGCAGCGTCAGGCTTTGGCACAGCTTATTGAGCAATATCGGTTAGGCGAATGGCCTATCAGCGCGCCTATTGCGCAGATAATGGATTATATGGTTGAATTTCCAAATGATTATCTGGCTGGGCAGCACTATTTTACGTTTTATTCAGCGCAAGGTTAAAGCATGGCTACGCATCTTGTTTGGTTCCGTAATGATTTACGCCTAACGGATAATCTGGCGCTACATGCGGCGTGTCAGGATCCTCAAGCCATTGTGATGGCGGTGTTTATCGCCACACCAGCACAATGGGCGGCGCACGATATGGCACCGCGACAGGCGGCATTCTTGCTGCAAAATCTGCAACTGTTGCAGAGTGCGCTCGCCGAAAGAGGAATCCCGCTGCACTATCATCAGTGTGATGATTTTAAAGATTCGATTACCTGGCTGAATGATTTTTGTCAGCAGCAGCCAGTGGATGCGCTGTTTTATAACCAACAGTATGAGCTGAATGAACGTGTCCGCGATGAAGCATTGATGGCACAATTGAGTCAGCGCGCTATCGCCTGTCACGGCTTTCATGACAGCGTGTTATTGCCACCGGGCACTGTCCTGACCGGTAATAATGAAATGTATAAAGTTTTCACTCCGTTTCGCCGTGCATTTATCCAGCGGTTAATGATGAGTGATTGCCGCAGTGTTCCGGCCCCGAAAGCCCGCACCACCGCAGCTGTGACTCCCTCGCAGCCCTTGGCACCGTTTGATTATCCGCAACAGCCGGTCGACAATCAGCTATTTCCGGCGGGGGAAGAGGCGGCGCTACAGCGTTTGCGCCGTTTTTGTCGCGAGGATGCTCAGGACTATCAGCAGCAACGCGATTTCCCCGCGATCGCGGGCACCAGTTGCTTGTCACCTTATTTGGCACTGGGTATTCTTTCACCCCGTCAATGTGTTAATCGCCTGCGAGCCGAATGTCCGGATTTGTTGGAAAATGTCGAGGGCGGGGCCTTTATTTGGCTTAATGAATTGATCTGGCGTGAATTTTATCGTCATTTACTGGTAGCTTATCCCCGGTTATGCCAGCATCATCCCTTTATTAGCTGGACTGATGCAGTAATATGGAATCACTCAGAACAGCAATTAATCGCCTGGCAGCAGGGGCGAACAGGTTATCCTATTGTCGACGCAGCAATGCGGCAGCTCAATGAAACTGGCTGGATGCATAACCGATTGCGGATGATTAGCGCCAGTTTTCTGGTCAAAGACTTGCTGATCGACTGGCGGCACGGCGAACGCTATTTTATGTCGCAATTATTAGACGGTGATTTGGCCGCTAATAATGGCGGCTGGCAGTGGGCAGCATCAACCGGGACGGATGCCGCACCCTATTTTCGCATCTTTAATCCCACCACGCAGGGAGAGCGCTTTGATAAAGATGGCGTTTTTATTCGTCGGTGGTTACCTGAATTGGCGGCAGTACCCGACAGCGATATCCATCAACCATGGCGTTGGGCCGAGCGGCAGCAGCAACCTTTGGATTACCCACCACCGCTGGTGGACCATAAGCAGGCCAGATTGGCTACACTCGCGGCATTTGAAGCCGCTAAGCGGGATGGCAGCAAGGATCCCTAATCACCAGGAGCCTTCATGTTTTTGACCTATATTTCGACTCAATCGGTAGCAACTGTTCGTCAAGTCAGCAGTAATAAGCGCCGTAACCGGCTGCTTAATGCCGGATTAGTTTTCTCTTTTAGCTTCTATAGCACCTTGGCGGCGGCAGGGTTTGAAGTGGTAGCACTTGGGGTCGATGGCGGTGTCAGTGATGGCAATCTGACTTCTTACCTGATTCGTGATGATAGCCAGCCGGTGTATTTAGCGCTGGATGCCGGTTCGGTGCTGCCGGGGATAGCTAAGGCACTGGATAAAGGTAACTTTTCTGATGTGACGGCTGAAAAGGCCGCTCCGCTCACTCGGCAGGGTTATGTCTTTCGCCAAAGCATCAACAGCTATTTCATTAGCCATGCCCATCTTGACCATGTATCTGGCCTGATTATTGGTTCGCCGGAAGACAGCAAAAAAACTATTTATGCATCAGCCGATACTATTGATGTATTGCGGAACTACTATTTTAACTGGCGTGTCTGGCCCAATTTTACCGACAGTGGCAGTGGCACTCGTTTGGGGACTTACCGCATGCAACTGGTGCGCCCGGCCCAATCATTAAGTTTGGGGCTGACCCGTTTAACCGGCGAGATGTACCCCTTAAGCCATGATAAATCGCCTTCTTCAATGTTGCTTATCACCGGTAACAATGCAGCTTTTGCCTATTTTGGCGATACTGGCCCGGATGAGATAGAAAAGTCGAAGAACCTGGATACAGTGTGGCGTAAATTGGCTGAAAAGGTCCAAAAGCAGCAGTTGAAAGGGATGATTATTGAAGTTTCATACCCGAATGAAATGGATGATGGCAAATTGTATGGCCACATGACACCCAAGTGGCTGCTGAAGGAATTGAAGAATCTTGAGAAATACAGCGGCGAAGGGCAGCCCTTAAAAGGTTTGCCGGTGGTGATTAGCCATATTAAACCCTCATTCAAACAGGGCCAGGATGTGCGTAAAGTGATTGCGGCTGAGCTTACGCAAGGTAATGATATGGGGGTTAAGTTTATCCTGATGGATCAAGGCGATAGCCGGAAATTCTAAATATTCCCTTCGTACTTGAAGCCGCAGGGGTGTTAGCTACGTTCACAAACCCGAATCACTTACTCGAGTAAGCTCATCGGGACTTGCTCGCTTGCTGCCTACCTGCAACTCCAATGACTTTGGGTATATATCTCAATAATATTGATTCATAGTATCTATTGATAAGGCTGATGAAATGCGTAATACCGAACTCGAAACTCTACTTAATAATCAGCTGAATATCTCGGCTTTTCAAGACTATGCACCCAACGGTTTGCAGGTCGAGGGGCGCGAGGAAGTCCGGCGCATTGTCACCGGTGTCACAGCCAGCCAGGCGCTGCTGGACGCGGCGGTGGCGCAGCAGGCGGATGCCATTTTGGTGCATCACGGTTATTTCTGGAAAAATGAACCGGCAGTGGTGCGGGGAATGAAACGTAACCGATTGAAAACATTACTCACCAATGACATCAATCTGTATGGCTATCACTTGCCGCTGGATGCGCATCCTGAATTAGGCAATAACGCGCAACTGGCGAAATTGCTGGGGATTCAGGTGCAGGGAGAAATTGAGTCTCTGCTGCCGTATGGTGAATTCGATGCGCCGCTAAATGCAGTCATTTTACGTGAGCGGTTGGAAAAGTTATTGGAGCGCCCAGTGTTACATTGTGGTGAGCACGCGCCAGCGGATGTGCGCCGCATTGCCTGGTGTAGCGGGGGCGGGCAAGGATATATTCAGCAAGCCGCTGAATTTGGTGTCGATGCATTTATAACTGGCGAGGTTTCTGAGCAAACCATTCATATCGCCCGTGAGATGGGGGTGAATTTTTATGCGGCTGGGCACCATGCAACTGAGCGCTATGGCATTAAAGCGCTAGGTGAATGGCTCGCAACCCACTATCAACTTGATGTTATCTTTATTGATATTCCTAACCCCGCCTGACCTAATACGGTAACTTATGCACCGGCGATAAGCCTCGGTGCATAAGTTACCGTTGATATTCCCTCCACCACACAGTAATAAACCCTACATAATAAAAGGTTTATCGGCCGCTCAGCTATTTGAAATCCTCATCTGGCTGCCGTTGAGCGATAAATCTGCAATTTTTAAGAATATCTCGGTGCTTCCCTCTGATTTTAAATAAGAAAAAATCGCACAGTTATCGCTATCATTGTTAAAAAACCTTAAAAATAAGCAGTTACAGTGATTAATATGGGTCTTTTCACCCAGTTTAGTGATTGTTCACAGCTATAGGTTAATTTAGTTCTATTGACAGCGGCTAGGCGCTAACGCATAAATATAAACTTATAACGATTATTTATATAAAAACAAAAGCTATAGGGGACGGGAGTGCAACGAGCTCGATGCTATTTACTGGGAGAAAGTGCGGTGGTTCTGGAGTTAGAACCGCCGGTCACATTAACAAGCCAGCAACGGATTTGGGGGCTAGCTGATCGCCTGATTCATCATCCCGATGTTCTTGAAGCTATCCCCGGAATGAATAACCTAACTTTATTGCTGACAGATCCACAGCATACCGCGCTGGATGCCATTGAACGGCTGCAACGCTGGTGGGAAGAGAGTGAGTCATTAGTCCCTGAATCGCGCGATGTCACTATCCCGGTTATTTATGGCGGTGAAGCAGGGCCAGATCTGGCTGAAGTGGCGCGTCATACCGGCATGACGGAGCGTCAGGTGGTTGAGTGCCATGCGGGGGCGAGCTATATCGTCTATTTTCTTGGGTTCCAACCGGGCTTTTCATATCTGGGGGGAATGCCAGAACAGCTGGCAACACCACGGCGCGCTGAGCCACGGCTGGTGGTTCCTACGGGTTCTGTTGGGATTGGCGGGAGCCAAACCGGTATTTATCCGCTGGCCACTCCGGGTGGCTGGCAGCTTATTGGCCGCACATCATTGGCGTTGTTTAATCCGCTAGAAATGCCGCCAACCCTGTTGCGGCCTGGTGACAATGTGCGCTTCCTGCCTTTAAAGGAGGGCGTATGCTGAAGATAATTCGTGCAGGTATTTATACCACGGTGCAAGACAGTGGCCGCGGTGGTTTTCGTCGTTTAGGTATCAGTCAGGGCGGGGCGCTCGACTTACCGGCACTGAGCATGGCGAATATGCTGGTGGGGAATGATGCCGATGCTGCCGGGTTGGAAATTACATTGGGCCAATTTACTGCTGAATTTACCCAACCGGGCTGGATTGCGGTCACTGGCGCGGGCTGTGAGGCGATGTTGGGTGACCAACTGCTGTGGACGGGCTGGCGTTATCCGGTCAAGCCAGGCCAACAGTTAAAACTCAGTGTGCCGCACCGTGGTATGCGCAGTTATCTGGCGATTTCTGGCGGTATTGCCGTGCCGGAAATGCTGGGGTCGCGCAGTACAGATTTGAAAGCGGGCTTTGGTGGTCATCAGGGGCGGTTGATTAAAGAGGGTGACAACCTGCCGTTGGGCCAGCCGACTCGTTTACCGCGTGAATCTGTTGGTATAAAACAAATGTTATTTGGTAACCGTGTGCGCGCGGTACCGGGGCCGGAATATCATGAATTTGACGATGTTGCGCAGGGCGCTTTCTGGCGCGAGGCTTGGCAACTCAGCCCGCAAAGTAACCGGATGGGATATCGCCTGACAGGGCGTGAGTTAACTCGCACCACTTCACGCGAGATGTTATCGCACGGTTTATTGCCCGGTGTGGTGCAAGTGCCGCATAACGGCCAGCCTATTGTGTTGATGGCGGATGCACAAACGACTGGCGGTTATCCGCGTATTGCCTGCGTGATTGAAGCAGATCTCTACCATTTGGCGCAACTTAGGCTCGGAGAGTCAGTGCATTTTGTCCAGTGTAGCGTCGAAGAGGCACTGCGTGCCAAGTCAGAACAACGCCATTATCTACAGCAGATTGAATGGGGCTTACAGCAAGGTTTTGAGACTGTGGAGGCTAAATGCACGGAGGCCAAATGAAGGTTGATTTAAATGCAGATTTAGGTGAGGGCTGTGCCAATGATCAGGCACTGTTACAATTAGTCAGTTCCGCCAATATCGCCTGTGGTTTTCATGCGGGTGACGCGCAGACCATGCGCCAATCAGTGCGCTGGGCTATGGAGTATGGGGTGGCTATTGGCGCACACCCGAGCTTCCCGGATCGTGAGAACTTTGGTCGCACCGCCATGCAGTTACCGCCCGAGACCGTCTACGCCCAAGTGCTTTACCAACTGGGGGCACTGGCTGCCATCGTGAAAGCCGAAGGGGGCGTTATGCAACATGTGAAACCACACGGCATGTTGTATAACCAGGCGGCACTGGACTCGCGGTTGGCGGATGCGATTGCTCAGGCGGTTAAGGCCGTCGACCCGTCATTGCGGTTGGTGGGGCTAGCGGGGAGTGAACTCATCCGCGCCGGTGAGCGAGCGGGCTTAGTGACCCGACAAGAGGTGTTTGCCGATCGCCGCTATCAAGGCGATGGTACCTTAGTGCCGCGTAGTCAGCCTGATGCGCTCATCGAAAGTGACGATTTGGCTTTGTCACAAACCTTAGCCATGGTGCAACGTCATCAGGTACAGGCGCGTGATGGCCGTTGGGTACCGGTGCAGGCGGATACAGTTTGTGTGCATGGTGATGGTGCTCATGCATTGAATTTCGCCCGTCGCTTGCGTGACAGTTTCCAGCAGGAAAATATCATTATCACCGCGCAATAAAGGGTATTAAAACCCCATTCTGATCATAAAAAATCATCAGTACCAAGCGCGGATGCAATAGCATCATAGATGTAAATCTATAACATTTTCAATATCATGACAGGAGCGTCATCTTGGAACAAACAGTAAACCTTTGGCCGCTGATAGGGATCGCGGCAATTGTAATTGGATTTTTACTGCGCATAAACGCGGTCTTGGTAGTGATAAGCGCCGGGATCATCACGGGCGTGGCAGCATTGATGCCAATAGCCACTATTTTGGAAAAACTGGGCGAAGGGTTTCTGAACACCCGCAATCTGCCCTTGATTCTGTTACTGCCGTTGGCTGTTATTGGCTTATTGGAACGCCATGGCTTGAAAGAGCGGGCGCAGGCGTGGATTTCGCAAATTAAAAGCGCCACTTCTGGCCGCTTATTGATTGTGTATCTGTTTGTGCGCGAAGGCACAGCAGCGCTGGGGCTAACCAGCCTCGGTGGTCATGCACAAATGGTGCGGCCGCTATTGGCCCCGATGGCGGAAGGTGCGGCAAAAACTCGTTATGGCGAGTTGCCGGAAAAAGTACGTTATCGGCTGCGCGCCATGTCAGCGGCGACAGATAACGTGGGGCTGTTCTTTGGTGAAGATATTTTTGTCGCCTTTGGTGCCATCATTTTTATGCATAATTTTATGTTGGAGTCCGGTGGCATTCAAACCGAGCCGCTGCATATCGCCCTGTGGGGGATCCCGACGGCGATTTGTGCCTTCTTGATTCATGCCTACCGCTTACAACGTTTAGATAAACATCTCGCCGCTGAATTAACCGCGCTGAATCAGTCTGCCCTGGCAACCAAGGGAGACAGCCAATGATTTTCCAACAACAATATCTATATTGGCTGGCTGGCGCGGTATTACTGATAGTCGCAGTGATGTCGTTTCGCGATAAAGCCAACCCGCGCCGTATAACAACAGGGCTTTTTTGGGGGCTATACGGGCTGATTTTCTTGGTCGGGGATTGGACTTACCGCCTGGCAAATACCTTGGCGGGCGAGGGCCCAGATGAGAAGCGGGTGCTGAATATCACGGTCGGCGTGGTGGTCATCATCATGGCGCTGATTGCCGGTTTCGGCGGGGTAAAACTGGGCAGTTATCACCAGCGCACCGAGCAAGAACGGGAAGTAAGTGCCAAGCGCCTCGGCAACCGGCTGTTTCTTCCGGCACTGACTATCCCCGTGGTGACGGTTATCGGCGTGCTGCTGTTTAATTATATTCCGGCTTTGGACCTGTGGCTATTTGGTAGCGGCAACCACGCCACCTTGGTGACCTTATTCTCGATGACAGTTGGCTGTGTGCTTGGCTTGCTGATTGCCGTGTTCCTGACCCGCGAAACGGCTGCTCAGCCAGTGCAGGAAGCGCGGCGTTTGCTGGATTCCATTGGCTGGGCATTTATCTTGCCGCAGATTCTGGCGACACTCGGCCTGTTGTTTACCACCGCCGGTGTCGGCACGGCAATTGCCCATCTGACACAGGAATATCTGGCGGTAGATCATCGCTTTATTGCCGTGGCAGTCTATGCTATTGGCATGGCGGTGTTAACCATGATCATGGGTAATGCTTTTGCGGCTTTCCCTATTGTCACCGCCGGTATTGGTATCCCCATTTTAGTGTTGCAGCATGGCGGTAACCCCGCAGTGATGGCGGCTATCGGGATGTTTTCGGGGTATTGCGGTACTCTGATGACGCCAATGGCGGCCAACTTTAATATTGTTCCTGCTGCATTATTGGAACTGCCAGATAAAAATGCGGTGATCAAAGCCCAGATCCCAACCGGGGTCACTCTCTTGATTGTTAACGTATTTTTACTGTATTTCCTGATGTTCCTCTAGGAGAGGCGATGAAAAGTGTATTAATTACCGGGTTTGAGCCCTTTGACGGGGAGCGGGTTAATCCTTCTTGGGAAGTGGTCAAACAGCTCAATGATCTGATGCTCGGCGGGGTTAAAGTGGTGGCCCGCCAATTACCTTGTGCTTTTGGCGAAGCACTGATCGCGCTGAATGCCGCTATAGATGAAGTTCAGCCAGTGTTGGTATTGGCTATTGGTCAGGCGGGAGGCCGTGCCGAGATTAGCATTGAGCGGGTGGCCATTAATATTGATGATGCCCGCATTGCAGACAATCTGGGAAATCAGCCCATAGACCAACCCATAGTGGAAAATGGCCCGGCAGCGTACTTCACCCGTCTGCCTATCAAGGCCATGGTGCAGGGTATCCGTGAGGCGGGTATTCCGGCCTCTGTGTCCCAGACTGCCGGAACCTATGTCTGTAACCACGTGATGTATGGGTTATTACATCGGTTACATCAGGCCAATGACGAAGTTAAGGGCGGTTTTATTCATATCCCTTATTTACCGGAACAGGCGGTCAATCACCCTGGCGCGCCCAGTATGTCATCACACTCCGTGGTGATTGCTTTGGAACTGGCGATTTCCATCGCATTACAGATTGATCATGATTCGCACATTGCTGGTGGTGCAATCCACTAATTCTACCCTTCGTCATTGAAGCTACAGAGGGGTTAGCTTGTTGTTTAGCGGTAGCTCCAATAAATTTGGGGATAAAAAACGCCACCTAAGACGGTGGCGTTTTTACATCAAATAGCAAAAAATCTGTCTATTATTTCAGTTGGCTCTTAAAGTCACGTTCGGCATAACCGGTATAAAGTTGGCGCGGACGGGCAATTTTGATACCTTCGTCGTGCATTTCATTCCAGTGAGCAATCCAGCCAATGGTGCGGGCGATAGCAAAGATTACCGTGAACATTGAAGACGGAATCCCCAACGCTTTCAGGATGATACCTGAATAGAAATCGACGTTTGGATACAGTTTTCTCTCGATGAAGTACGGGTCGTTCAGCGCAATATGCTCTAACTCCATCGCCACTTTCAGCAGATCGTCTTCCAGTTTTAGCTCTTTCAATACTTCATGGCAGGTTTCACGCATCACGGTGGCGCGCGGGTCGTGGTTTTTATACACACGGTGACCGAAGCCCATCAGACGGAACGAGTCATTTTTATCTTTTGCACGACGGATAAACTCTGGAATGTGCTCAACAGTTTTAATCTCTTCCAGCATCTTCAGACAGGCTTCATTAGCACCGCCGTGAGCTGGCCCCCACAGGGAAGCAATCCCCGCAGCGATACAGGCAAACGGGTTCGCGCCAGAAGAGCCAGCAGTGCGCACTGTCGAGGTTGAAGCGTTCTGTTCGTGGTCAGCATGTAGGATGAAAATACGATCCATAGCGCGTTCCAATACCGGGTTAACTTCATATTCTTCGCATGGCGTTGAGAACATCATGCGCAGGAAGTTACCGGCATAAGACAGATCATTACGCGGATAAACAAACGGCTGACCGATTGAGTATTTGTAGCACATTGCCGCCACCGTCGGCATTTTGGACAGCAGACGGAAAGCGGTGATTTCACGATGGCGCTCATTATTGACATCCAGCGCATCGTGGTAGAAAGCCGCCAGTGCGCCCGTCACCCCGCAGAGTACTGCCATTGGGTGTGAGTCGCGGCGGAACCCACGGAACAGACTGGTTATCTGCTCGTGGATCATGGTGTGGCGGGTGACCGTCGCTTTGAAGGTTTCATACTCTTCTGCAGTCGGAGTTTCGCCATACAATAAGATGTAGCAAACTTCCAGATAAGTAGAATTCTTTGCCAATTGGGCAATCGGGAAGCCGCGGTGCAGCAGAATACCTTCGTCACCATCAATATAAGTGATTTTTGATTCGCAGGATGCGGTAGAGGTAAAACCGGGGTCAAAGGTAAAATAACCTTTAGAACCGAGGGCACGAACATCAATAACGTCAGTGCCGATGGTCGGGGATAGCACGCCCAGTTCGATCGCAGCTTCGCCTTCCAGATTCAGCGTCGCTTTTTTATTAGCCATTTACAGTCTCCTTAGCGCTTATTTTAAAACCCCTAACAATCTAAATGTCTTAGATACCCGCTGGGCATCCCCTCATCAGCACATCTCTGTGTTCACCTTGAAAAGTGAATTAGGGTACAGAGTATCTTACCAATGCGGTGGACGATTCAATCGTGCCGATCGTCAACTGACGTTACTTGTTTGTTAAGGATTTGTTGAATTCTTATAATTCGTTTTTCATTGCCTACGAAACATATGGGGATATTTACTGAGTACACTGTTGCATAACTTAAGCTTATGGGGAAGTGTATCTGTACACCTTTAGTGAATGATAGGGTTTGTTTCCACCATAGTTGTAATTTAAATGTTTATTCTTTGTCAAATCAGATAATTAATTTTATGTAAATTATGTAAAGCGTGATCGTAATCACTGTTCAGGGGAAATGTTACCAATCAGATTGTGTGGGAATTGTAATAAGAATGTGAACCCCCTATACTGCCGCCAGGTCTCCGGATTACCCTGAAGTAGGAGCACCCAGCGTTATACAGAACACGTCATCTAAGCATTCAGGATGTTATGTTTAAATGTGCGATGTGAAGGGTTTCGGCTCTTAACGCTGTCTGATCCCCACCCAGGCCCGGAGGAAGGAAAATAATAAGAGCTGTGTGGGCAAAACCGTGAAAAAACAAAGACCTGTCAATTTGGATCTGCAAACGATTCGATTTCCTGTTACTGCGATAGCGTCCATTTTACACCGAGTCTCTGGCGTAATTACTTTCGTTGCCGTGGGTATCCTCCTCTGGCTGTTAGGTTTGTCTGTCTCTTCGCAAGAAGGGTTCATGCAAGCTGCGGCTATCATGAATAGCTTTTTTGTTAAATTCATCTTCTGGGGAATACTGACTGCGCTGGCCTATCACATTTGCGGTGGCATCCGTCACTTGTTAATGGATTTCGGCTATATCGAAGAGAGCTTGGCTGCGGGGACCCGCTCCGCCCAAGTAGCAATGGTGTTAACCTTGGTGCTGTCAGTTTTAGCTGGAGTCCTTGTATGGTAAGCAATGCTTCTGCGTTAGGGCGTAATGGAGTACACGACTGGCTGTTACTACGTGCTTCTGCGATCGTCATCACTCTGTATGTTCTTTATATTCTGGGCTTTGTCGTCATTGTCCCAGATATCACCTACGAAATCTGGCGTGGCTTCTTTGCTTCGCACATCACAAAAGTGTTTACCCTGCTGACATTGCTGTCGATTCTGGCTCACGCCTGGATTGGTCTGTGGCAGGTATTAACGGATTATATCAAGCCGATAGCGATACGACTGGTGTTACAACTGGCCGTCGTGATTACGCTGCTGGTTTATCTATTATATGGAACCATTGTGGTGTGGGGTGCTTAAATGAAACTGCCGGTCAGAGAGTTTGATGCTGTTGTTGTCGGTGCGGGTGGCGCAGGTATGCGCGCGGCTCTGCAAATTTCACAAATGGGGCTGTCTTGTGCCCTGATATCTAAAGTTTTCCCAACCCGTTCCCATACCGTATCTGCACAGGGGGGTATCACTGTTGCACTGGGTAATACCCATGAAGATAACTGGGAATGGCATATGTATGACACGGTAAAAGGCTCCGATTATATCGGTGACCAGGATGCCATCGAGTATATGTGTAAAACTGGCCCTGAGGCTGTTCTTGAACTGGAACACATGGGGCTACCTTTCTCCCGTTTAGAAGATGGCAGCATTTATCAGCGGCCATTTGGTGGGCAGTCGCTCAACTTTGGCGGTGAGCAAGCGGCGCGTACTGCTGCTGCTGCTGACCGTACCGGGCATGCGCTGTTACACACCCTTTATCAGCAAAACCTGAAAAACCACACCACGATTTTCTCCGAATGGTATGCACTGGATTTAGTGAAGAATCAGGACGGCGCTTTTGTGGGCTGTACCGCTATCTGCATCGAAACCGGTGAAGTGGTCTATTTCAAAGCGCGGGCGACGGTGTTGGCGACCGGCGGTGCCGGGCGTATTTACCAATCAACCACCAATGCGCACATTAATACCGGTGACGGTGTGGGTATGGCTCTGCGTGCCGGTGTTCCGGTGCAGGACATGGAAATGTGGCAGCTCCACCCGACGGGTATCGCCGGGGCGGGTGTGTTGGTGACCGAGGGTTGCCGTGGTGAAGGTGGTTATCTGCTGAATAAACACGGTGAGCGCTTTATGGAGCGTTATGCGCCGAACGCCAAAGATTTGGCCGGTCGTGATGTTGTCGCGCGCTCCATTATGATTGAAATCCGTGAAGGTCGTGGTTGCGATGGCCCTTGGGGTCCACATGCCAAATTGAAGTTGGATCACTTGGGTAAAGATGTGCTGGAATCCCGCCTGCCGGGCATTCTTGAGCTATCACGCACCTTTGCCCATGTTGACCCGATCAAAGAACCTATCCCGGTGATTCCAACGTGCCATTACATGATGGGCGGGATCCCAACCAAAGTGACCGGTCAGGCCATTACAGTGAATGAAAAGGGCGAAGATGTTGTCATCCCAGGCCTGTTTGCTGTGGGTGAAATTGCCTGTGTTTCCGTCCACGGTGCTAACCGTTTGGGGGGCAACTCATTGCTGGACTTAGTGGTATTTGGTCGTGCAGCCGGTATGCATCTGCAAGAGTCTTTGATGGAGCAGGGCGCTAGCCGCGATGCCAGTGAGTCTGATATTGAAGCATCACTGGAGCGCATGAACCGTTGGAATAATACCCGTTCAGGTGAAGATCCGGTTGAGATCCGCAAAGCATTACAGGCCTGTATGCAGAATAACTTCTCGGTGTTCCGTGAAGGTGATGCTATGGCCAATGGTTTGGAAGAACTAAAAACTATCCGTGAACGTCTGCAAAATGCCCGTTTGGATGACACCTCCAGTGAATTCAATACCCAGCGTATTGAATGTCTGGAATTAGACAACCTGATGGAAACTGCGTTTTCCACTGCCGTGTCTGCAAACTTCCGTACTGAAAGCCGTGGCGCGCATAGCCGCTTCGACTTCCCGGAACGGGATGATGCGAATTGGCTGTGTCACTCGCTCTATTTGCCAGACACTGAAAGCATGACCCGCCGTGAGGTAAACATGCAACCTAAGCTACGCGCGGCCTTCCCGCCGAAAGTGCGTTCTTACTAATGCATGTGTTGTGTTGATAGGGTTAAATCCTAACCCGTTGCGGAGGAAAAGGTCATGAAGCTTGAGTTTTCAATTTATCGCTATAACCCGGACGTCGATAACGCGCCGCATATGCAGGATTACACGTTAGAAGCGGAAGAAGGCCGGGATATGATGTTGCTGGATGCCCTTATCCAGTTAAAAGAAAAAGATCCAACGTTGTCGTTTCGTCGTTCATGCCGTGAAGGGGTTTGTGGCTCCGACGGTTTGAATATGAATGGCAAAAATGGGCTGGCATGCATTACACCGATTTCGGCTTTGCAAAAGGGCAATAAAAAGATTGTGATTCGCCCATTGCCGGGGTTGCCAGTGGTGCGGGATTTAGTGGTCGATATGGGGCAGTTTTATACTCAGTATGAGAAAATTAAACCTTACCTGTTGAATGATGGCAAAAATCCGCCAGCGCGCGAGCATTTACAATCGCCGGAACAGCGCGAAAAACTGGATGGTCTGTATGAATGTATCCTGTGCGCTTGTTGCTCTACATCTTGTCCGTCATTCTGGTGGAATCCGGATAAATTTGTTGGCCCGGCAGGGTTACTGGCCGCCTATCGCTTCCTGATAGATAGCCGTGATACTGAAACAGCAGCACGTTTGGATGATCTGGACGACGCTTTTAGTGTTTTCCGCTGCCATAGCATCATGAATTGTGTCAGTGTTTGTCCTAAAGGCCTTAACCCGACCAAAGCAATTGGCCACATTAAGTCTATGTTGCTACAGCGAAGTGCATGAAAAGCGCTACAGTGCACATGATAGTTGCAACGCAGTACACGATGTGAGTTTATTAACCTGGGGAATGCTTCCCCAGGTTGCTTAAAGGTAGGGAATCTCTAAAAGCCGACAAGTTGTCTGCTTCTAGAGGTTCCTTGAACGGGACCGTTAAGGTCCATAACAGAACGTGTATTAAGCACGTCGAGTGAACCGTTTTTACGGCAAACCGTTGATACTACGGTGTATATGTTAACCACGGCGAAAACTGAAGCTTCAAAGCTTAAGGGATCATGATGCAGAACGGCGCAATGAAGGCCTGGCTGGATTCCTCCTATCTGGCGGGCGCGAACCAGTCCTACATAGAGCAGCTCTATGAAGACTTTTTAACCGATCCTGGTTCCGTTGATGATAGTTGGCGTTCAATTTTTCTACAACTACCTACGACGGGTGTAAAACCTGATCAGTTCCACTCTCAAACACGTGAGTATTTCCGTCGCTTGGCGAAGGATCCCTCTCGTTATAACTCATCCATCAGTGATCCTGAAAATGATGCCAAGCAAGTTAAGGTGTTGCAGTTAATCAATGCCTTCCGCTTCCGCGGCCATCAACATGCCAACCTAGACCCACTCGGTTTGTGGAAGCAGGAGTCTGTTCCAGACCTTGACCCTGCTTATCACCATCTGACCGAATCCGATTTCCAGAACACCTTCAATGTGGGTTCTTTTGCTATCGGCAAAGAAACCATGAAGCTGTCTGACCTGTATGCCGCCCTGAAACAGACCTATTGTGGTTCGATTGGCGCTGAATACATGCATATCACCAACACTGAAGAGAAACGTTGGCTTCAGCAGCGGATTGAATCGGTGGTCGGGAAACCTACATTCAGTGATGAAGAAAAGCGCCGCTTCCTGAGCGAACTGACTGCAGCTGAAGGTTTGGAGCGTTATTTAGGGGCTAAATTCCCAGGCGCTAAGCGTTTCTCGCTGGAGGGCGGCGATTCGCTGGTCACCATGCTGAAAGAAATGATTCGCCATGCCGGTAAAAACGGAACACGTGAAGTGGTTCTGGGAATGGCGCACCGTGGTCGCCTGAACGTATTGATTAACGTGTTGGGTAAAAAACCGGAAGATTTGTTTGATGAATTCGCCGGCAAACACAAAGAGCATCTGGGGACTGGTGACGTTAAATATCACCAAGGTTTCTCATCCGATGTGGAAACTGAAGGCGGCCTGGTTCACCTGGCACTGGCCTTTAACCCTTCGCATTTGGAAATTGTTAGCCCAGTCGTCATTGGTTCGGTACGAGCACGCCGTGATCGTCTGGATGAAGCGCGCAGCAATATGGTATTGCCAATCACTATTCATGGTGATGCGGCGATTGCCGGGCAGGGCGTGGTGCAAGAAACACTTAACATGTCGCAAGCCCGTGGTTATGAAGTGGGCGGGACGGTGCGCATTGTTATCAACAACCAGATTGGTTTCACTACCTCGAACCCACTGGATGCGCGCTCTACCCAATACTGTACTGATATCGCCAAAATGGTACAGGCTCCGATTTTCCACGTGAATGCTGATGATCCTGAAGCCGTGGCGTTTGTGACTCGTCTGGCGTTGGATTTCCGTAACACCTTTAAACGTGACGTGATGATCGATCTGGTTTGCTACCGTCGCCATGGGCATAACGAAGCCGATGAGCCAAGTGCAACACAGCCAGTGATGTATCAGAAGATTAAAAAACACCCGACGCCGCGCAAAATCTATGCTGACAAGCTGGTAGAACAAAATATCGCCAGCCTGGAAGATGCCACGGAAATGGTCAACCTGTACCGTGATGCACTGGATCATGGCGATTGTGTGGTGGAAGAATGGCGTCCAATGAATCTGCAATCTTTCACTTGGTCACCCTATCTGAACCACGAATGGGATGAAGAGTATCCAAGCAAAGTTGAGATGAAACGCCTGCAAGAGCTGGCGCGCCGCATCAGCCATGCACCAGAAGCTATTGAAATGCAATCCCGTGTAGCCAAAATCTATGGTGACCGTGCCTTGATGGCCAGCGGCGAGAAACCATTTGACTGGGGCGGTGCTGAAACACTGGCTTACGCGACTCTGGTCGATGAAGGGATTCCTATCCGTTTATCCGGTGAAGATGCTGGGCGTGGGACTTTCTTCCATCGTCATGCGGTGATCCATAACCAGAAAAACGGTTCTGTTTATGTGCCGCTGGCGAACGTTCACAGCGGACAGGGTGATTTCCAGGTATGGGACTCGGTGCTTTCGGAAGAAGCGGTTCTGGCGTTTGAATATGGTTATGCCACCGCAGAACCACGCACGCTGACTATCTGGGAAGCGCAGTTTGGTGACTTTGCCAACGGTGCTCAAGTGGTTATCGACCAGTTCATCAGCTCCGGCGAGCAGAAATGGGGCCGTATGTGTGGCCTGGTCATGCTGTTGCCGCACGGTTATGAAGGGCAAGGTCCAGAGCACTCCTCCGCACGATTAGAGCGCTATCTGCAACTTTGTGCCGAACAAAACATGCAGGTGTGTATCCCATCAACGCCAGCGCAGGTTTACCACATGATTCGCCGTCAGGCATTGCGTGGTATGCGCCGTCCGCTGGTGGTCATGTCACCTAAGTCATTGTTGCGTCATCCATTAGCGGTCTCTTCGCTGGATGAATTGGCCAATGGTAGCTTCTTACCGGCTATTGGTGAAATCGATGAGCTGGACCCGAAAGGCGTTAAGCGTGTCGTGATGTGTTCAGGCAAAGTCTATTATGACCTGCTGGAACAACGGCGCAAAAATGGGCAAACCGATGTTGCTATCGTGCGTATCGAGCAGCTTTATCCGTTCCCACATCACGCGGTACAAGCGGTGCTGGAACCCTTTGCTCATGTGCATGATTTTGTTTGGTGTCAGGAAGAGCCGCTTAACCAGGGTGCCTGGTATTGCAGTCAGCATAACTTCCGTGAAGTGATTCCATTTGGTGCATCCTTGCGTTATGCAGGCCGCCCAGCATCAGCTTCACCAGCAGTGGGATACATTTCCGTACACCAGAAACAACAACAAGCGCTGGTTAATGACGCGCTGACTGTTGAATAGCGACCGGTTAACACATAAAGGATAGAGAATGAGTAGCGTAGATATTAATGTTCCTGACCTCCCTGAGTCTGTCGCCGATGGTTCTGTAGCAACCTGGCACAAGAAACCGGGCGATAGCGTCAAACGTGATGAAGTGCTGGTCGAGATTGAAACGGACAAAGTAATCTTGGAAGTTCCGGCCAGCCAAGACGGCATTCTGGACGTCATCCTGGAAGATGAGGGCGCGACCGTGCTCTCACGCCAGGTATTGGGCCGCATCCGCCCAAGTGACAGTTCCGGCCTACCGACAGAAGAAAAAAGCCAAAGCACGGAGTCAACTCCTGCCCAGCGCCAGACGGCCAGCTTGGAAGTCGAAAGCAACGATACCCTCAGCCCAGCGATTCGTCGCCTGATTGCTGAGCATAGTCTTGATGCTTCGGCCATTAAAGGCAGTGGTGTGGGTGGACGTATCACACGTGAAGATGTCGATAGCCATCTGGCAAGCCAGAAATCAGCTCCAGCTGCAGCGGAAATCAAAGTTGAAGCCGTCGCACCTGTTGCCGCTCTGGCTGGCCGCAGTGAAAAACGAGTGCCAATGACTCGTCTGCGTAAACGTGTTGCCGAGCGTCTGTTGGAAGCTAAAAACAGCACCGCAATGTTGACCACGTTTAACGAAATCAACATGAAACCTATCATGGACCTGCGTAAGCAGTACGGCGAAGCTTTCGAGAAGCGCCACGGTGTTCGTTTGGGCTTTATGTCTTTCTATATCAAAGCGGTTGTTGAAGCACTGAAACGTTATCCGGAAGTCAATGCTTCTCTTGATGGCGAAGACGTGGTTTACCACAATTACTTTGATATCAGTATTGCCGTTTCTACTCCACGTGGCCTGGTTACCCCAGTATTGCGTGATGTTGACACCATGGGCATGGCTGATATTGAGAAGAAAATCAAAGAATTGGCTATCAAAGGTCGTGACGGCAAATTGAAAGTTGAAGAGCTGACCGGCGGTAATTTCACTATTACCAATGGCGGTGTATTCGGCTCATTGATGTCGACTCCGATTATTAACCCGCCACAAAGCGCAATCCTTGGCATGCATGCCATTAAAGATAGGCCTATGGCGGTAGAGGGTCAGGTAGTGATTCTGCCAATGATGTACCTGGCACTGTCCTACGATCACCGCTTGATTGACGGCCGAGAATCCGTTGGTTATCTGGTGACGGTAAAAGAGATGCTGGAAGATCCAGCTCGCTTACTGCTCGACGTATAAAAAAGATAAATGACAAGGTCAGTCTGATTGCAAGGTGTTGATGACCTGCCTCCGCGCAATCAGGCTACCTGGTAGGCTTCGGCTCAACTCAGACCTTATATGGATAGAACATCATGAATTTACACGAATATCAGGCAAAACAACTGTTTGCTCGGTATGGCATGCCAGCGCCAACTGGCTATGCCTGTACCACACCGCGTGAAGCAGAAGAAGCCGCATCTAAAATCGGTGCTGGCCCGTGGGTGGTTAAATGTCAGGTGCATGCGGGTGGTCGCGGTAAAGCGGGCGGCGTGAAACTGGTTAATAGCAAAGAAGATATTCGTGCTTTCGCTGAACAGTGGTTGGGCAAAAAACTGGTGACTTACCAGACAGATGCACATGGTCAACCTGTTCACCAAATTTTGGTTGAAGCGGCGACTGATATCGACAAAGAGCTCTATCTGGGCGCGGTTATTGATCGTAGCTCCCGTCGGGTGGTGTTTATGGCATCCACTGAAGGTGGCGTTGAGATTGAGAAAGTTGCCGAAGAAACACCAGAATTGATCCACAAAATCGCTTTGGATCCATTGACTGGCCCGCAGCCTTATCAAGGTCGCGAATTGGCTTTCAAACTGGGCCTGACCGGTAAGCAAGTTGCTCAGTTCACCAAGATCTTTATGGGGCTGGCGACCTTGTTCCTGGAGCGCGATTTAGCGATGGTTGAAATCAACCCGCTGGTTATCACCAAGCAGGGCGATCTGATTTGTTTGGATGGCAAACTGGGTGCTGATGGTAACGCTTTGTTCCGTCAACCCGAATTGCGTGAAATGCGCGATCCTAGCCAGGAAGATGCCCGTGAAGCCCATGCTGCACAGTGGGAACTGAACTACGTGGCATTGGATGGCAACATTGGCTGCATGGTAAACGGTGCGGGTCTGGCCATGGGTACCATGGACATTGTGAAATTGCACGGCGGTGAACCGGCTAACTTCCTCGATGTTGGCGGCGGTGCCACGAAAGAGCGTGTGACTGAAGCCTTCAAAATCATTTTGTCTGATGACAAAGTGAAAGCAGTTTTCGTTAACATCTTCGGCGGGATTGTGCGTTGTGACCTGATCGCTGACGGCATCATTGGTGCAGTGGAAGAAGTGGGCGTCAACGTGCCAGTCGTGGTTCGTCTGGAAGGAAATAACGCCGAGCTGGGGGCCAAAAAACTGGCAGACAGCGGTTTGAATATCATTGCTGCGACCAGCCTGACAGATGCGGCTCAGCAAGTTGTAGCGGCAGTGGGGGCTAAATAATGTCTATTTTAATTGATAAAAACACCAAAGTTATTTGCCAGGGTTTTACCGGTAGCCAAGGGACTTTCCACTCCGAACAAGCTATCGCCTATGGCACAAAAATGGTTGGCGGTGTGACGCCAGGCAAAGGCGGCACCCAGCATTTGGGCTTACCAGTATTCAATACTGTACGTGAAGCGGTAGATGCAACCGGTGCTACGGCCTCGGTTATCTATGTGCCAGCTCCGTTCTGTAAAGACTCAATTTTGGAGGCTATCGACGCCGGCATCAAATTGATTATCTGTATTACTGAAGGTATCCCAACACTGGATATGCTGGTAGTAAAAGTCAGATTGGAACAGTCTGATGCACGGATGATCGGCCCGAACTGCCCAGGTGTTATCACCCCAGGTGAATGTAAGATTGGCATCATGCCGGGTCATATTCATTTACCGGGTAAAGTGGGGATTGTTTCCCGTTCAGGGACTTTGACCTATGAAGCGGTAAAACAAACCACGGATATCGGTTTCGGTCAGTCAACTTGTGTTGGTATCGGTGGCGACCCGATTCCGGGTTCTAACTTCATCGATATCCTGAAGTTGTTCCAGGAAGATCCACAGACTGAAGTGATCGTGATGATCGGTGAAATCGGCGGTAACGCAGAAGAAGAAGCGGCTGCTTATATTAAAGATCACGTGACCAAACCTGTTGTAGGTTACATCGCCGGTGTGACTGCACCAAAAGGTAAGCGTATGGGCCATGCAGGCGCCATCATTGCGGGCGGTAAAGGAACGGCGGATGATAAATTTGCTGCGCTGGAAGCTGCAGGCGTGAAAACCGTCCGTAGCCTGGCTGAAATTGGTAATGCCGTGAAAGCTGTTTACCAGAGCCATAAATAATCTTGTGTTATAGAGGCCACCTTGGGGTGGCCTCAGACCGTTGACAAAGTTGATTCGCGGGGAAATGTGCCGAATGGGTCGTCGTCGCGTAAGCGACCGGAGCGCCCATCGGTGCAGTCGCCCCGCCAGTCATCGGGCGATAAAAGAGGTTTGTCAGCAACCTCAGGCCACCTTAGGGTGGCCTTTTAATACCCAATCAGAATTTATTCAGTGCCGTAATAAGAGCGATATCTGTTTGAGCTTGCTGTTTAACCTGCTCATTTTTGCTGCCCGAAACTTGTTGCTGCGATGTCGTCAGCGCTGCATCGTAACTGGCTTTATCTTTAAACAGTTTATCTTTGACATTGATCGACGCAATGTTGGTATAGCGGCCATCATCCGTGGCTGGCACTGCTATAGTGCCATCATTAATCAGTTGTTTAACAACCTGCCGCTCTTTCTCATAGCCCTCCAAACCCACCAAATGCCAGCGCTGTTGAGGTTTTCCCTCATATTTACCCGCTTTAACATCCGTCAGATAGTGAATCGTTAGGTTACGGATAGTGCCTTCTTCTTCACCATATTGGGCTTTGCTGTCCGACAATATCGGGAATTTTTGCCCTTCGAGCACGCCGCCTTTTTGCGTTAAATGCCCCATCCGATAACTGTTCATGCCCAAATGTATGGGAGTGGTATCTGTGACGGGGGTGCCGTCATTGAGGCGCAGGTCGGTGATACGCGTACCCGCGGGTTGACGTAAATCAATGGTGTATGTCACCCCATCAAAGAAGTCATTAGTCGAATATTTAGAGGCACGGCGCTGCGGGTTGAAGCTGTAGGTTACATCGCCGGGTTTAACTTGGTTAAAGTAGCCAGCCGACCACTCCATATATTGCTTCAGCTCTTTGCCGGTCAGGGCATAAACCGTGATTTCACCGCCAGCATATTGATAGTTGAATGCAATATCTTTAGCTGTAATATCACCCACATCCATTTTGGGACGGTCATTATCAATCTGCAAGGCGATGACTTGGGCCTGCGGGGCATAATAATGTGCTGCTTCTTGATATAGCGCACTGATGCCGGTGTCTTGCACATGGACTTGCGGAATACCTTTGATCTCATCCGGCGGAACCAAATTTGTACCGCTCAGTTTCGCAATCACTCGATTAGCATTAGCGCGCAAAATATCGTGGTAAGGTTGATAGAGTGCTTCCAGCGTTTTATCAGACTCAACCCCTTTGATTGGGTAGGTGTAGCTGTCTTTGTCTATCAGGTGATATTTCCCGTCGCGTTGCTCAAATTTCAGATCAATACGGGATAGGGCGCGGCCATATTTATCCGGCTCAGTAATAATGACGCCATTGATCACCGCTTTATCAACTTTCACATGCATATGGCCCGCGACAATGGCAGCAAGCTCTGGATTGGCTTTGGCGATATCGCCAACACCGGTTCCGGGCCGCTGATTCTCATTGTCGATCCCCATATGCGCCACCAGAACAATGGCATCTACCTGGGGCTGGAGCTGCTGAATGACCTTTTTCACTTCTTGCATTGGATCAGTGAAATGGATGCCATTAATGCGATCAGTGCCCTGAGCAAACTCGGCGGTCATGGGGGTATCCATCCCGATAATGCCGATTTTAACCCCTTGGCGCTCAATAATTTTGTAAGAAGGCAAGTAGGGTTTACCTGAATCCCAGAAAATATTACCCGCCAGTGCTGCGCCGTCAAATTGCTTTAATGAGGTAGAAAGGACTTTCAAGCCAAAATCGAATTCGTGATTGCCCATCACCCAAGCGTCATATTTCAAGGCATTAAAGCCAAGGATCATTGGGCTGATAGGTTCGTTTTTAAAGGTTTCGACAAAGTTGCCCTGAAGAGTATCTCCAGCATCCACCAAAATAATATTCGGCTGTTCAGCCCGTATTTTATGCACTTTGGTGGCTATTTGACTCAGGCTACCAGCCAGATTTTCGCTGTCACTGGCATAGTCCCATGGTACGAAAGTGCCATGTAAATCAGAGGTTCCCAAGATAGTAATATCAACTTGTGGTGCAGCGAAAGCGGG
The DNA here is from genome assembly GCF_900460525.1 of Yersinia kristensenii. Taxonomy (NCBI): domain Bacteria; kingdom Pseudomonadati; phylum Pseudomonadota; class Gammaproteobacteria; order Enterobacterales; family Yersiniaceae; genus Yersinia; species Yersinia kristensenii. The sequence continues at coordinate 2,765,971 of NZ_UHIY01000001.1, forward strand.
GGAGCTGATACAAAGTAATGTGGTGAGTGCTATTTTTTTCATTGTAGGGGATTCATTTATCAGGTAATAGCACTTTATCATGCAACAAAATGGCAACACTTGCGAACGCTTCCCTCAGGATAGACTAATATATTCATATAAAACTCGGAAATGTGATTTAACTCACTCTGAAAATAATAAATTTAAAAGTTAACCTGGATCGCATAATAACCACGTAATAAAGCACTAACTAAACCATAAAATTACATTTATTTAACAGCTGTGGATTATATAAAAACAATTGAACTTTTAATTAACATTAAAAAGAATTAATTGTTCTAAATCAACTTTTGAATATAGCAATAATGTTCATATGGGCTTAAATTGTTTTGGATCAAATTACGCTATGATAAGTAAATGGCCTATTTATTGACCTGTATCCAGAACTCGAAGCTGGGTCACGTAAAATCCTATTTATTGTGTGGGATTAGAAGCGTACTATTACCGCGGTGTAATACTGGGTAGTTGATATTGTTATTTTTGTTGTGTTTTTTGGGCATTCACTGCGGGTTATGACTAAACTTCCAATATTAATGGAGGTCCAGTTGCCGCAAGTCGGAGTCTTCGTGCGAGGAGCAAGGAGTCAAGATGTTTGATATTGTCGAACTGTCACGGTTACAGTTTGCCTTAACGGCTATGTACCATTTCTTATTTGTCCCATTAACGCTGGGTATGGCGTTTTTGTTGGCAATTATGGAATCGGTTTATGTGCTGTCTGGCAAACAAATCTATAAAGATATGACCAAGTTCTGGGGTAAGTTATTTGCGATTAACTTTGCTCTGGGTGTTGCTACTGGTCTGACTATGGAGTTCCAATTCGGGACTAACTGGTCATATTTCTCACATTACGTCGGTGATATCTTCGGTGCCCCTCTGGCAATCGAAGGTTTAATGGCGTTCTTCTTAGAATCTACTTTCGTCGGTCTATTCTTCTTCGGTTGGGATCGTCTGAGTAAACACCAGCATTTGGCCGTAACCTGGCTGGTGGCCTTAGGCTCTAACTTCTCTGCGCTGTGGATCTTGGTTGCGAATGGCTGGATGCAAAACCCGATTGCATCTGACTTCAACTTTGAAACCATGCGTATGGAAATGCTGAGCTTCTCAGAATTGGTGTTAAACCCAGTTGCTCAGGTGAAATTTGTTCACACTGTGGCAGCAGGTTATGTCACTGGTGCGATGTTTGTTCTGGGTATCAGTTCTTACTATCTATTGAAAGGCCGTGATATTCCGTTCGCCAAACGTTCCTTTGCTATTGCTGCGAGTTTTGGTATGGCTGCCGTACTGTCTGTTATCGTGCTGGGTGATGAATCCGGTTATGAAATGGGTGATGTGCAGAAAACCAAATTGGCTGCGATTGAAGCTGAATGGGAAACTCAGCCACCTCCGGCGGCTTTCACGCTATTTGCCATCCCCAATCAGGAAACCATGGAGAACCGGTTTGCGGTTCAGATTCCATTTGCCCTGGGGATAATTGCGACCCGTTCACTGGATACGCCAGTTATCGGCTTACGTGATTTGATGTCTCAGCACGAAGTCCGTATCCGTAATGGTATCCATGCTTACAGCCTGCTGGAAAAATTACGTGCGGGTAATACTGACCCTGCTGTGCGTGAAGCATTCAGTCAGGCGAAACAAGACTTAGGCTACGGCCTGTTACTGAAGCGCTATACACAAAACGTAACGGATGCCACTGAAGAGCAAATTCAGTTAGCAGCACAGGACTCTATTCCTCGCGTTCTGCCGTTGTACTTCGCTTTCCGTATCATGGTGGCCTGTGGCTTCCTGATGTTAATTATCATCGGCTTGTCATTCTATAATGTGGTTCGTGGTCGGATTGGTGAGAAGAAATGGTTACTGCGTGCCGCATTGTTCGGTATTCCGTTACCGTGGATTGCAGTCGAAGCTGGTTGGTTTGTGGCAGAATATGGTCGCCAACCATGGGCCATCGGTGAAGTGCTACCGACAGCAATTGCAAACTCATCCGTTACTGCTGGGGATATCCTATTCTCCATGGGGCTGATTTGCGGTCTGTACACGCTGTTCCTGGTGGCAGAAATGTACCTGATGTTCAAATTCGCGCGCCTTGGGCCTAGCAGCCTGAAAACTGGCCGTTATCATTTTGAGCAGCCGACTGCCCCAGTGCAGGAAGCACGGTAAACAGGAGTCCACTTATGTTTGATTATGAAGTATTACGATTTATCTGGTGGCTGCTGATCGGTGTACTGCTGATTGGTTTCGCAGTCACTGATGGTTTCGATATGGGCGTCGGTATCCTGCTGCGCATCATCGGGAAGAATGATACAGAGCGTCGCATTATGATTAACTCGATTGCCCCTCATTGGGATGGTAATCAGGTTTGGCTGATAACTGCGGGTGGGGCGCTGTTTGCTGCCTGGCCAATGGTCTATGCCGCCGCATTCTCCGGCTTCTATATTGCAATGATTCTGGTGTTGGCTGCGTTATTCTTCCGTCCAGTCGGTTTCGATTACCGGTCTAAACTGGAGAATAACCGCTGGCGCAATATGTGGGACTGGGGCATTTTTGTCGGTAGCTTCGTGCCTGCTGTGGTATTCGGTGTGGCGTTCGGTAACTTGCTGCAAGGCGTGCCGTTCCATATGGACAGCTATATGCGTCTGTTCTACACCGGTAACTTCTTCCAGTTGTTGAACCCATTTGGTTTACTGGCAGGGGTGGTCAGCTTGACTATGCTGGTCACGCAGGGTGCAACTTACCTGCAAATGCGTACCCGTGGGGAGCTGCACTTGCGTTCCCGTGCTGCGGCGCAAATCTCTGCGTTGGTGATGAGCGTTGCCTTCCTACTGGCCGGTATCTGGTTAGTTAAAGGTATTGATGGCTTTGTTGTGACTTCAGCATTGGATACAGCAGCTCAATCTAACCCGATGCGCAAAGAAGTTGCACATCAGGCGGGTGCCTGGTTGATTAACTTCAACAAGTATCCAAGCTTGTGGGCGCTGCCAGCACTGGGTGTGATTCTGCCACTGTTCACCATCTTGCTGTCGCGCTTTGAAAAAGGGGCTTGGGCGTTCCTGTTCTCATCACTGACCATTGCCTGTGTGATACTGACTGCTGGGGTCACCATGTTCCCATTTGTTATGCCGTCAAGCACCGTGCCAAATGTTAGCCTGACAATGTGGGATGCAACATCGAGCCTGTTAACGCTGAAAGTGATGACCATTGTTGCGATAATCTTTGTTCCTATCATCCTGATTTACACCAGCTGGTGTTACTACAAGATGTTCGGGCGCATTGATAAAGAGTTCATCGAAAACAACAAGCATTCACTGTACTAAGGAGCATAAAGCATGTGGTATTTTGCCTGGATTCTAGGGACACTTCTGGCCTGCTCCTTTGGTATCATTACTGCTCTGGCGCTGGAGCAGAGTGAAGCCAATGCAGCAGCGAAAGCCGCTAATAATGGCGAAGACGATGTTGTCCGATAAGCTATACAATCTAATGGATAAGGGCCCCCTACGGGCCCTTTCACTGGTGCTCGCATTTGCAGTGGCTTTCTGTGTGTTCTGGGACCCTACGCGTTTTGCGGCGGCAACCAGCTCACTGGAAGTCTGGCAAGAAGTGTTTATCGTGTGGGCAGTTTGTACCGGTGTGATTCATGGCGTTGGTTTTCGTCCAAAACGGATGTTATTACGCGCTTTTTTCTCACCACTTCCAGCAATTGTGATCTTGGGCGCGGGATTATTCTACTTTTTCGCTTAATCTGAATCTATATCGCCTAATCTGCACACAATCTCACCTTATGGGCCGCCTGGCCCATAATTATTTTCGTTCTATTCTTGCAAGTGATTCCAAACCTTAACACTCTTCAGTATAGTGTGTCCGTTAACTGCATTACTGGGAAGTAGAGTGAGTAATACGTTGTTTCGATGGCCGGTTCGTGTCTACTTTGAAGACACCGATGCTGGCGGTGTGGTTTACCACGCACGCTATGTCGCCTTTTATGAAAGGGCACGCACAGAAATGTTGCGCCAACGCAATTTTCACCAGCAGCAATTGCTCAGTGAGCATGTCGCTTTCGCTGTCCGCCGCATGACGGTAGAATACCTGGCACCTGCACGTCTTGATGATATGCTGGAGGTTCAGAGTGAGATTACCGCAATGCGTGGGGCTTCTCTCACGTTTGCTCAACGAATTCTCGACTCACATGGCAATCTTCTGAGTAGTGCAGAAGTATTGATCGCATGTATCGATCCACACCAAATGAAGCCAAGAGCGCTTCCTAAGTCTATTGTCGCGGAGTTTAAGTAGTGGCTGACATGAACATTCTGGATTTATTCCTGCAGGCAAGCCTATTCGTTAAGCTTATCATGCTGGTATTGATGGGCTTTTCTATTGCTTCTTGGGCGATAATCATTCAGCGAACGCGTATTCTGAATGCTGCTACCCGCGATGCTGAAGCCTTCGAAGATAAATTTTGGTCCGGCATCGAGCTGTCTCGCTTGTATCAAGAAAGTCAGGCTCGCCGTGATACGCTGGGTGGTTCCGAGCAAATCTTCCATTCCGGATTTAAAGAGTTTGCTCGTTTACATCGTGCAAATAGCCATGCGCCTGAAGCCGTGATTGACGGTGCTTCCCGAGCGATGCGTATCTCGATGAACCGTGAATTAGAAGCGCTGGAAACCCATATTCCTTTCCTTGGTACTGTGGGTTCCATCAGCCCGTATATCGGCCTGTTTGGTACAGTATGGGGGATTATGCATGCCTTTATTTCTCTGGGTGCAGTCAAGCAGGCGACATTACAAATGGTCGCACCGGGTATTGCAGAAGCACTGATTGCCACGGCGATCGGCTTGTTTGCCGCTATCCCTGCTGTTATGGCTTATAACCGCCTGAATCAGCGTGTGAATAAACTTGAACAAAACTATGACAATTTCATGGAAGAGTTCATTGCTATTCTGCATCGCCAGGCTTTTGCCAGCGCCGAGAGCAAATAAGTAGGGGGTTGTATGGCGCGAGTACGTGGTCGTAAACGGCGCGAGCTTAAGTCTGAAATTAACATTGTTCCCTTGCTCGACGTTTTGCTGGTGCTATTGCTGATCTTTATGGCGACCGCGCCGATTATCACGCAAAGCGTTGAGGTGGACTTACCTGACGCGACGGATTCAAAAACCGTCTCCAGCGATGATAATCCGCCGGTGATTGTCGAAGTATCAGGTGTGGGCCAATACTCGCTGGTGATTGACCATCAGCGGATGGAGCAACTGCCTTCAGAACAAGTGGTGGCAGAGGCTCAAGCAAGGTTGAAATCGAATCCGAAAACTGTATTTCTGATCGGCGGTGCGAAAGAGGTTCCTTATGATGAAATTATTAAGGCCCTTAATATGCTGCATCAGGCTGGAGTGACATCGGTAGGCTTAATGACTCAACCGATATAAATTTGCGTTGATATTGGCTGGGTTGATAGTGAATCCAGCCAGTAGATACCCTGTTTTTGGCAGTTCCGTTTTTTAGCAATAGAGCGCGGACATCGAGTGTGGAAATCGAGCGTGGGTAAGGCAACCGAGCAAAATGATAAGCTGAATCGCGCTGTTATAGTGTCGGTGGTTCTGCACATCATATTGATTGCCCTGTTGATTTGGGGCTCTCTGACGCAGACGACTGAAATGGGCGGCGGCGGTGCTGGCGGTGAAGTTATTGACGCCGTTATGGTCGATCCGGGCGCGGTGACAGAGCAGTACAACCGCCAACAGCAGCAGCAGACAGACGCTAAACGGGCGGAACAACAACGCCAGAAGAAAGCCGATCAGCAAGCTGAAGAATTACAGCAAAAACAGGCGACAGAACAACAGCGCCTGAAAGAATTGGAAAAAGAGCGTCTGCAAGCGCAAGAAGATGCCAAGCAGGCGGCTGAAGAACAGAAAAAACAGGCTGCTGAACAGCAAAAAGAAGCGGCTGAGCAACAAAAAGTGGCCGCTGCTGCTGCGGCGAAAGCTAAAGAAGAGCAGAAGCAGGCCGAGGCCGCTGCGGCTAAAGCCAAAGCAGAAGCCGATAAACTGGTGAAAGCGCAAGCTGAAGCACAGAAAAAAGCCGAAGCTGAGGCCAAGAAAGAGGCGGCTGTAGCTGCTGCTGCGAAGAAACAAGCTGATGCTGACGCGAAGAAGGCCGCAGAAGCGGCTGAGAAAGCTGCAACAGAGGCCGCTGAAAAGAAAGCCGCCGCTGATGCTGAGAAAAAAGCTGCCGCTGACGCTAAGAAAGCCGCTGCTGCTGAGGCCAAAAAGAAAGCTGCCGCAGAAGCTGCCGCAGAAGCTGCCGCGACAACAGATGTCGATGATTTATTCGGTGGCTTGGCAAATTCCAAGAATGCACCGAAAAGTGGGTCCGGTGCTGGCGCTGCTGCTGCGGGTAAAGGTGGTGGTAAGAAGAGCGGTGCATCAGGCGCGGATGTCAGTGGCTATCTAGGCCAGATCACTGCCGCGATCCAAAGTAAATTTTATGATGCAGATCTTTACAAAGGCCGTACCTGTGATCTGCGAATTAAATTGGCACCAGATGGTCTATTAATTGATGTTAAAGCGGAAGGGGGCGACCCGGCACTGTGTCAGGCAGCCATCGCCGCAGCAAAACAAGCGAAGATCCCTAAACCACCAAGTTCTGATGTTTATGATGTGTTTAAGAATGCTCCGCTTGTATTTAAACCTCAATAAGGTTTGATTGACGGGGATATACTCTGTTAAGCAGCTATGTATTATGTAGTTTTGTTTGCGTTGGTTTGTTAAAATTCTGCTAATTATCACGGGCATCCCGCTCGGGTAAGGGAGACAAGATGAAGCAGGCATGTCGAGTTGCGCTAGGCTTTTTAGTTTTATGGGCTTCTGTTTTACATGCAGAAGTTCGAATTGAGATTACCCAAGGGGTAGACTCTGCTCGTCCAATTGGGGTTGTTCCATTCAAATGGATGGGGCCGGGTACTCCACCAGAAGAGATTGGCGCGATAGTCGGCGCAGATTTACGCAATAGTGGCAAATTTAACCCCATTGATGCGGCGCGTATGCCACAGCAACCGTCTACTGCGGCTGAAGTAACACCTGCGGCTTGGACTGCGTTAGGTATTGATGCCGTGGTGGTTGGGCAGGTTCAGCCAAGTGCTGATGGCAGTTTCGTGGTTTCTTACCAGTTAGTAGATACTTCTGGTGCTGCGGGTAGCGTTTTGGCGCAGAATCAGTATAAAGTGACTAAACAGTGGTTACGTTATGCCGCGCATACTGCCAGTGACGAAGTCTTCGAAAAGCTGACTGGGATTAAAGGTGCTTTCCGTACCCGTATTGCTTATGTGGTGCAAACCAACGGCGGCAAATTCCCACATGAATTGCGGGTTTCTGATTACGATGGCTACAACCAGTTTGTGGTTCACCGCTCTCCAGAGCCTCTGATGTCACCAGCCTGGTCTCCAGATGGTAGCAAGATTGCTTATGTCACTTTCGAAAGCGGCAAATCAGCGCTGGTTATTCAAACGTTGGCAAATGGTGCAATCAGACAAGTGGCTTCATTCCCACGTCATAATGGTGCGCCAGCTTTCTCACCGGACGGTACCAAACTGGCCTTTGCTTTGTCTAAAAGCGGTAGCTTGAATTTGTACGTTATGGACTTAGGGTCTGGCCAAATCAGCCAGGTGACTGATGGCCGTAGCAATAACACTGAACCAAGCTGGTTCCCGGATAGCCAGAATCTGGCCTATACCTCGGATCAGGGCGGTCGTCCACAAGTGTATAAAGTGAATATTAATGGCGGTGCGCCACAGCGAATCACGTGGGAAGGTTCTCAGAACCAGAACGCAGATGTGAGTCCTGATGGTAAGTTCCTGGCATTGGTGAGTTCCAATGGTGGGGCACAACACATCGCCAAAATGGATCTGGTAACGGGAGCCGTTCAAGTCTTAACGGACACGTTCCTGGATGAAACGCCTAGTATCGCGCCTAACGGCACCATGGTTATCTATAGCTCGACACAAGGGCTGGGAGCCGTGTTACAGCTGGTCTCGACTGATGGGCGTTTCAAAGCGCGTCTTCCGGCAACTGATGGACAGGTCAAATTTCCTGCCTGGTCGCCGTATCTGTGATGCATGTGTAAATACGTATGTATGGCAAACTATAAAAAAGGATCAAAGAGATGCAACTGAACAAAGTGCTAAAAGGGCTAATGTTGGCTTTGCCAGTTCTGGCAATCGCTGCTTGTAGTTCCAACAAAAGCGCAAATAATGACCAATCTGGCATGGGCGCTGGCACTGGTACAGAAAACGGCAGCAACCTGTCTTCCGAAGAGCAAGCGCGTCTTCAGATGCAAGAACTGCAAAAGAACAATATCGTTTACTTCGGTTTCGATAAATACGATATCGGTTCTGACTTCGCTCAAATGCTGGATGCACATGCTGCATTCCTGCGTAGCAACCCATCTTACAAAGTTGTTGTTGAAGGCCACGCGGATGAACGCGGTACGCCAGAATATAACATCGCGTTGGGCGAGCGTCGTGCAAATGCAGTGAAAATGTATCTGCAAGGTAAAGGCGTTTCTGCTGACCAAATCTCTATCGTTTCTTACGGTAAAGAGAAGCCAGCAGTACTGGGCCATGACGAAGCAGCATTTGCTAAAAACCGTCGTGCAGTTCTGGTTTACTAAGAGAATCGCATGAACAGTAACTTCAGACGTCACTTAGTGGGTCTGTCGTTACTGGTTGGCGTAGCGGTCCCATGGGCCGCTACTGCCCAAGCGCCAATCAGTAATGTCGGCTCCGGCTCGGTAGAAGATCGGGTCACTCAACTTGAGCGTATTTCCAACGCTCACAGCCAACTATTAACTCAACTTCAGCAACAACTATCAGATTCGCAACGCGATATAGATAGTTTACGCGGTCAGATCCAAGAAAATCAGTATCAGCTCAATCAAGTTGTTGAGCGGCAAAAACAGATCTATCAGCAGATGGATAGTCTGAGCGGTGGTCAAGGGGCGTCTACTTCAACGCCTGCGGCTGCTGGCGCTGCAGCAGATAATGCAGCGGCTGGAAGTACTGATACTGCCGCGGCAGGCGCAGCAGCGGCTACAGCGGCACCTGCAGCAAGTACTGGTGATGAAAACAGCGATTATAATGCAGCTGTTTCTCTGGCTCTTGAGAAAAAGCAATATGATCAAGCGATCACTGCTTTCCAAGGCTTTGTGAAACAGTATCCAAAGTCGACTTACCAACCTAACGCCAATTATTGGTTAGGGCAGTTGTATTACAATAAAGGTAAGAAAGATGATGCTGCGTATTATTATGCTGTTGTCGTAAAAAATTATCCAAAGTCCCCAAAAAGTTCAGAAGCCATGTTTAAGGTTGGGGTGATCATGCAGGATAAAGGCCAGAGCGATAAAGCGAAGGCGGTTTATCAACAAGTGATCAAGCAATATCCCAACACTGATGCTGCTAAACAGGCGCAGAAACGTTTGTCTGCACTTTAGCTTTTTTCGAGCCCAGGAATTGGTCTTATTGACTAATTTCTGGGCTTTAGCGAGTGAAGAACAAGCAGTTAGACGTCTTTACAGAAATTTAAGTTGCACTGTGAAGAGAAATTAGTAATATATGCCGCCGTTGCCAAGACAACTTGTAAAACGTTAAAGCAACAGGAAATTATAGTCCGCAGTAAACATAATGGGTCGTTAGCTCAGTTGGTAGAGCAGTTGACTTTTAATCAATTGGTTAAAGGTTCGAGCCGAGCGAAGCGAGACAACAACGCGCAGCGTTGACCCGAAGGGCGAGTCCGCAGGACGAGTAATCCCGCACGACTGGCACTGAATTGTCATTAAGCAGTAAACATAATGGGTCGTTAGCTCAGTTGGTAGAGCAGTTGACTTTTAATCAATTGGTCGCAGGTTCGAATCCCGCACGACCCACCATTATGTAGAGTTATTAGGGTATCAAATCGTAGGGATGAGAGCCGCAAAGGTTCGAGCCGAGCGAAGCGAGACAGCAACGCGTAGCGTTGACCCGAAGGGCGAGTCCGCAGGACGAGTAATCCCGCACGACCCACCATATGTTTTGTAGTAAAGAATTAAGCAGTACCGCATTACAGCGGGTCGTTAGCTCAGTTGGTAGAGCAGTTGACTTTTAATCAATTGGTCGCAGGTTCGAATCCCGCACGACCCACCATTCTTTCGCAGTTTGGTTTGAGTGTAAGAAGTTGAAATCATCGCATAGATATTCCTCTTCCTGTTTTGTCTAAAATACCTCGAGTGGATTTATTCCGCACGACTGGCAGTCAAATGTCATTAGCAGTAAACATAATGGGTCGTTAGCTCAGTTGGTAGAGCAGTTGACTTTTAATCAATTGGTCGCAGGTTCGAATCCCGCACGACCCACCATTATGCAGAGTTATTAGGGTATCAAATCGTAGGGATGAGAGCCGTAAAGGTTCGAGCCGAGCGAAGCGAGACAGCAAGGCGTAGCGTTGACCCGAAAGGCGAGTCCGCAGGATGAGTCATCCCGCACGACCCACCATTATGTTAAGCAGTAAGCAGTTCCGCATCACAGCGGGTCGTTAGCTCAGTTGGTAGAGCAGTTGACTTTTAATCAATTGGTCGCAGGTTCGAATCCCGCACGACCCACCATTATTTCAAATATCGCTGTAAACCCCGCTAACTCAAAAATTCTATATCACACCGTCCTGTGCGGGTGAGACCCTGCGTTCAGGTTCGAGCCGAGCGAAGCGAGACAACAACGCACAGCGTTGACCCGAAGGGCGAGTCCAGAGGACGAGTCATCCCGCACGACCCACCATTATTTCAAATATCGCTGTAAACCCCGCTAACTCAAAAATTCTATATTACACCGTCCTGTGCGGGTGAGACCCTGCGTTCAGGTTCGAGCCGAGCGAAGCGAGACAACAACGCACAACGTTGACCCGAAGGGCGAGTCCAGAGGACGAGTCATCCCGCACGACCCACCATGGTGTAATCTTTTTCCCTGTTATACCTTTCCCCAGCAATCTCATTTATACTTCTCATTCTAGAACTCAAAACAGCTCCCTATAATCCTCTGGTATCCTTCCTGACACTCAACTTATCACCTTATTTTTAACTCCATTAAACATTTTTGCCATTATTAGACGAAATCTGGCGACTTTTGGCTAGATATTGAGTATTTTGTTTAGGATAAAAAACAAACCAATCTTACTGGCAGCCCAAGAGGTATAGTGGCTCCGGAATACCTCTGGCAATTAGAGATGTGAGCGATGAGCGAAATTTTTGATGTGAATGCGGCTATTTATCCTTTCCCTGCGCGGCCTGTCCCATTGGATTTGGATCAAAAAGCTTTTTATCGTGAGAAAATCAAAACACTGCTGAAGCAACGTGATGCCGTGTTAGTCGCTCACTATTATACCGATCCTGAAATTCAGGCACTGGCTGAAGAGACTGGTGGTTGTGTTGCTGACTCCCTTGAAATGGCGCGATTTGGCAATAGTCATCCGGCATCGACTTTACTGGTCGCCGGGGTGCGATTTATGGGGGAAACGGCCAAAATACTCAATCCTGAAAAACAAGTCTTGATGCCCACTCTCCATGCTGAATGTTCACTGGATTTAGGCTGTCCAGTTGATGAGTTTGCAGCGTTTTGCGACAGCCATCCTGACCGCACCGTGGTGGTGTATGCCAATACCTCTGCGGCAGTAAAAGCCCGCGCTGATTGGGTGGTCACTTCCAGTATTGCGGTTGAGTTAATCGAGCATCTCGATAGCTTGGGTGAGAAGATAATCTGGGCGCCGGATCGGCATCTGGGGAGCTACGTGCAGAAAAAGAGTGGCGCAGATGTATTGTGCTGGCAAGGGGCTTGTATCGTCCATGACGAGTTTAAAACCCAAGCGCTGGCCCGAATGAAAGCCTTACATCCGGACGCTGCTGTATTGGTTCACCCAGAGTCACCACAAGCGGTGGTCGATATGGCTGATGCTGTCGGCTCAACCAGCCAGTTGATTACGGCGGCAAAAACATTGCCACAGAAGAAACTGATCGTGGCAACAGACCGTGGCATTTTTTACAAAATGCAGCAGGCTTGCCCCGATAAAGAATTATTTGAAGCGCCCACGGCAGGCGAAGGTGCGACATGCAGAAGTTGTGCTCATTGTCCATGGATGGCGATGAATGGCCTCAGAGCGATTGCTGAGGGGTTAGAGCAGGGTGGGGCAATGCATGAGATACATGTTGATGAAGAACTGCGTCAGCAGGCGCTGATACCGCTAAATCGCATGTTGGATTTTGCTAATCAGTTGAAGCTACAGCTCAAAGGCAATGCGTAAGCATTTATACTCGTCATACTTCAAGCTGCATGTGCGTTGGCCGCGCTCAATCACCCGAATCACTTACTACAGTAAGCTCGTCGGGATTCATTCGCTTGCCGCCTTCCTGCAACTCGAATTATTTAGAGTATATTCACTACTGTATTAACAGCAAAAGGATAGCCAGATGGATTTCTTTAGTACCAGTAACATATTAGTCCATATTCCGCTGGGTGCGGGCGGGTATGACCTTTCATGGATAGAAGCGATTGGGACACTGTTTGGGTTGCTGTGTATCTGGTTTGCCAGCAAAGAGAAAATCATTAACTACTTGTTTGGGTTGATAAACGTGACGTTGTTCGCGGTGATTTTCTTCCAGATTCAACTTTACGCCAGCTTGTTGTTACAACTGTTCTTCTTTGTTGCCAATATTTATGGTTGGTATGCCTGGAGCAAGCAAACGCCTGATAATCAAGCTGAGTTGAAAATTCGCTGGCTATCTTTGCCGAAAGCATTGGCTTGGGGCGCGGTCTGCGTAGCAGGTATCGCCTTGATGACGTTGCATATTGATACCGTATTTGCCTGGTTGACCCGCGCGGCAGTGACGGTGATGCAAAGCTTGGGTGCCAATGTCCAAATGCCTGAATTGCAACCCGATGCTTTCCCATTCTGGGACTCCACCATGATGGTCTTATCTATTGTGGCGATGATTTTGATGACCCGTAAGTATGTTGAGAACTGGCTGATTTGGGTGGTTATTGATGTCATCAGTGTGGCCATTTTCGCCTATCAGGGCGTCTACGCCATGGCACTGGAATATGTGTTACTGACACTGATCGCACTGAATGGCTCTTGGTTGTGGATTAAGAGTGCAGCGCTGAATCATTCACGCCCGCTATCCACTAATAGTGATTAATGTGTCAACTCAATAGTTGTGGGTGGAAATATCAGCCAGGCGAGGTGCTACGGAGCATTAGCCTGACTGATGGTCATCAATGATGGTGATAATGGTGCTCTTCCATACTGGTGGCCTGATGAATGCCACAATCGGGTGTTTTACAGTGTTGGTATTCCATCTGAATGGTGGCATGACCAATATTGTAATGATGCAGCAGATGGTGCTGAATGCGTTGTAGTAACTCATCATTATCTTGCGGCGGAATCACTTGCACATGCAATGTCATCAGTTTTTGGTCACCGACTTGCCATAAGTGGACGTGATGGACGTTGCGCACTTCATATACGCTGGTGCAGAGGTCTTTGCGCAGTTTATTGATGTCAATTTCTTGCGGTGCTCCCTCCAATAGCTCGTGAAAACTTTCTTTCAGCAGCCGCCAGGCGCTGCGGAGCACCAATACCGAGACCAATACGGATAAAATAGGATCTATGGGGGTCCAGCCAGTGGTCAGAATCACCACTGCCGCCACGATAGCCCCGACTGAGCCTAATAAATCCCCCATGACATGCAAAGCGGCGGCTCGCACATTGATATTCTTTTTTTCCTCGCCGCGATGAAGTATCCAAAAGCAGAAAATATTCGCACACAGCCCCGCAATGGCGATGACTAGCATCGGCATTCCCATCACTTCATGGGGGGTAAAAAAGCGCCGAACCGCCTCCCAAAAAATCAGCACCACAATCAGCAATAATGCGGCGGCATTAACAAACGCGGCCAGCGTAGTGAGGCGTAAATAACCAAACGTATGACGAGAGTCCGGCTTGCGCTGAGAGAAATGAACTGCCATTAAAGCGATAAATAACGCGGCAGAATCCGTCAGCATATGCCCGGCATCGGCTAAGAGCGCCAGTGAACCGGATAACCAACCACCAATGGCCTCGGCCACCATAAATACAGTGGTGACTACGAAAGCAACTAGCAGACGCTTGCTATTGCTGTCTTGCGGGAAAAACGATGATGCAGACATATTTATCCTTTAGCCATCAAGGGTGAATACAGAACGAGAAAGTTAACTCTGATAAGATTTCATTCAATAATTGATATGTATTATAGATAATACCTATATTGTTGTTTATCTGTACTGAACCCCTAATGCAATAAAGTCGATTTACAGCGCCCCATTCACCCGCTAGATTGGTTCAGCTAGATTGCTTAAATAATGGTTATGCGATGACCGCCAGAGACTTAATGGAAGAGCTATGAACTACCTGAATGATGACCTACGGATTAATGAAATTAAGGAACTCCTCCCACCTGTTGCCCTGTTAGAGAAGTTTCCAGCCAGTAACAATGCCGCAGAAACGGTATCCAAGGCGCGTACTGCTATTCACAACATCTTGCGTGCTCAAGACGATCGTTTGTTGGTAGTGATTGGCCCATGCTCAATTCACGACACCCAGGCGGCTAAAGAATATGCGGCCCGTTTGCTGACATTACGTGAAGAGTTACAAGGCGAGCTTGAAGTGGTGATGCGCGTCTATTTTGAAAAACCGCGTACCACGGTGGGTTGGAAAGGTCTGATTAACGATCCGCATATGGATGGTAGCTACGACATCAATGATGGTCTGCGTATTGCGCGTAAGTTGCTATTAGACATTAACGAAAGTGGCTTACCGGCGGCGGGTGAGTTTTTGGATATGATAACCCCGCAATACCTGGCTGACCTGATGAGCTGGGGGGCTATTGGTGCCCGTACCACTGAGTCACAGGTTCACCGTGAGCTGGCTTCTGGCTTGTCATGCCCGGTTGGTTTTAAAAATGGGACGGATGGCACCATTAAAGTGGCTATTGATGCTATCAATGCTGCCAGCGCGCCACATTGTTTCCTGTCAGTGACCAAATGGGGCCACTCAGCGATTGTAAACACTGCGGGTAATGATGATTGCCATATCATTCTGCGTGGTGGCAAAGAGCCGAATTACAGCAGTGTCCATGTTGCTGCGGTGAAAGAAGGGTTAAGCAAAGCCGGCCTGGAACCCCAAATAATGATTGATTTCAGCCATGCTAACAGCAGCAAGCAATTCAAAAAGCAAATGGAAGTGGGAACCGATGTTTGCCGTCAGATTGCGCAAGGTGAAAAATCCATTATGGGCGTGATGATTGAAAGTCATCTGGTGGAAGGTAACCAGAATCTGGAAAGTGGCGAACCGCTGACTTATGGTAAAAGTGTCACCGATGCCTGTATTGGTTGGGAAGATACTGAAGTGTTGTTGCGCCAGCTATCAAATGCAGTCAAAGCTCGCCGCCAGTAGGCTATCGTACTTGTCATTTTGAATTTGGGCGGTATTCCTCCCAATCACTGGCAAATAAAAACCCCCGCCATCGATGATGCGCGGGGGTTTTTTAATAGCACAAATCAGGGGCGATTACTTCGCTTTACCCTGATTGGCTACCGCAGCCGCTTTAGCTGCGATTTCATCAGCATTGCCCAGATAGTAGTGTTTGATTGGTTTGAAGTTTTCATCAAACTCATACACCAAAGGCACACCAGTTGGGATGTTCAGCTCAAGAATTTCGTCTTCGTTCAGGTTATCCAGATATTTAACCAGCGCGCGCAGTGAGTTACCGTGGGCGGCGATGATAACGCGCTCACCACTGGCGATACGTGGTTTGATCACTTCTTCCCAGTAAGGGATAACGCGATCAATGGTCAGAGCCAGGCTTTCAGTGGTTGGCAGCTCTGCATCGGTTAATTTTGCATAACGTGGGTCATGCCCCGGGAAGCGCTCATCACTTTTATCCAGTGCTGGAGGTGTGATAGCAAAGCCGCGACGCCACAATTTGACTTGATCATCACCGTATTTCGCGGCAGTTTCTGATTTATCCAAACCTTGCAATGCGCCGTAATGACGCTCATTCAGCTTCCAGGTTTTTTCTGTTGGTAGCCACGCCTGATCCAGTTCGTCCAGGATGCTCCATAAGGTGTGGATAGCGCGCTTTAATACTGAGGTATAGGCGAAATCAAAAGTAAAACCTTCGTCTTTCAACAGCTTGCCAGCTGCTTTTGCTTCGGTACGGCCTTTCTCAGATAAATCAACGTCATACCAACCGGTGAAGCGGTTTTCGTTGTTCCATTGACTTTCGCCGTGACGTACCAGAACCAGCTTTGTTACTGCCATAGTTCAAACTCCTCAATCTAACTTATTCAATGATAACTATTATCATTATATTGCGTGATTGCCACAGACAGCAATCGTTTGTGTTTAACCATAGCCAATTTTTTATCGTAAGGTAAGAGCGCAGGTTGAATCGATTCTGCTATAGCTATAACTAATTAATCTATGGGGCGGTAAATACCCCATAGAATTGCGTGCGGATTAAGCGGCTTTCTTCAGGCAAGTGCTCATAAAGGTTTTACGTGCATCCCCTTTTAGCGCTTTAGTGGCCGCTTCAGCGTTGCAACTTTTCATTTTCTGCTGCTGTGGCGTGAGGGCTTTTTCATCCGGATGAACCTGTGCTTTCAAGCATTGGCTCATGAATTTCTTGCGGTCATCGCCTTTCAGCGATTGAGTGGTGGCTTGCTGATTACAGTCGGTCATTTTTTTCTGTTGTGCCGCTTGAGCAGGCGAGGGTGTTTTCACTGCTGTATCCGCCGCCATCACATTTGCACTGAGTAGTAATCCGGCTGAGAGTAACCATAACGTCGTTAAGCGCATAGGAATTCCTTAGATAATGTTGTGGGTCTGAAAGGGCGGACAACAGGGTATACACCGCCTGATAGATGCAGTTAAGGGTAGTCGGCAGTGCAGAATATGGATAGTAATTCGGTTATATCTTAGATGAATAGAGATTGCCGCCGGAGCGACAATCTCTATCCTGGCGCGATAAAGTTATAGCGAGATAAAATTATAGCGCGATAAAGTGATAAACAGTGGTCGAGTGGTAGACTTTCCCCGGTTTTAGCCAGCAATCAGGTTGTGGCCATTCTGGGTGGTTAGGGCTATCTGGCAGGAATTCACTTTCCAACGCCACACCGGTGTAGTTCGCATAACTTCCGCCATTGCGTGCGGGGGCTCCGCTCAGGGAGTTGCCACTATAGAGCTGCAATGCAGGAGCTGTGGTGTAGACACTCATTTGGACCTGATTATCGGATGACCACAAATGGGCCGCCGGGCTTTCAGTCGCACCACAAGTCCGGTGCAGCAGATAAGCATGGTCATAGCCCTTCACCCGCTGCTGGCAACGGTCTTTTAGGAAGTCGCGCGCCAGCGTTTTGGCTTGGCGGAAATCCATGCCAGTTCTTTCAACACTTTCTAGCCCGCCGATGGGAAGTCCATCACTGCCCGAGGGTAAGTAGCGGTCAGCGAATAACTGTAATCGATGCGCCCGAACGTCTATCCCTTCGCCATCCAGGTTAAAGTAAGCATGATTGGTCAGGTTGACTGGGCAGGATTTATCGACCTGCGCTTGATAGTGAATTTCCAGACGATTATCTTCGGTCAATAAATATTGGGCTTCGACAGTCAGATTACCGGGGAACCCCTGATCGCCATCAGGAGAAAACAGTTGATAAGTCACCTGTTTTTCATCCTGCTTAACCTTTTTCCAGCGCCGGGTATGGAATCCCTCAGGGCCACCATGTAACTGATTCTCACCTTGGTTTGCTATCAAATGAAAGGTTTCACCCTCCACAGTGATTTGTGCTTTTGCAATGCGGTTGGCGTAGCGGCCAACGGTTGCCCCAAGATAAGCGCGCTGACGCAGATAGTCGGCCGGGGTTTGGCAGCCCAGCAGCAATTCGCGTTTTTCGCCCCCTTTTAGCGGTAATATAGCCGATAGCCAGGTTGCGCCCCAATCCATCAGCGTCACGCTCATGCCCGCTTTATTATGTAATTCGGTCAATTCAAAGGGGTGACCATCCGGTGCTAACTGGTCAACACTGCTTGGTGATGCAGCGTCGTTTTTCAG
Organism: Yersinia kristensenii; assembly: GCF_900460525.1. Taxonomy (NCBI): domain Bacteria; kingdom Pseudomonadati; phylum Pseudomonadota; class Gammaproteobacteria; order Enterobacterales; family Yersiniaceae; genus Yersinia; species Yersinia kristensenii. The sequence continues at coordinate 2,784,154 of NZ_UHIY01000001.1, forward strand.
CATAAACCCGCTCCTTGTGAAGCTTGGCAAACGTAAAAGGTTTCAGTCCTGCCGTCGCTGTATGCTGGATATTGCTGCGCAACAGCGGCACGAACTTGCTCGACCAGCGAATTTGGCATTAGTGCGACAATACAGCCGCCAAAACCACCGCCAGTCATACGGACACCACCTTGCTCCCCAATAACGGATTTCACAATATCTACCAGGCTATCTATCGGCGGAACTGTGATCTCGAAATCATCACGCATTGAAATATGAGACTCGTGCATCAATTGCCCCATCAATTTCAAATCGCCAGCAGCCAGTGCATCCGCCGCGGCCAAAGTGCGCTCATTTTCGGTAATCACATGGCGGGCACGTTTCGCCACCACTGGGTCTAACTCATTCTCAATGGAGAAGAACAGCTTAGTGTCAACATCGCGCAGGGCTTTAACCCCAAAGAAGCGCGCTGCGGTTTCACATTGCTGACGGCGGGTGTTGTATTCGCTATCCACCAAACCGCGCTTCACATTGGAGTTGATAATCACCACCGCGACGTTTTCTGGCATCGGTACGGCGCGCGTTTCAAGAGTGCGGCAGTCAATCAACAGCGCGTGGTCTTGTTTACCGAGAGCCGAAATCAGCTGATCCATGATGCCGCAGTTACAGCCGACAAACTGATTTTCAGCTTCCTGCCCATTGAGCGCCAGTTCGACACCACTCAGGGGCAACTGATAGAGTGATTGCAGTGCCTGGCCGACCGCCACTTCTAAAGAAGCAGAGGAACTCAGGCCAGCGCCTTGTGGGACATTGCCGCTGATAACCAAATCTGCCCCGCCAAAATCGGCATGGCGCAGTTGCAGGTGTTTTACCACCCCGCGCACATAATCTGCCCACCGATATTGCTCATGCGGGATAATCGGCTCATCGAGCGAGAATATGTCTTGCTGATTTTCATAATCCGCTGCAATGACACGAATCTGGCGGTCATCGCGTTTGCCACAACTGATCACGGTTTCATAATCAATGGCGCAGGGCAGCACAAAACCATCATTATAATCAGTATGTTCACCGATGATATTGACGCGGCCCGGTGCTTTAATGGTGATCTCAGGTTCGTGGCTAAACTGTTGACGGAAAATGTCCTGGGTATGCTGTTTTAAACTCATTATTTGGCTCCAGCTTCTCGATAATGAACATCACTGACTGCCCGCAGGTGTTCAGCCGCCTGTTCTGCTGTCAGGTCTCGCTGGGTTTCGGCCAGCATTTCATAACCCACCATAAATTTCCGTACTGACGCCGAGCGCAGTAATGGCGGGTAAAAATGTGCATGTAACTGCCAATGCGCGTTGTCACCCGCATTATAAGGCGCGCCGTGCCATCCCATTGAGTAAGGGAAAGAACATGAGAACAGATTGTCATAGCGGCTGGTCAGTTTTTTCAGGGCAATCGCCAAATCATGGCGCTGTTCATCGGATAAATCTTCTAAACGCAGCACATGGGCTTTGGGCAGCAGCAAGGTTTCAAACGGCCACGCCGCCCAGTAGGGCACCACGGCTAACCAATGTTCGGTTTCAACCACCGTTCGACTGCCGTCACGGCACTCACGCTCGACATAATCAAGCAGCATAGGTGATTGATGTTGCTGAAAATAGTGCTGTTGTAGTCGGTCTTCGCGCGCGGCTTCATTCGGCAGGAAGCTATTGGCCCAAATTTGCCCATGCGGGTGGGGATTCGAGCAGCCCATGGCCGCGCCTTTATTTTCAAATACCTGTACCCAAGGGTAAATTTTACCCAACTCGGCACTTTGTTGTTGCCAGGTTTGGATAACATCTTCCAGTGCAGCTAATGTCAGTTGCGGTAATGTTTTGCTGTGATCCGGTGAAAAGCAAATAACTCTGCTGGTGCCGCGTGCACTTTGGCTGCGCATCAAAGGATCATCACTTGGCGGCGCGTCAGGGGTGTCGGGCATGAGCGCGGCAAAGTCATTGGTAAAAACATAGGTTGACGGGTAATCAGGGTTGACGTCGCCGGTCACCCGGGTATTGCCGGGGCATAAGAAACAATCAGCATCGTGCGCGGGTAAACTCTCCGTCGCAGGCGTTTCCTGTTGACCTTGCCAAGGGCGTTTGGCCCGATGCGGCGAGACTAATACCCATTGGTCGCTTAACGGATTATATCTGCGGTGTGGGTGATCCACAGGGTTAAACTCAGTCATAACAATACCTTAATCGGGATAACCCTGAGGATTATGTGATTGCCAGCGCCAGGTATCAGCAGCCATTTCATCCAGTGAGCGGCTGACTCGCCAACCCAACTGTTCCGCGGCTTTGCTGGAGTCCGCCCAATACGCTGGGAGGTCACCGGCGCGACGTGGCGCAAAATGGTAAGCCAGAGGCTTACCGCAAGCTTTACTGAAGGCCTCGACCACTTGTAAAACACTGTGGCCGAGCCCCGCACCCAAATTGAAAATATGCACGCCGGGCTGGTTGTGTAGTGTTTTCATCGCCGCGACATGACCATCAGCTAAGTCGACCACATGAATATAATCACGAACCCCAGTGCCATCAGGGGTTGGGTAGTCATTGCCAAATATCGCCAGTGATTCACGGCGGCCTACCGCAACTTGCGCAATAAACGGCATCAAGTTATTCGGAATGCCCTGTGGGTCTTCTCCCATCAGCCCTGACGGATGTGCCCCCACCGGGTTGAAATAGCGCAAAATAGTCATATTCCATTGCGGGTCAGCTAATTGAACATCTTGCAGGATTTGCTCAACCATTAATTTGCTGCGGCCATAAGGGCTGGAAGGCAGGCCGGTCGGGAAGCTTTCAACATAAGGAATTTGCGGTTGATCGCCATACACCGTGGCGGAAGAGCTGAAGATAAAGTTTTTGATCTCGGCGGCGCGCATCGCTTCCAGCAAGACTAAGGTGCCGAAGACATTATTATTGTAATATTCCAGTGGTTTACTGACGGATTCGCCCACGGCTTTTAGGCCGGCAAAATGAATGACAGCATGAATAGGATGAGTTGCAAATATCTGGTCGAGTAGGGCGCGGTCACGGATATCACCTTGATAAAGTTCAGGTGTGTGGCCGGTCAATTGATGTATCCGAGCTAATACGCTGGATTTGCTGTTGCAAAGGTTGTCGAGAATGACGGGCTTGTAACCCGCTTCAATCAACTGTACACAGGTATGGCTACCAATGTAACCGCTACCACCCGTTACCAGAACGTACATAAAGACTCCTCGAATCAATTTCGTCTCAGAAAGATAGCATGCCATTATGTGAGAAAAGGTGATCTGCGCTCAATAATGGAATCGTTTACATTTAATTTTATTCTAGTTTAATCTCTGTCAGGGTATTAATACAGGGCAATCAGTCAGGATGGGCAAAAATGCAGAAACTTCGGGCATGATAAATAGAAAGGGAAATGGTAGCGTTCTCATCCATAAATTTAGCAGGAATATCCTGTTAGTGATAGCCACGCCCCAATGCCGTGGGGGAAAAAGTAGCATTGGGCCGCAGTCAGTAAAGGTCAGTGAGTGGAATACAGCGGATAGGTAAAGAACAACAAATGCATTAAATTCAGGCCGAAATGAAAGGCCACGGCCACCCATAAACGGCCGCTCCACAGCCATGCTAAACCATAAATCACCCCTGCTAATGCTGCGAATACCATTAACAGTGGGCCGCCTGCAAAGTGTGCTGCACCGAATAGCAAAGCAGTGAGCAGCAGCGCTGGGTAATTCCCAATACATTGACTTAGGCGTTGCTGTAAATAGCCGCGAAAGAGTGCTTCTTCGGCCAAACACACAAAAAACACGTTAGCGATAACAAAGGAGCCAACCCATGCTGGAGTGTGCATTTCAACTTTCAAACCGCCTAAGGCGACCGCCAGCAGTAGCAATGCTGGGATACTGACAATCAAACTTACCCAGCCAAGCCGCCCGACAGAGAGATGCTTTTTGGCGACAAATAAAGTAGGGAGGCAAGCAAGTAAAATAAAGGGTATCAGCGCCTTATCAAGGTTGTAATACATGCTAAAGGCGGTGCTGAGCGGCCCAACTTTGACTTTATCTAATATTTTTAGGTTATTAAAACCCGGAACCAGATGCAGGAATAAGGCGATAGCGGCGAGCACTAAGAGCAATTCCAGCCCGGCGGTCAGCCATTTTTGTTGGCGGTATTTTTTCAGCAGCAGGGCAACGGCCAGTGTCAGCAGCAAGAACCCCGCCGACGGTAGCGTCAGAACGCCGTGATAAAGCGCTATAAGCAAAGATAAAGCCAAGAGAAACAGGGAGAGTACCCGGTTAATTGATAAGAAAAGCAGTGATGCAGCAAGTACGCCCCACATAAATAATCCCTTTATTTGTTAAATCCTAACTATTTTAAACCGGATAATCGAAACCCTTCCCAGTGTCAGCATGAATCATAGCTGACAGTGGGAATAGTAGCATAAATGACTGTCAGTAACCCCTAGAATTGGGGTGAAAATCGCTGCTGACTTTTGAATGAAATATAACTATATGAATATGTTAGCCGCATTCAGCGGGGCAATTTATCCTGTTGATATTGATAGATATCGCCGTCGGGAACAAAAGTCAGCCGGTGGGTAATGCACTGCGGTGCATCTTCTGCGTGGTGAGAGACAAACAGCAGTTGAGTTTCTCCCTCGCCGATCATCACATCAATAAAACGGCGTACTAACAAGCGGTTGAGTGGATCTAAACCTTGTAGCGGCTCATCAAGAATCAATAGCGCAGGATGTTTAACCAACGCCCTGGCGATCAGTGCTAACCGCTGTTGCCCCCAAGATAAACTGTGGAAGGGTTGAGCTGCCGTCGCGGCGGAGAACCCCAACAAAGCCAACCATTGATCGGCAAGTTGCTGCTGCCGGTCTGATACAGCCTGATAAATACCAATTGAATCGAAAAAGCCGGATAAAATCACGGTACGCAGGTTAGTACTGACACGGTAATCCAAATGCAAGCTACTGCTGACGTAACCGATATGGCGTTTGATATCCCAGATTGTTTCCCCACTGCCACGGCGGCGGCCAAACAGCGTTAAATCATTACTGTAACCTTGTGGATGGTCGCCAGTTATCAGGCTGAGTAAAGTTGATTTTCCTGCGCCATTTTGGCCGATAATCTGCCAGTGTTCGCCGGGGTTAACCTGCCAGTTCAGGTTATGCAAAATAGGGCGATCATTATATTCAACCACCCCATTACGCAATATAATCAGTGGTTTATCTTGGGGTGGGCGGGCGTGTTGCTGTGGGTTTTCCGTCTCGGGTAATAACAAACCATCGAGGTTTTCGCTGTGTGCCAATTGAGCAATCAGTGCTTCGGCAAGGATCTGTTGGCGCGGGCCGGTATGAGTCAGTTGACAGTCGGCGAGCACCCCGACGTATTGCACAAAATCGGGGATATCATCAAAGCGGTTAAGGACCAAAACCAGTGTGACCCCGTGGGCTGACAGGGTGGATAACATGCCAGCCAACTGCGCACGGGCCGCGACATCCAGGCCATCAAACGGCTCATCCAGAATCAGCAGGTCGGGTTGCGGCATTAATGCCCGGCACAGCAGTGTTTTGCGGGTTTCGCCGGTCGAAAGATACTTAAAACGGCGTGAGAGTAAGTGGCTGATACCAAATTGCTCGGCTAACTGTTGACAACGTGGCGGGTCACTACATTCTTCCTGAATGATTTCGGCCGTGGTACGCCCGGTGTCATCTTCATCGGCACTGAGTAAATCGGTGTTATTGCGCTGCCATTCTTCGCTGACCAACTGTTGAAGTTGCTCAAAGGACAAACGCACAATATGGTTGAAATTGCTCTGGCGGTTGCCGTTAAGCAGGGTCAACTCTCCTGATAACGCTTTGGCCAGCGACGATTTCCCACTGCCATTAGCGCCGACAAACGCCCAACTATCGCCCGGCTGTTTCTGGTCACCGGAGGAGATATAAAGCTCGGGCAAGATGAGTGTTCGGGTGTCACTCAGGCGGAAACAACCTTGCGATATTTGCAACTCAGACATCATCTTTCCCATATTCTGCAACGTTATAATAATGTAGGGATAGGCGGAATAGGGTTAAATGTCAACAGTAAATACCTTGCCCATGGTTAATAACTAACCTCAATTATTTAGCAAAGTGTCGCGATAATGACCCGATCCGCATTGAATTGTGCAATAACCTGGCTGCCCACGCGTAAATTAAGTTTGTGCAACTCGCTGTTATTCTGTGTTGAACAGAGGCTGGCACCTCCCGCTAAGGTCAGGATAACCTCGCTGTGTTCATTACCTGGCTCAATACTGCTAACCGTCCCTGGCAGTGAGTTATCGGCAGCACCCGCCAATGCCGGGTCGGTCACCAGCTTTATCCAGGGCGCTTTGATAAGCGCCAGCACTTCTTTACCGGTGGCCAGTTGTAGTCGATCGGCACTTTGCTGGGTTATCGCTGCAGATAAGCGAGTTTTGCCGTCAGATAAAAGAATATTGATGTGTTGCTGAACATGCTGGTGGTCGCGCTCAATCACTGTACCGAAAAATTGATTACGGGCACTGGTTTGCAGTGAAAAACGAGAAATGGCCGCGAGTAAGCTGTCCAGCGGCATTGAGTCGTCTTTCAGGGTATCAAAGGCTTTTTGTTGAATTATCGCGAGCAAATCATAAAGCTGAATTAAACGCTCGCCATAGCCGGTCAGAAAAGCACCGCCGCCACCCTTGCCACCCGTCGCGCGCTCGACCAGTGTTTCCTCTGCCAATGTATTCATTTCATTGATGGCATCCCAGGCGCTTTTATAGCTAATCCCAGCGAGTTTCGCGCCCTGACTGATAGAACCCGTATTTTGTATTTGTTTAAGTAATGAAATACGTCGTGGATCGGCAAACAGTCGCTGCTGAAGTTTTAACGTAAGGAGGATTTCGGCCTGCATGATTATTTGCTCCAGCGGGAAACGGATATTGTGACTCAACAATCGATGTATATCCAATGAACATCAAGTGGATAGCGCCGAGGTTCAAACCGCACGTTTGGCAGGTTACATTCTTTTAGTGTGGGTTAAAATAACTGAATTCATTCATTGCTCGCATAAATTACAGAGAATGATATCTATTTGTTATTGTGATAACGTGGTTTATCGCGCTATAAAGTGGTCATGAGAGGTTGGTATGTTAGATCTATTGAAAAGTCTGCTCTTTGCTGTGGTCATGGTTCCGGTAGTGATGGCAGTGATTTTGGGCCTGATCTATGGGCTGGGTGAGGTATTTAACATCATCTCCAAAAGCAGTCATAAGAAAGAGCGCACTTAATACAGTTTTTTGACACAGTAATTTCTATTTTATCACTGTCTGATTTTATAAATGCCTGGTGGATTGACGCCGGGCATTTTCGTTTTTATCTTTTGCTGCCTTTCTGGCGTTATCTTGCGACAACTCAAGTTACCTCACATCTTGCCGATAAACTGAATGACCTGCCTGGCATGTTACGTTATATTTCAACGTATATAACGATATCATTCATGCGGAGAACAAGATGAAGAATCAATACGGTAAAGTGAATAAATGGGTTGCGAGTGCAGCACTGTTGGCGGCATTTTCCAGTTCAGCTATGGCGGCTGACATTACGGTTTTTGCTGCGGCCTCTTTGACCAATGCGCTGCAAGACATTTCGGCACAGTATAAAAAAGAAAAGCAAGTTGATGTCGTGGCTTCTTACGCTTCGTCTTCTACTCTGGCGCGCCAGATTGAGCAGGGCGCACCGGCGGATTTGTTTATCTCGGCTGACCAGCAATGGATGGATTATGCCATTGATAAACAACAAATGGTGGCTAACACTCGCTATACTTTGTTAGGTAATGAACTGGTGTTGATCGCGCCAAAAGACAGCAAAATTGATAAAGTCGAAATTGATAAAAAAACCGATTGGAAGAAATTGTTAGATGGTGGCCGCCTGGCTGTCGGCGATCCTGACCATGTTCCTGCCGGGATTTATGCCAAAGAGTCATTAGAGAATTTAGGTGCCTGGTCAACTTTAGCCCCTGAGATGGCGCGCGCCAATAATGTTCGCAGTGCTATGGCATTGGTCGAGCGGGCCGAAGCGCCACTGGGTATCGTCTATGGCTCAGATGCTATTGCTAGCGATAAAGTGAAAGTTGTGGGGGTATTCCCAGAAGCGAGTCATAAACCGGTTGAATACCCAATGGCGATTGTTAAGGGTCATGAAAATCCTGCCGTTACTGCTTTTTATGATTACCTGAAAAGCCCGGCAGCGGCGGTTATTTTCGAAAAATATGGATTTACCACACGCTAATGATATTGAGTGAGTATGAGTGGCAGGCCATTATTCTGAGCCTGAAGGTTTCTGGTGTGGCGGTGGCGTGCAGTTTGCCATTAGGTATTTTAATGGCATGGATTTTAGTACGCTGCCGCTTCCCCGGTAAGTCTTTGTTAGACAGCGTGATTCATTTGCCACTGGTGTTGCCGCCAGTGGTGATTGGTTATTTGCTGTTGATAAGTATGGGGCGGCGCGGTTTTATTGGCGAATGGCTCTATAGCTGGTTTGGTATTAATTTCAGTTTCAGTTGGCGCGGCGCGGCGCTGGCCTCGGCGGTGGTGGCTTTCCCGCTGATGGTCAGGGCCATCCGGCTGGCGCTGGAAGCGGTCGATACCCGCCTGGAGCTTGCAGCCCGCACATTAGGAGCGAATCCGTGGCGGGTGTTTTTCACCATTACCCTGCCGCTCTCTTTACCGGGGGTCATTGCCGGTACGGTATTATCTTTTGCCCGTTCGCTGGGGGAGTTTGGTGCGACTATCACTTTCGTTTCCAATATTCCCGGCGAAACCCGCACGATCCCTCTGGCAATGTACACCCTGATTGAAACTCCCGGCGCTGAAGCGGCGGCGGCGCGGCTGTGTATCATCGCCATTATTTTGTCACTGGTTTCTCTGTTGTTGTCCGAATGGTTGGCGCGTTGGGGCAAAAAACGCATGGGGGCACCATGCTAGAACTGGATTTCAGTCAACAATTGGGCGATTTGCATCTGCAAGTTTCCACTCATTTACCTGCGCAGGGGATTACGGCGATTTTTGGTTTGTCGGGGGCCGGTAAAACCTCATTAATCAATGTGATTGGTGGCCTGACTCGCCCGCAGCAAGGTAAAGTTGTGCTCAATGGCCGGGTGCTGGTGGATGCAGAACAGCGGATTTATCTGCCGCCGGAAAAACGCCGCGTGGGTTATGTTTTTCAGGATGCCCGCTTGTTCCCGCACTATCGCGTGATGGGCAACTTGCAATATGGCATGAACCCGTCGATGCGCGGGCAGTTTGATACCATTGTAGGGTTGCTGGGTATTGAGGCGCTATTAGGGCGCTTCCCGCTGACCCTCTCTGGCGGCGAGAAACAGCGGGTGGCCATTGGCCGTGCATTACTGACCGCCCCTGAGCTGCTGCTGATGGATGAACCCTTGGCCTCACTGGATTTGCCGCGTAAACGTGAGCTGTTGCCCTATTTGGAGCGCTTGGCGCAAGACGTCAATACCCCGATATTGTATGTCAGTCACAGTATGGATGAGATTTTGCGTCTGGCGGATCAAGTAGTGGTGATGGATGCCGGTAAAGTGCGGGCAGTGGGTGGGCTGGAGGAAGTATGGGCCAGTAGCGCACTGCGGCCATGGCTGCAACGAGAAGAGCCGAGCAGCATATTGCGAGTGAATGTCATTGGTCATCATGATCGCTATGCGATGACGGCATTGGCACTCGGCGACCAGCGGTTGTGGGTCGGTAAACTGGAGGCGCAAAAGGGCGACTCAATGCGCATCCGGATTAATGCGGCGGATGTTTCATTAGTGTTGCAACCGCCGCAAAACAGCAGTATTCGCAATATTTTGCCGGTCAAAATAGCCGAATGCCTCGAAGTTGATGGGCAGATTGATGTCAAACTGGCGGTTGGCGACCAATGGTTATGGGCCAGAATTACACCCTGGGCGCGGGATGAACTGGGGCTGAAGCCGGGCCAGTGGGTTTACGCGCAGATAAAAAGCGTGTCGTTTAATCGAAAAAATTAACTATTATCAACAGGTTAAATCGCACGTCATCGAGGCGCCTCACACTGCTGACAAAGTCGATTGAAGGGGAAATGTTCCGTTGGGGCATAGTCGCGTAAACGACCGAAGCGCCCCTAGGGACAGTCGCCCCTTCACTCATTTGGTTTTATACTGGGTTTATCATTAACCTAAGCGCCCATCACCAAGGCGCTTTTTTCGGCTTAATGATTAAGCCAACACATGCTGGCGGATAACCGCGGCAATGCCCGGCTGTTCGTTATCGGCAATCACCAAATCAGCTCGTTGTTTGATGGCATCGGCGCTATTACCCATCGCCACACCCAAACCGGCGCTCTCAAGCATACTCAGGTCGTTAAAATTATCACCAAAAGCCACGACGTCTTTCATGCTTAATCCTTGAGATTCAACCCATTGTTGCAGGCGCATTCCTTTGCTATTACCAGCTTGCGCGATATCCACCTGATCATGCCACGACCATTCACACGCCAGCCCCATTTCATCTTCTACTTTGCTGGCGAATACTTTTAGTTGCTCAATATCGGCATGGGAAGTGGCAAATTTCCAGATAGCATTGGCGCTGTGGGCAGCCTCTAACAAGCTATCGACATGAAGCAGTGTTGGGCGCTGGGCAACCGGCAATGATTCGGCCCAACTCAGGGAGCGAACCACATGCCCGCTGCTCTGCTGATAGAGCATCGCGTCATCGACATACATCAACCCGTGGATATCACTTTGCTCCAACAATTGTAATACCTGAACCGCCTGCTGAGGTTGTAATGGATTGGAATCCAAAACCTTTTTGGCTTGATAATCATATATATAGGTGCCGTTACAGCAAATTGCTGGGGTATCTAGCTCTAAAGCCTGATAAAACGGATGAATCGCCACATGATGACGGCCAGTGACCACCACCACTTTCACACCCTCAGCCCGTGCTTGGGCCAGTGCGGATAAAGATTCTGGTAAAATACGTTTCTTGCTGTCGAGCAGTGTTCCATCCAGATCCAATGCAATAATACGGTATGTCATAGCGATTCTAATCCCAAGGCGAGAAATAATATGTTTGAACAGTATTTTCTGATGGTACACCGGATAGCAGGCTGATTAAACCAAACTGGGGAACAGGGAGCATAATCGGTTAAAAATAAGCGGGATAAGTTTTGAGCCGCGCGACGGCGGACTGTTGTATTATCTAAGGTATAAATAATACCAAGTAGATTTGCCCAACAGGCCCGACTAAGGAGTAAAGATGAAGCAAGTGGTTTACGTGGCAAGCCCAGACAGTCAACAGATTCATGTCTGGCAATTAGATTCCTCCGGTGCATTAACGTTACTGCAAACGGTTGACGTACCGGGCCAAGTGCAGCCGATGAGCATCAATCCAAACCAGCGCCACCTGTATGTTGGCGTTCGTCCTGATTTTGGCATTGTTAGCTACAATATCGGCGATGATGGCACCTTAACTGCCGCCGGTATGGCACCCCTGCCGGGCAGCCCAACTCACATTGGTACGGATTTACAAGGCCGTTTCTTGTTCTCTGCTTCTTACAGTTTCAACTGTGTCAGTATCAGCCCTATTGATGAGCATGGTGTGGTACAGGCCCCTATTCAGCAGTTGGATGATTTACCCGCACCGCACTCGGCAAATATTGACCCGACCAATCAAATCTTGTTGGTGCCTTGTCTGAAAGAAGACAAAGTGCGGTTATTTGATTTGAGTACGGCGGGCAAATTAACACCACATGCGCAGGCGAATGTGACTGTTGCCGCAGGTGCTGGCCCGCGTCACATGGCCTTCCACCCTAATCAGCAGGTGGCTTATTGTGTGAATGAGCTGAATAGCTCGGTTGATGTATACCAAATCAGCAATAACGGCCAAGAATATAAGATTATTCAAACATTGGATGCCATGCCGGCTGGTTTTACCGACACCCGCTGGGCGGCGGATATTCATATCACGCCAAATGGCCGCCATCTGTATATTAGTGACCGTACTGCCAGTTTATTGGGTATTTTCAGTGTTTCTGACGACGGGCGAGAGATTGCATTGGTCGGGCATCATCCGACGGAAGCACAGCCGCGCGGTTTCAATATTGACCATAGCGGTAACTTCCTGATTTCTTCCGGTCAAAAATCCGATCATATTGAAGTGTATCGCATTGATCAGAACAGCGGTGAGCTGACCACGCTAAACCGCTACCCGGTCGGGAAAGGCCCGATGTGGGTGAGTATTTTGGCGAAATAGGCTATTTTACTTGCCATTTTGAATGTGGGCAGTGCTGGTAATCCTCACGTACTTTTTTGTACGCTCCGGTTACTGTGCGCTGTCCGCATTCAAACTGACTGCAACAATGACGCCAATAAGGTCATTTTTCTAATTGGCACTGACTACCGCAGACGCCACTGCATCCGTCAGCCGGGATAATGCCTCCGACGAAATAATATAAGGTGGCATCAGGTAAATCAGCTTGCCAAAGGGCCTGATCCACACCCCGTGTTCGACAAAGCCGCGTTGTAGGCGGGCGACATTAACTGGCTGCTTCATTTCCACTACTCCGATCGCCCCCAACACTCGCACATCTGCCACCGCTTTGTGTTCTGCTAATGGCAGCAAGGCTTGTTTTAATTGAGTTTCTATGGCGGAAACGTGCTGTTGCCAGTGATTTTCAGCCAATAAATTCAAACTCGCCGAGGCCACCGCGCAAGCCAGCGGGTTTGCCATAAATGTCGGCCCGTGCATAAAGCACCCGGCATCACCATTACTGATGGTTTCTGCCACTTTTCGGGTGGTCAGTGTGGCCGATAATGTCAGATACCCCCCTGTCAGCGCTTTGCCCAAGCAGAGAATATCTGGCACGATTTGTGCGTGTTCACAGGCGAAAAGTTTACCGGTGCGGCCAAAACCGGTGGCGATTTCATCAGCAATCAACAGAATTTGATGCTGATCGCACAGTGCTCTTACCTCACGCAAATAAGCGGGGTGGTAAATTCGCATCCCGCCCGCGCCTTGCACTATGGGCTCTAAAATCACCGCCGCAATCTCACCCGAGTGTTTTGCTATCATCGCAGCAAAATCCGTGGTGTCTTCCGGGTTCCACTCCTCATCAAAACGGCATTGTGGCGCGCTAGCGAACAGATTTTCCGCTAAATAGCCCTGATACAAACTGTGCATGGAATTCTGCGGGTCACACACTGACATCGCGCCGAAGGTATCGCCATGATAGCCATGGCGCAGGGTCAAAATCCGCTGTCGCCGCTCCCCTTTTGCTTGCCAATATTGCAAAGCCATTTTCAGGGCAACTTCTACCGCCACTGAGCCAGAATCCGCCAGAAATACACATTCCAGCGCCGGTGGCGTCATGGCGACCAGTTGTTGGCACAGCTTCACTGCTGGCGGATGAGTGATGCCGCCAAACATGACATGCGACATTTTATCTAACTGCTGATGGGCTGCCTGATTCAATGCCGGGTGATTGTATCCGTGAATAGCCGCCCACCATGACGACATGCCATCAATCAATCGCCGACCATCAGCCAGTTCTAACTCAACCCCCTCGGCTGCCACCACCGGATAGCAGGGGAGCGGATCAGTCATTGAAGTGTAGGGATGCCAAATATGGCGTTGGTCAAAAGCCAGATCAGAAGGTGTCATGAGGATAAGTTGTAAACCAAATTGATGTAAGAATGGTTGACAGTATATCGAGTTTATCTACACTGACGACACTTTTTTCTCTTCCCTGGAGAGGCCGTAATGGCAAATTATATGCGCTGGACCGTCGGGCAAGCCCAAGCCCTGTTTGAAAAACCTTTGCTGGATTTATTATTTGAAGCTCAGCAAATTCATCGTCAACATTTTGATCCGCGTCAGGTTCAGGTCAGTACCTTGTTGTCGATTAAAACCGGTGCTTGCCCGGAAGATTGCAAATATTGCCCACAAAGTTCGCGCTACAAAACCGGGCTGGAAAGTGAGCGATTAATGCAGGTCGAGCAAGTGCTGGAATCCGCAAAAAAAGCCAAAGCTGCTGGTTCAACCCGTTTCTGTATGGGGGCGGCCTGGAAAAATCCACATGAGCGCGATATGCCTTATTTGGAAAAAATGGTCGAAGGTGTTAAGGCGATGGGGATGGAAACCTGTATGACTCTGGGTTCTTTGGACAAGCAGCAAGCCCATCGGCTGGCCAATGCCGGGCTGGATTATTACAATCACAATCTGGATACCTCGCCGGAATTCTACGGCAGCATTATCACCACCCGCAGTTATCAGGAGCGGCTCGATACTCTCAGTGAAGTGCGCGATGCCGGCATCAAGGTTTGCTCCGGCGGGATTGTCGGGCTGGGGGAGACGGTGCGTGACCGGGCAGGGCTGTTAGTGCAACTGGCGAATTTGCCGAAACCGCCGGAAAGTGTGCCGATCAACATGCTGGTCAAAGTGAAAGGCACGCCAATGGAAAACAACGAAGATGTGGATGCGTTCGACTTCATTCGCACTATCGCGATTGCCCGCATCATGATGCCCACCTCCTATGTGCGGCTCTCTGCTGGTCGTGAGCAGATGAATGAGCAGACCCAGGCTATGTGCTTTATGGCGGGTGCTAACTCCATTTTCTACGGCTGCAAACTACTCACCACACCGAACCCGGAAGAAGATAAAGATTTGCAGTTATTCCGTAAGTTGGGGCTAAACCCACAGCAGACGGCAACTCATCACGGCGATCGTGAGCAGCAGCAGGCCTTGACCGAGCAATTATTGCATAGCGATTCTTTGCCCGAGGATGCGGTTCAATTTTACAACGCGGCAGTCTGATGAGCTGGCAGAACAAAATAGAGCGGGGTTTACAGCAGCGGCGCGAGGCGGCAGCTTATCGCACTCGCCAGATGAATGACGGCGCTAATGGCCGCTGGTTGCAGACGGGGGCTCGACGATATCTTAACTTTTCCAGTAATGATTATCTGGGGCTAAGTCAGGATGCCGGTGTGATTGCGGCTTGGCAGCAGGGCGCGCAGCGCTATGGGGTCGGTAGCGGCGGCTCCGGCCATGTGACCGGTTACAGCTTGCCTCATGCCCAATTGGAACAACAATTGGCCGATTGGCTGGGTTACCCACGCGCCTTGTTGTTTATCTCCGGCTATGCGGCCAATCAGGCGGTATTAGCGGCATTAACCGCTGCTGATGACCGAATTTTGGCGGATAAACTCAGTCACGCCTCTTTGCTGGAGGCCGCCGCGCACTCAGCGGCTCAACTGCGGCGTTTTGCTCACAATCAACCCGATTCTCTGCAAAAATTGCTGCATAAGCCGTGTTCGGGCCAAACGTTGGTGGTGACGGAAGGCGTTTTTAGCATGGACGGTGACAGTGCGCCGTTGGCGGCTTTACAACAACAGACTGCGGCGGCAGGGGGTTGGTTACTGGTGGATGATGCCCATGGCATCGGCGTGCGGGGGCATGCGGGGCGGGGTAGCTGTCAGTTGCAAGGGGTGAAACCAGCGCTATTGGTAGTCACTTTTGGTAAGGCATTTGGTTTAAGCGGCGCGGCAGTATTGTGTCAGGAACCGGTGGCTGAATATTTGTTGCAATATGCACGTCACCTGATTTACAGCACCGCGATGCCACCGGCGCAGGCCTGTGCTTTGCAAGCCGCCTTGCTGCGTATTCAGCAAGGTGATGATTTACGGCAACAACTTCAGCAACGTATTGCGCAATTTCGGCGCGGTGCGGCAGATTTAACGCTGTCATTAGGGGCCTCTGAAACCGCCATCCAGCCGCTCTTGGTGGGTGACAATCAGCGGACAGTGGCCCTGGCGGAGCAACTGCGCACGGCGGGTTTATGGGCCACCGCCATTCGCCCGCCGACTGTCCCACCCGGTGGGGCTCGATTGCGTATTACCCTGAGTGCCGCCCACCAACGTGAGGATATCGACCGGTTGCTGGAGGTGCTATATGGCATTTGTCACTGACAAGCTACCGCTGGCAATCAATCAGCGCCAAGTCAATAAACCGGCGATTGCGGCGGCTTTTAGCCGGGCTGCTGGCAGTTACGACACCGCTGCTGATTTACAGCGTGAAACCGGTCATACCTTGCTGGCCCTCGGGGTGCAGCATCCGGGGCGGTCTGTATTGGATGCGGGCTGCGGCACTGGGCATTTCTCCCGCCTGTGGCGCGATCACGGTAAGCAGGTAATTGCCTTGGATTTGGCGGTCGGGATGCTGGAACATGCCCGCCAACATCAAGCTGCCGATGACTATCTTCTCGCCGATATTGAAAATATTCCGCTAGCGGATCAATCAGTTGATATCAGCTTTAGCAACTTAGCGGTGCAGTGGTGCGCCGATTTACCGCTAGCGTTGGCAGAACTGTATCGGGTTACACGTAGCGGAGGAATCATTCTGTTTTCGACACTGGCAAGCGGCTCGCTTGATGAGTTGGGGCGAGCGTGGCAACAGGTTGATGGCAAGCGGCATGTGAATGATTTTCTATCATTTCAGCATATTAGCGCGGCTTGTCAGAGCTATCGGCACACACTGACACCGCAGTTGTATCAGCAACAGTTTCCGAATGTCATTGCGCTTATGCGCTCGCTACAGGGCATTGGTGCCACGCATTTGCATCAGGGGCGGGAGGCTGGGTTGAGTGGCCGCGAACGCCTAATAGCCTTACAGCGCGCTTATAATATGCAATCCGGTTATTACCCGCTGAGTTACCATCTAGTTTATGGGGTTATTTATCGTGACTAAACGTTGGTTTATCACCGGCACAGATACTGATGTCGGTAAGACAGTTGCCAGCTGTGCATTATTACAAGCTGCTGCACTTGAGGGACATCGCACTGCCGGTTATAAACCGGTGGCCTCGGGCAGCCAGATGACGGCTGATGGCTTGCGTAACAGTGACGCACTGGCGTTACAGGCTAACAGCACTCAAGTATTGTCTTATGCGCAGGTGAATCCACTGGTATTGCAAGAGGCGACCTCGCCACATATTGCTAGCGTCAGTGAAGGGCAAGAGATTCATTTATCTGTGTTATCTGAAGGATTACGTCAACTGGAGCAATCCGCTGACTGGATACTGGTCGAAGGGGCGGGGGGCTGGTTTACTCCGCTGTCCCCCCAAGCCACTTTTGCCGATTGGGTGCAACAAGAACAATTGCCGGTGATTATGGTTGTTGGGATAAAGCTGGGGTGCATCAATCATGCATTGTTGACGGCTTTGGCAATTGAGCAGGCGGGGCTGACTCTGGCAGGCTGGGTAACAAACGAGGTGATACCGGCTGGTAGGCGGCAATCTGAATACAGGGAAACACTGACACGGATGATAAGTGCGCCATTATTGGGGGGTATTCCCCATCTTACTGATCTTGCAACTAATCCCACCACTGAGCGGCGTGACCTTGGCCGCTATTTGGATTTGAACTTATTGGCAGTACCAAGGTAAATACGGATTTTTAGCCATTAGACGACGAAAAGGGCTAATACCGGTTATTAGCCTACTTTTTCTTTTTGCTCCAATATGTTGCTGACGGAGCTTGCCTGCACCATATCAACTGGCTAAATGCTCAATAATCATATTTTCATCCAATTGATCTAACGTCCCTTGCGCCACATTCCTGCCGCCTGCCATCAGACAGAATCTATCCGCAACATGTTGAATAAATGGCAATCTATGTTCGACTAATAATACCGTCATGCCAAGGCTATGGCTGAGCTGGTGCAAAATATTACCCATCTCTTCACACAGTGGCGGTAACACGCCGCAACCCGGCTCATCAAGGATAAGCAGTTCCGGCTCGGCTACCAGTGCGCGGGCAATGGCCAATTGTTGCTGCTGATGGCGGCTGAGTTCGCCACCCCGCAGACGGCGTTTGTCATATAACTGGGGAAACAACTCAAACACCCAGCTCGGAATATGGCGCGATTTATGGCGGCCCGCCAATACGGCTATCAACATATTTTCCTCAACACTCATTTGGGAAAATATCTGTTGTCCTTGAGGAACATAGCCGATGCCCAGTGCTGTCCGCCCCTCGACTGGCTGCTGTAGCAAATTCTGTGGTGGTTCATGGTTAGGCTGCCAGATCATGGTGCCACTTTTAATGGGCAGATGGCCCATGATGCAATTAATTAATGTGGTTTTCCCGACGCCGTTACGGCCAATCAGACAAGTACATTGACCGCGTGGAATCTCCAGATTGATATCCCAAAGGATATGATTCTGCCCATAGTATTGATTTACAGCGGTTAAACTTAGCATCAGTGCTTCTCCTTAGTCAGTCTCAGTTGTTCACAGGTATCCCGGTGTTCTGTAACGGCTAGTGAAGGATTAACCAGCAAATCTGAATACTGGATAGCGGCAGCACAGCATAAAAAACCACCTTTCTGATGAGGGGTTGCAAGTCACTATCTACCAAGATCAAGCAACTCTTGGGCCAAGTTGTGGCGAACCGAGCCAAAATAGGTATGTTAATGGGCTGTAAATGGTTTTGGTGCGCGAGAATACACACAAATAGCTCAAACTGCGGGGGGATAGGAGAGGAACCGGCATTTTTTGCACTTAAGCAGTGCTATCAAGTAGAACATGGTGCAAACGATATAGTCACGCCGGTGAGTGTTGAGTTGGTACACCTGGAATGTTGAGATTATAGAATTAGCAAATAGATTTGTTAGCATTAATTGAAATATGCGGTGAAATAAAAATGTAAAAAAAACACTAAAAAAGCCAGTTTGTCACTATTACATCGCTAAGCTTTGCTTTTCGCCAACACGCGGCCCTCATGGGGTTGAATGAGTTATCCACCATTCCTGTGGATAACCTTGTGCATTAGCCATAGAAAACTAAAGGCAGACGAGAGCGGGCGCGGCTTCCGCTCGTGTTGTCCGGATTCTCGACTTTTTAATAAAATACTTTTATTTCAATGTGTTAACTAAAATCAAGCATTCAAAAAATATGGCTTGTATATATGGATGATCTTTAATCAATTAACTATCAGTAATATATTTATGTTAACGGCTGGGGATAAGAATACGTTGAGGGTGCAAATGTTAGTAGCATGTCACTGAAATAATGCAAAGGTTCTCGCATTGAGAGATATTTCGGCATTTTGCTGCTTGAAGCTGGTTTTATATCCAGTATCATAGCAGTGGCAAAAATCTATGGGGCTTTCATAATTAGCCTCCTGACAGTGTGTATTTCTCCGGCGGGTAACAAATTCATGAGTAAATTATTCAAACTACATTCTGAGTTTAAGCCAGCAGGTGACCAGCCTGAGGCCATCCGTAAACTGGAGGAGGGGCTGGAAAATGGTCTGGCCCACCAAACGCTGTTAGGGGTGACGGGCTCGGGTAAAACCTTTACGGTTGCCAATGTTATTGCTGATTTGAATCGACCCACGATGGTGCTAGCGCCCAACAAAACCTTGGCGGCACAGCTTTATGGCGAGATGAAAGAGTTTTTCCCCGATAACGCAGTAGAATATTTCGTCTCTTACTATGACTATTATCAGCCTGAAGCCTATGTCCCAAGCTCTGATACCTTTATTGAGAAAGATGCCTCGGTAAACGAGCATATCGAGCAAATGCGGCTATCGGCGACTAAGGCCCTGCTGGAGCGGCGTGATGTCGTGGTGGTGGCCTCGGTCTCTGCCATTTATGGTTTGGGTGACCCTGATTTATACCTGAAAATGATGCTGCATTTAACCAAGGGCATGATAATTGATCAGCGCGCAATTTTACGGCGTTTGTCAGAGTTGCAATACAGTCGCAATGATCAGGTATTTCAACGCGGTACTTTCCGGGTACGTGGTGAGGTTATCGACATCTTCCCGGCGGAATCTGATGAATGGGCTGTGCGGGTTGAGTTATTTGATGAGGAAGTCGAGCGCTTATCCATCTTTGATCCACTCACTGGCCAGTTACAGCACGAAGTTCCCCGTTTTACTGTTTATCCTAAAACGCACTATGTGACCCCGAGGGAGCGAATTTTACAGGCAATGGAAGACATCAAAGTTGAGCTGGCTGAGCGGCGTCAGGTGCTATTAGCCAACAACAAATTGGTTGAAGAACAGCGTATTACGCAGCGAACTCAGTTTGACTTGGAAATGATGAATGAGCTGGGCTATTGCTCCGGCATTGAAAACTATTCTCGCTATCTTTCTGGCCGTGGGCCGGGTGAAGCGCCGCCAACACTCTTCGATTACTTACCGGCGGATGGTTTGCTGATTGTTGATGAATCTCACGTCACTATCCCGCAAATCGGTGGGATGTACAAAGGTGACCGTTCGCGTAAAGAAACATTGGTGGAATATGGCTTCCGACTGCCATCGGCGCTGGATAACCGCCCTATGCGTTTTGAAGAATTCGAAGCTCTGGCGCCCCAGACCATTTATGTTTCGGCTACACCAGGCAAATATGAACTGGAGAAATCCGGTGGCGATATTATTGAGCAGGTGGTGCGCCCAACTGGCTTGCTCGACCCATTGATTGAGGTGCGCCCTGTGGCAACACAGGTGGATGATTTGCTGTCAGAGATCCGCATCCGCGCCGCGATTAATGAGCGGGTACTGGTGACCACGCTGACTAAGCGGATGGCTGAAGATTTAACTGAGTATCTGGTAGAACATGGTGCGCGGGTACGTTACTTGCATTCGGATATTGATACCGTTGAGCGCGTAGAGATTATCCGCGATTTGCGGCTGGGCGAGTTTGATGTGCTGGTGGGGATCAACTTACTGCGAGAAGGGCTGGATATGCCGGAGGTTTCTCTCGTCGCTATCCTTGATGCGGATAAAGAAGGTTTCCTGCGCTCTGAGCGCTCCTTAATCCAGACCATTGGCCGTGCAGCACGTAACCTCAATGGTAAAGCTATTCTTTATGGCGACAGAATTACAGCCTCGATGGAAAAAGCCATTGGCGAAACGCAGCGGCGTCGGGCTAAGCAGCAAACTTACAATGAAGAGCGTGGCATTATTCCACAGGGGCTCAACAAGAAAGTCGGCGATATTCTGCAATTGGGCCAACCTTCACTGCGTGGCAAAGGGAAAGGGCGGGGCGGTAAAGTGGTTGATACCCATGATTATCAATCTCTGGCACCGAAAGCGCTTGATCAAAAAATCCGGGAGTTGGAAGCGAAAATGTACACTCACGCGCAAAATCTGGAGTTCGAACAGGCGGCAGAATTACGCGATCAGGTACATCAGCTGCGCCAGCAGTTTATCGCCATATCTTAATAGCTTGCGGCATACCTCGATTCCTCGTAAGGTGTGCCGCTAAATTTAGGGTTAATAGATAAATAAAAAGGGAAAATGATGAACGACCATGTATCAAAAGATCCGTTACACGGCATTACCCTTGAACAATTGTTGACCAAATTGGTCGAGCACTATGGCTGGGAAGAGTTGGCACACCGCATTCGGATCAACTGTTTCATCAGCGATCCGAGCATTAAATCTAGTTTGAAATTTTTGCGGCGAACTCCGTGGGCGCGTACTAAAGTGGAAGAGCTATACATCCACATGAATGATACTGCGGCTTTAGAAGAAAAATTTCGTAACTCACTGGGCTAGCCCACTGACACAGAACTTACGCCACCCAATTGCTGTAAGGTGGTTTCCAGCGCCAGGCGCAGTAGCTCCCTGTCATGGCGATAGGGGATATCTTTGGCTTCCAAGGGCTGCTGTACAATGATTCTGTCCGTAACTCCGCTGATATCAATACGCGGGCTGACAATAGCGGCATCAATGATTTTTCTGCCAATCTTACTTTCCATTATTGCCAGTTTTTCGTGCAATGACAGCTCCGCGGCGGCGATACTTAGCTCGCGCCCTAGGTTGCCAATATAAATCATACTGGCCGAGCTACGCCGTAGAGCTTGAGTGAGATCATCGAGCAATAACAGTGGCATCAGGCTAGTCAAAAAACTGCCCGGGCCGATTAAAATAACATCCGCCTGGCTGATAGCTTCAATCGCTTCCTTGGTTGCATGGACATGGGGTGATAGCAGCATTTCTTGTGGCATATGTGCAAGTTGGTCAATGTTGACTTCACCGTAAATCGGATGCCCTTCAGTATCTATGGCCAGCAAGTCGACAGGTTGTTCTGACATTGGGATCAACCATGCATCGATTTTCAGCAAACTACGCACCAGATTAATGGCTTCAAGAGGGCGGATGCTAAGGTGGTCCAGCGATTTGAGCATTAAATTGCCCAGATTATGGCCCGCCAGTTCACCATTGCCGGTAAAACGGTATTCGAACATTGCGGAAGCTACACTGGGTTCAGTGATCAATTGATTCAGACAATTACGAGTATCCCCCCAGGCAATTCCCCCCTCGGAGCGGCGTATGCGGCCGGTCGACCCCCCATTATCAGTGGTGGTAACAATACCGGTCAGGCGTGAACCTAAAGATGAAAGAGCTGACATCACCCGCCCCAGCCCATGCCCTCCACCTAATGCAACTACCCGGTCGAGATCCGCTAATGTGCGATTTCGCATATTTTTCCTGCCTAAATATTGTAATAAGCATAGCTAATGGTGAAATTGCTGCATAAGTTAACGGATTTGCTGCCAAAACGCGATAAAAGCCATGATTTTCGTGATTTTAAACAAAGTATTAGCCGCGGAATAAAATAAGCTCAATAACCCTAATTTTTGTGGCGTAAGTCGTTGTATATAAAAATATATAACGAAAAACAGCGATTGGCTATCTTGTCGTTTTAGCGTTAGAATCTGCAAATAAAGTAAGGTCTTTGGCGGTTAGCCGCTGTAGCGAATTTTGCTTTTTTAACCATGGTTCAGTTAGCTGCGAGCAAACAGCGTCTGAGCACAAACTCCTAGCCTTGGTGTCTACGTTGTTGCTTTTATGGACAATATGATGCTCTGGCCGTGGCTTTATGCCACCAGGGTGCGAGGTAGAAATGCCTGCATCTCCCGTATTTGGAAAGGTGTTATGGTACAACTTACAGACGCATTTGCGCGCAAGTTCTATTATTTGCGCCTATCGATTACAGATGTGTGCAATTTTCGTTGCACATATTGCCTGCCTGATGGCTATCGCCCGGACGGATTAAAAAGTTTCCTAAGCCTAGACGAAATAAGTCGCGTCAGCCGTGCATTTGCCATGTTAGGAACTGAAAAAATCCGTTTAACTGGCGGCGAGCCGTCTATGCGCCGCGATTTTACCGACATCATCGCCACCATTCGTCAAAATTCCGCGATCCGCACTTTGGCGGTGACCACCAATGGTTATCGTTTAGCGCGTGATGCCGCACAGTGGCGCGAGGCGGGGTTGACGGCGATTAATGTCAGTGTTGATAGCCTCGACCCTCGACAATTTCATGCCATCACTGGGCAAGATAAATTTCATCAAGTGATGCAAGGGATTGATGCCGCCTTTGATGCGGGTTTTGAGAAAGTCAAAATCAATGCCGTACTGATGCGGGATGTCAATGACAAGAATCTCGGGGCATTCCTTAGCTGGATAAAATCTCGGCCCATTCAACTGCGATTTATCGAATTGATGGAGACCGGTGAGGGCGGCAATATGTTCCGCAAACACCATGTTTCCGGTGATGTTATCCGTCAGCAATTACTCCAGCAAGGCTGGCAACAGCAAGAGCGCGCCCGCAGTGACGGCCCCGCTCAAGTGTTCCATCACCCGGACTACTTAGGGGAGATTGGGCTTATCATGCCTTATGAGAAAGACTTCTGTGCCAGTTGCAACCGCCTACGTGTTTCTGCACTGGGAAACCTGCATTTATGCTTATTTGGCGAGCAGGGTATCACGCTGCGTGATTTGTTAGGCAGTGATGACCAGCAATATGAATTAATGGCGCGAATTCAAAGTGCATTGCAAACCAAGAAGCAAACTCATTTCTTGCATCAAGGTAATAGCGGCATTACGCAAAATTTATCATTTATTGGTGGCTGATTGGCTGCAACATTAAGAACAAAGGTTATATATGACCCAATTGACTCACATTAATGCCGCTGGCGAAGCCCATATGGTGGATGTATCCGCCAAAGTTGAAACTGTACGTGAAGCGCGTGCGGAAGCCTTTGTTGAAATGCATGCCGCGACATTGGCGATGATTATTGATGGTAGCCATCATAAAGGCGATGTGTTTGCCACCGCACGAATTGCCGGTATTCAAGCGGCAAAAAAAACCTGGGAATTGATTCCCCTGTGCCACCCGTTATTACTGACTAAAGTAGAAGTCCAACTGGAAGCGCAGCCGGAGCACAATCGAGTTCGTATCGAGTCCTGCTGCCGCCTGACAGGTAAAACTGGGGTGGAAATGGAAGCCTTGACGGCGGCATCCGTCGCGGCGCTGACCATTTACGACATGTGTAAAGCCGTACAAAAAGACATGATAATTGGCCCGGTTCGCCTGTTGGCGAAAAGTGGCGGTAAATCTGGTGATTTTAAGGTAAACCCATGATTGAAATTCTATTTTTTGCTCAGGTGCGTGAGTTGGTGGGGACAGACCGCTTGCAAGTGGCTGCGGAGTTTTCAACCGTTGACGCTTTGCGCCAATCTTTGTGTCAACGGGGTGACCGCTGGCAGTTGGCTCTCGAAGAGGGGAAATTGCTCACAGCAGTGAATCAATCGCTGGTCAATGCTCAACACCCCTTGGTGGCTGGGGATGAAGTGGCTTTCTTCCCGCCGGTGACGGGAGGTTAATGATGGACAACACGCGCATTCGTGTCGGGCCGGAGGCATTTAATGTCGGCGAAGAATACACTTGGTTGTCGCAGTGTGATGAAGACGGTGCGGTGGTGACCTTTACCGGCAAAGTCCGTAACCACAATTTGGGCGCCAATGTCAGTGCGTTGACACTAGAACATTACCCTGGCATGACAGAAAAAGCGCTGGATGAAATTATTGCCCAAGCACGTAGCCGCTGGCCCTTACAGCGCGTGTCAGTGATTCATCGGGTTGGACCTTTGTTCCCCGGAGATGAAATCGTCTTTGTTGGTGTGACCAGCGCTCATCGCAGTATGGCGTTTGAGTCAGCTGAGTTTATTATGGATTATCTGAAAACACGGGCACCATTTTGGAAACGTGAAGCAACCACTGACGGCGAACGCTGGGTCGAATCTCGCGACAGTGATCATGCCGCCGCCAAGCGCTGGTAAACTGTAAGTAAACCCGTGTAAAGATTGGCCCTAAATACCTATTTTTACTCCCTTGTTTGCCCTATTTCTGTGGTACCCTAACAAAGTCGGTGGGCTGTCAGTTGATGGCCTGTATCATTATTTATATGCATAAGGTAACTACCATGGATCGCTATCCACGCTCTAATGGTTCAATTGTCGAACGTGCTAACTCTGGCATTCAGGCATATATGGCGCAGGTATACGGCTGGATGACCTGTGGTCTGTTATTAACAGCGGTAGTCGCGTGGTATGCAGCGAACACCCCTTCAATTATTTTTGCTTTGCAGTCAAATCAAATCCTGTTCTTTGGGTTGATTATTGCTCAGCTTGGTTTGGTTTTTGTTATCTCTGGCATGATTAACCGCCTGAGTGGATCAGCCGCAACGTCACTGTTTATGCTGTACTCTGCGCTAACAGGGCTGACGCTTTCCAGCATCTTGATACTGTACACCGGCGCATCAATCGCCAGTACTTTTGTCATCTGTGCCGGGATGTTTGGTGCTATGAGCCTATATGGCTATACCACTAAACGTGATTTGAGTGGGTTGGGCAGCATCCTGTTTATGGGGCTGATCGGTATCATTCTGGCGTCTTTGGTTAACATTTGGCTAAAAAGCCCGGCGTTGATGTGGGCGGTGACTTACATTGGTGTTTTAGTGTTTGTTGGCCTGACGGCTTACGATACCCAGAAATTGAAAAACATGGGCGCGCAGTTAGATGCCAATGATAAAGATGGTTTCCGTAAGTATGCCATCGTCGGCGCACTGACCCTGTATCTTGATTTCATCAACCTGTTCCTGATGTTGTTGCGCATTTTCGGCAACCGCCGTTAAGCGGGTTAATTAAGGGCTGCGGCGCGGCAAACTTGCCCGGCGTACGCAACTCTAAATTTGAAAGGACACCAAGTTGGTGTCCTTTTTATTTTTTGTGAGTACAGATATTTGCTGTGTTACGCGATTTTCCGCCTGAACATCCCGTAGGCCGCACTCCCCGTCGTGGCGGTTATCACCAACAGTGGCCATAAGCTGTGCCAGATAATGTCGAAGCTGGCATCCTTGAGATAAATCTGTTTGGTGATATCAGTAAAGTGGCGGATAGGATTGATCCACGTGATATTTTGTAGCCAAACGGGCATGTTCTCCACCGGAGAGACATAACCGGAAAGCAAGATTGCGGGCATCATAAAGACAAATACACCAATAAAGGCTTGTTGCTGAGTTGAGCATAATGATGAAATCAACAGACCAAAACCGACCAGTGACAAGCCGTAGAGCAGCATGGTGCCATAAAACAGTGCCAGTGATCCCGCAAAGGGAATTTGGTAGAAAAATATCCCAATAAACAACACGATAGTGGCCTGGAAAGTAGCCACTATCAGGGCCGGAACTGCTTTGCCAATAAATATCTGCCAGGTTGTCAGTGGGGAAACCAGAAGCTGTTCCAGTGTCCCTTGTTCCCGTTCACGGGCGACCGACAGTGAGGTGACAATCAACACGCCAATAGTTGTAATCATCGCTATCAATGATGGCACCACAAACCATTTGTAATCCAAGTTTGGGTTATACCAATTTCGAATCACTAGCTCACTGTTATTGGGTTTGATTTGCCCCTTGGTCAATTCTAATTGGTAATCCTGTACGATTTGCTGAATGTAATTTGCGGCTATTTGGGCGCTGTTGGAATTGCGGCCATCTAAGACCAACTGTAACTGAGTTGTTTTGCCATTGGCTAAATCTGCACTGAATTGCGCAGGGAAGCGAATCAACAGCAGTGCTTTCTGGTTATCAATTACTGGCTGAATTTCTTGTGGGCTGTGCAGCAGCAACACATGAGAAAATGCTTCAGCTTTAGCAAAGCGCTGAGTGAGTTCTATTGATGCTTTACCGCTATCTTCGCTGTAAATGGCGATAGTGGCATTGGTCACTTCTAATGTGGCGGCAAATGGGAATAGTATTACCTGCAATATCACCGGCATGATTAATATCGCACGGGTTTGCGGTTCGCGCAGTAGCGACTGCAACTCTTTAATAATCAAGGTATAAAGGCGATGAAACATGGTTAACTCCCTTCCGTTAATCTAGCCGACGACCTAATCTAATCGACGATTTGTTTTCCATGCCGTCAGGCCGATAAACACGGTTGCTGATGCAACCAAAAACAACAGGTTAATCACCAAAACGGTACCGATATCTCCCGCCAGGAAGAGTGTTTGCAAACTGCTGACAAAATAGCGAGCAGGGATGATATAGGTCACGGCGCGGACCACGGCGGGCATACTGTCGATTTGGAAAATAAATCCTGACAACATAACTGCGGGTAGAAATGCGGCGTTGAGTGCCACCATGGCTGCATTGAACTGGTTGCGGGTGATAGTCGAAATTAGCAGCCCCATGCCCAGTGTGCTGGCTAAGAATAAGCTGGTCATGATAAATAATATCCACAATGAGCCGCGATAAGGCACACCGAGGATAAACACCGCGACTACCATACATAACGTCATGGCGACCATCCCGAGCACATAATAGGGAATGAGTTTTGACAGCAGTAATTCACTGCGCGTGACTTGGGTCGAGAGTAGCGCCTCCATGGTGCCGCGCTCCCATTCGCGGGCGATGACCAGTGACGTCAGGATAGCGCCAATCACTGTCATGATAATGGTGATGGCCCCCGGAATAATAAAATGTCGGCTGATAGCTGCGGGGTTAAACCAATAACGTACTTGAACCTCTATCAGTGGATCATTTTTTTGCCCCAGATTTTGCGCCTGTTGCTGTTGCCAGATTTGCCATACGCCTTGGGCATAACCTTGCACAAAGTTGGCGGTGTTCGGCTCACTGCCGTCAGTAATGACCTGAATCGGTGCTTGGCTCTCTGGCCGTGCGAGTTGCTCAGCAAAATCATTGGGGATCACAATCAACCCACGAATTTTACCGGCTTGCATAGCTTGAATCAGCGCCTGGCGGTCATCACTGATTTGCGGAGAAATATAGGGCGAGCTGGCGAACGCGTTAGCTAAATCTTGCGCCGGCTTGCTTTGTTGCTCCATTAAAATACCGATATGCAGTTTGCTGGAGTCCAGATTGATGCCGTAGCCAAAAATAAACAGCAACAGCAGAGGAATAACAAAAGCAATTAGCCCACTGCTGGGGTCGCGCAGAATTTGCCGAGTTTCTTTATTGCAAAGCGCCCGCAGGCGTCGCCAGGAGAACCCGGTGTCTTGATAAGTTTCACTCTCATTTACCGGCGATTTATTTACATGGGAATCATATGGCTCGGTCATGATTGTTGCTCCTTATCATTTTGCTGGTCATAGCGCAGGACCAACCCGATAAATGCTTCTTCCATGGATGGATTAGGATTGTCATCAGTGGCAACTTGCTGTTTTAGCTCATCTGGCGTGCCCGCCGCAATAATTTTGCCCCGATAAACCAGCCCGATGCGGTCACAATACTCCGCCTCATCCATAAAGTGGGTGGTGACCATTACGGTCACCCCTTTATCTACCATCCCATTGATATGTAGCCAAAATTCACGGCGGGTGAGGGGGTCGACACCGGAGGTTGGCTCGTCCAGAAACAGAATGTCGGGTTCATGCATCAGGGCGCAAGCCAGCGCCAGGCGCTGTTTGAACCCCAGTGGCAGTGAGTCGGGTGTTTGCTTGAGAATTGGCGTGAAATTAAACGCCGACGTCATATCGGCTATTTTTTCGCGCTGAGTTTTCCCTTGTAGGCCATAAACCCCAGAGAAAAACTTCAGATTTTGCTCTACCGTCAGATTGCCATACAGTGAGAATTTCTGCGCCATATAGCCCAAATGCTGGCGTGCTTTACCGGAGCTGGTTTTCAGATCCATACCCAGCACCAAAGCTTTGCCACTGCTGGGAACCAGCAAACCACACATCATTTTAAATGTGGTCGATTTACCGGCACCGTTCGGCCCGAGCAAGCCAAAGATTTCCCCACGTTTGACCTGAAAATTCACATGATCGGTGGCAGCGAAGTCACCAAATTTCTTGGTTAATTCTTGGGCCTCAATCACGGTTTCATCATGGCTGCCCTCGACTTTGGGCATGATTTTTGCCAGCGCAGACTCGCTGGCCGGGCCACCGCCCAGCAGGTCGATAAAGGCATCCTCAAAACGCGGTTCTGCCTCCATAATCTCGGCATTAGGTTGATCTAACAGGGATAATATTTTCTTGTGATCTACATCCGGCTTGAGGATCAACCGCACATATTTACCCTGAATCACGCCATCACTGACCTGAGGCAACGCCAAAGCATGTTGTAGTAATTTGCGGTTAGTGCCGGTTTGGGCGGCGACCAGAATAGTCCGGCCACTCATGCGCTGTGTCAGTTCTTGCGGTGCGCCGCTGTAGAGCAATTTACCTTCATTGAGCAGCAAGACCTCGCGGCATTGTTCAGCTTCATCCAGATATGATGTGCTCCAGAGAATGAGCATACCGTCACTCGCCAGTTCATGAACCATGCGCCATAGCTCGCGGCGTGAGATGGGGTCGACACCGACGCCTGGCTCATCCAGCAACAAAACTTTGGGCTGCCCGACCAAAGTACAGGCCAAGCCCAATTTTTGTTTCATGCCACCGGAAAGTTTGCCCGCCAACCGCTCTGTAAAGCGGGTTAAATCAGTAAAAGTTAGCAGACGCTCGAAGGTCTGACGGCGCTGTTCACCGGTAACGCCCCGTAAATCGGCATACAGCGTCAGGTTTTCCATCACCGTCAAATCTTCATACAAACCAAATTTTTGCGGCATATAGCCGAGGATGGAATGTAACTGGCGATCATCTTCAACAGGGTCAAGGCCGACGACCGTCAGTTTGCCTTGGCTGGGTTTAAGCAGCCCGGCTAACATCCGTAACAGCGTGGTTTTACCTGCGCCGTCTGGCCCGACCAAACCGGTGACTGCACCACTGCGGATTTCAGTGGTCAGGCTGGCAACCGCCGGGCTCTCCAGTCCGGGGAACGATTTTTCGACACCTTCCAGAGTAATAAGATGCTGAATGCCATTCATAGCTCAAGCCACCTTAAGGTTGTGCAAAACTGATGGTGACCGGCATACCTTGGCGTAGCGATTCATCGGCGTCCGTGATGATAATTCGCAAGCGATAAACCAGGTCGGTTCGCAAGTCCGGTGTTTCTACACTCTTAGGGGTAAATTCGGCGGTTGGTGAAACAAAGCCAATTTTGCCGTGATAAGGCTTGCCCGGGCGGCCATCAGTAAAGATTTCGACCTCAGTCCCCGGTATGGCTTGCCCCAAGTGGCGCTCACTGACATAGGCCCGCACCCAAACCGGATCCGTCAGTGAGAGAGTAAAGACGGTATTACTGGCAGACAAAATAGTACCTGGCTCAACCGCGCGCGTCAGTACCGTCCCGCCAGAAGGTGAAAGCAAGGTGGTGTCTTGTAAATTGAGTTGGGCTTGCGCCAATTCAGCTTCACTTTGCGCCAGATTCGCTTCGGCCTGTGCGATTTCTTGCGGGCGGTTACCGCTCAAATATTGGGCGAGTTTATCTTTTGATGCTTGCAGATTAGCCTGGGCCTGACTGCGCGCGGTACGGGCATTTTCCAGCTCATTGGCTGATACGGCTTTGCTTGTCCACAGCCCTTGCTGGCGTTTCAGGAAGCTGTCGGCATAACTGAATGCGGCCTCGCGCTGAGAGACTTCAGCTCGAACTTGGGCAATTTCTTCTTCCCGGTAGCCCGCCTTCAGTAAATCCAACTGGGCTTGCGCACTTTGCACATTGGCCTGGGCCTGCTTAAGGGCATTGAGATACGGGCCGTCATCCAGTTTCCCCAAGACTTCGCCCGGCTGAACTTTATCCCCTTCATCGACGGCCAGAGAAGCCAGCCGACCACCTACCCTAAAGCCCAGATTCACGGTGCGAATATCGACATTGCCATATAACGTCAATGTCGCGTCCTGTTGTTGGCGATAATAATTCCATCCGTAACCGATTGCCGCCAGCACAGCGACGATGACGACGGCCACTATAATCTTCTTGCGATTCATAATGCTCCCTATCTGTTACCGATTTTTATACCCTTCGCCCTTGAAGCCGCAGGATTGTCACCCGAATCACTTACTGGTCGTTGACCTTAAATGAATAGACTCATCGGGATTTATTCGCTTACTGCCTACCTGCAACTCCAATTTTTTTAGATATAACTACAACTTTTATAGTTACAATTTTTATAACGACCTACTTAAGACGCTCATTATGCCGATTTAGCTCGCAGCCCATAAAGCAGCAGGTCGATATGTTCGATAAGTACTTGATTAATCATCTCACTTTCAGATTCGCCAATCTCCAGCCAGCCGGCTTGTCGGCGGATGGTTTCCCGCGCCATGCGGAAAGCGAGAACCTCGCCTATCAGTGCATGAGTATGAAGAATGGTTTTCGTCGCACTTGCATCGGCACCAATAAATGCCGCCAGCAAAAAATTCATTTTTTGGTGTAAGGGCGCAATGGCCTGAGTATGAATCAACGGGTATGCATCACTGGGGGAGAGTTGTTCCCGCGCCATGATTTTACTGATATTCAGTGTTTCCGGCTGTGTCATTAAATGGCTAAATTCCAGTAACCCACGGCGGATATAATGCAATTGCTGTTCTGGACTTTGATCCTGGCTCGGCAGGCGCAGAAATTGGTCAATTTCCAACGCCAGTGGTGCAAAAGCCTGCTGGATAAAATCCGCAATTTGTTGTGCCACCGCCAGATACAAACCTTCTTTAGAATTGAAGTAGTAAGTAATCGCGGCAATATTCTGTCCTGCTCGCTGGGCAATTTCGCGGGTGGTTGCCCCTTTCAAACCCTGTTCGCCGAACAGTTCGGTCGCAGCCTGTATTAATTGCTGGCGTGCTTGTTCACCGCGGGTGGTCACCGGTATTGCCGGTGTTAAATAGTGAGGTGTGGAATGAGACATAGGCACCATACTCAATATACCCCGCGTACTTGAAGCCGCAGGGTTGTTAGCTACACTCACTCACCCGAATCACTTACCTGTGTAAGCTCATCGGGATTCATTCGCTTGCTGCCTACCTGCAACTCCAATTACTTTGGGTAAAAATGGATAAGATTTGTGCTAACTATAATGATAGTCAAATAATAAATCAATCGTATGATTAACTTTAGGTCTCTGCTGAGAATATGTAAAGCTATGGCCGTAATTCGCCCTGTTTTTGTGATCCTGAGCAGGTTAATCGGGGCTGATAAATCAATTCTGTTGATGTTTGAGCTAATAAAATTCTTAAGAAACGTGTAAATCTCCCTTTTCTCACTAACATCTGCTATAATCAGCCGCAATGGTGCACTGCAGTTTGTGCCAATCCTCGTGGTAATGCCTCAATTCATGCCTCGTCTGATAATCTTCCCTTGAAACTGCACCTGACGTTATCGCCAGGATTGGGAAGATCTGGAGCTTCTCGTAATATGTCATTTGATTCTCTCGGCCTAAACGCCGACATCCTGCGTGCTGTTGAAGAGCAGGGCTACCTTGTGCCGACACCGATTCAACGTCAGGCAATCCCTGTGGTATTGGAAGGCCGTGATTTAATGGCCAGCGCGCAAACCGGTACGGGTAAAACCGCGGGTTTCACCTTGCCGTTGTTGCAATTGCTAAGTCAGGATCAACAGCCAATTAAAGGCCGTCGTCCGGTGCGTGCGTTGATTTTGACGCCAACCCGCGAGCTGGCTGCGCAGATTGACGAAAACGTACAGAGTTACAGCAAATACCTGAAGCTGCGTTCGCTGGTGGTATTTGGTGGCGTTAGCATTAACCCACAGATGATGAAATTGCGCGGTGGTGTGGATATTTTGGTCGCCACCCCTGGCCGTTTACTGGATCTGGAACATCAGAATGCAGTTGATTTGTCCAAAATTGAAATTTTGGTATTGGACGAAGCTGACCGCATGCTGGATATGGGCTTTATTCACGATATCCGTCGTGTATTGGCCAAACTGCCAGCCAAACGCCAGAACTTGCTGTTCTCTGCCACTTTCTCTGATGAGATTAAAGGTTTGGCTAGTAAGTTGTTGCATAACCCGGCTTCTGTTGAAGTTGCGCGCCGTAACACTGCGTCTGAACAAATTGCACAAAGCGTTCATTTTGTTGATAAAAACCGCAAGCGTGAGCTACTGTCTCAGATGATTGGTGAAGGTAACTGGCAGCAAGTATTGGTGTTTAACCGCACCAAACACGGCGCTAACCATTTAGCCGAGCAATTGAATAAAGACGGTATTACTGCCGCTGCCATTCACGGCAACAAGAGCCAAGGTGCGCGTACCCGTGCATTGGCTGATTTTAAAGATGGTAAAATCCGTGTATTGGTAGCGACTGATATCGCTGCTCGTGGTTTGGATATTGATCAGTTACCTCATGTGGTTAACTATGAGCTGCCAAACGTACCGGAAGATTACGTGCACCGCATTGGCCGTACTGGCCGCGCGGAACGTACTGGCGAGGCGATTTCACTGGTTTGTGTTGATGAACATAAATTGTTGCGTGATATTGAGCGCTTACTGAAACGTGAAATTCCACGTATCGCACTCGATGGCTATGAGCCGGACCCAAGTATTAAAGCGGATCCGATTCAAAATGGCCGTCAGGGCCGTGGGGCGCAGCGCCCTGGAATGGGCCGGGGTAGCAGTGCGGGTCGCCCACAGAATGGTGGTGGTGCAACAGCAGGTCGCGGTGATAGCCGTACCAGCCGCCCGCGCAGCCAGGCTGATGGTCAACGCCGCCCGGCAGGCCCGTCTTCACGTGGTCGTAGCCGCAAACCAGGCGAATAAGCAAGAAAGTATTCGCTGATAAAACCGCTTCTTCGGAGGCGGTTTTTTTTATCTGAATTTCTGTCATTACTGGGTTATCCCTTGTTTTATCCCCGGCATCCCCCGTATCATTGCCGGTCTTTTTTACCGTTATACTATGTTGGCTTTATAGATTCTGGGCAGGATGTATTCATGGTGTGGATAGGGGAGTAGGGTCATTAGCATGAGGGTAATACTGGCGCCGATGGAAGGTGTATTAGATTCACTGGTGCGCGAGCTCCTCAGTGAAGTCAATGATTATGATCTTTGCATCACCGAATTCTTACGGGTGGTCGATCAACTATTGCCTGTAAAATCTTTCTATCGTCTGTGTCCTGAACTGCATTATCAGAGCCGGACTTCCTCCGGCACTCAGGTTCGTATCCAATTGTTAGGCCAATACCCCGAATGGCTGGCGGAAAATGCCGCCCGTGCGGTTGAATTGGGGTCTTACGGGGTGGATTTGAACTGTGGTTGCCCGTCAAAGCTGGTTAATGGCAGCGGTGGTGGGGCCACATTGCTGAAAGATCCCGAACTGATTTATCGGGGAGCCAAAGCTATGCGTGAGGCTGTCCCGGCTCATTTGCCGGTAACAGTAAAAATTCGATTAGGCTGGGATTCGGGTGATCGTCAGTTTGAAATTGCCGATGCGGTGCAACAAGCGGGTGCAACCGAACTGGCAGTACATGGCCGTACCAAAGAAGATGGTTATCAAGCTGAACGCATTAACTGGCAGGCGATCGGTGAGATCCGCCAGCGGCTCACTATTCCGGTTATTGCCAACGGTGAAATCTGGGATTACCAGAGCGCGCAAGAGTGTATGAAGGTGACGGGGTGTGATGCTGTGATGTTAGGCCGAGGAGCGCTGAATGTGCCAAACTTGAGCCGAGTGGTCAAATATAACGAACCGCGAATGCCGTGGCCGGAAGTGGTGAAACTGTTGAAAAAATATGTTCAGCTAGAAAAACAGGGGGATACAGGTTTATATCATGTTGCTCGCATCAAGCAGTGGCTAGGGTATCTGCGTAAAGAATATGCTGAAGCCACGGAGTTATTCAGCGAAATCCGCGCGTTAAAAACCTCGAAAGATATTGCGCTCGCTATTCAACGTATTTAGCTTTGCATATTATTAAACACTGTGGCGAAGGGGTTAATCGAAGGCGTTGGCCACAGTGCCGTTTTTGCTAGTATCCGTTGCTGGCTTATTTATTACCATCCTGCATTTGTTTAAGTATCTTACCGAAACTGACGGTTTTTCTACCCACCTTTTTCATTCCATCCTCCGGTAGATAGCTAAACTTGACATAAAGAAGTCTTCCATCACTTTTATCTTTATTTTTCAAAATCTTAATCACATCATACATTTCGTTTAGATCTGAAGGAATACCGGCTGCATCAGTCAGAATAGTACCTACCGGCACGAATTTTAGTGCTTGCTCAACACTTTTGGTTAATAAGTCATGTAATGGAAATAACCCGGTAAAACGTTTCTGAGGCACATAATTCGTGATGCCCATGTAGATATCTGGCAGTTCTTTAATATGGTTTTCGATACCACGAGTTTCGTTTTTAATCAAAAACTCTGAAATCTCAAGAGGAGAGCCGATTAACACTAATGGCTTAATACCCTTCCCTTTTTCAGAAAAAAGATAATCATTATTGGTATTCCTGACCGCTTTTTGCAGTTGCCCCCGATCGACGATAAGACTGTAATATTTCCCTTCTTTTACAATAGGAGCGGGTTCTCGCCATAAGATTATTTCATTAGCGGTTGCAGCCCCTGTTCCTACTATAGAACACATAAATAATATAGATGTATTAACTAAAATTCGCATCAATAAGTTCCTTCTTATCGGGGTGATTTTATACAGATGGTAGCCATACCATAATGGTATTATGGCTGGGATATTAAAGAAATATAACCTAAGTGGATATACTCGTACAGTAGGAATAATAACCATCTCTGATATTATTTCAAATTCATTAAATAGTAATTAATCATTAATAAATTTTAATTATTTTTTCTTGATAAAAACTAAATATACCTTAAACGAGAATGGTTATTTTTTTGATTTGTTTTAAGTATCACGCTTATAGTGTGCGGGCATTTTAAATGCAGTATCTCGTTAGGCGAGGCTCCTATACAAACACAGGTTACTGATCTGACGACGTCCAGAGACGCCCAAGGTTAGGACAAGCTATATCGGATTAAGGTATAGCTCAAAGTAACTTCTGAGAAATCAGATACGTTGTATAGTGCTAAAACTTAGACACGGAGATAGCCATAGAGCACTCTCTAATCTAGTTACGCCCCTATGTGAGGACTGTTTAGTTGATTAATAACAGTAATAGGGTCTTTTATGAGTTCACATCTCGATTTAGCCTTGCAAAAGCAAGACCAGTTCCATCCAGGCGAAGATAAGGAATCTACTTTAGGCGCTTATATGAGCAATGCCTATATTACGGTGTCTGCTGATATGTCAGTCGCTGAGGCTAAAACTTATTTCTTGCAGAATATCTCTGATGATGAAATACCGACACAATTATTGGTCATTAATGATAATCAGCATTTACTCGGCTTACTCTCAGTTAAAAAACTATTGACGGAAGAACAGCAAGATATAAAAATTTTTCAAATTATCAATCAAAGTTATTTTTCTGTATCGCCAGATCAGAACCGTCATGAGGCAGTCAGTCTATTATCAAAAAACAGTTTAGGTATCATTCCAGTATTAAGTTACGGTAAATTAATGGGAATATTACGAGCCCAAGATATTGCTGAGTTGATTGAAGATGAAAATACCGATGATGCCCAACGACAAGGCGCTAGTTTTCCTCTTGATGAGCCATATTTACAAACTAGCCCAGTAACATTATGGCGCAAACGGGTTGTTTGGTTATTACTGCTATTTGTCGCAGAGGCTTATACTGGCACAGTATTAAAAGCGTTTGAAGAACAACTTGAAGCCGCTATTGCCCTGGCATTTTTTATTCCATTATTAATCGGTACGGGTGGGAACAGTGGAACACAAATTACCTCCACTTTAGTACGAGCGATGGCATTAGGTGAAGTTAGTTTACGCAATATAGGCGCAGTATTGCGTAAAGAGGTTTCTACATCTCTAATGGTAGCAGCGACTATTGGTTTAGCTGCCTGGATCCGCGCTTGGTTCCTTGGGGTAGGAATGGAAGTCACTATCGTGGTGAGCTTAACTGTTGTTGCGATTACAGTATGGAGCGCCATTATTTCTTCTATTATTCCGATGGTATTAAAGCGCTTGTCCATCGATCCTGCGGTGGTGTCTGCCCCCTTTATTGCGACCTTTATTGATGGCACCGGTCTGATTATTTACTTTGAAATTGCTCAACGGGTGATGACAGATTTGGCGTAAGGTAAACGGAAATAAAAGGCGCTTTAGCGCCTTTTTTGATAAAAAATCGGATGTTACTTTTTCTTGCGGCCGATAAATTTAGCAATGCCCAATAGGAAGACTGCCCCAACAAAAATCAGCAACGCATCAACCCAAAATGTCAAAGATGCCAAGTTTTCATCATGAATGTCAGCAAGGCCTGCAGCGATTAAAAATACTCCGAAGAGAATACCAAAAATTGTTGTTCCCATATAAACACCTAAAAATTAGATTTATCTAAAAATTTATGTTGGCAAGTATAGGGTGGTATTTAACCTGAGACATGTTTTTTTTTCATTATTGAGGCACCGTTGAGATTATTTTGATTAATTAAAATGACCGGTGATAGATTTACTAAAATTGAATGTTTACAGCAGAAGCCAGTCTACCGTAGCATGTTGATTGTTTTATAAACAAAACTATCATTTAAAATAGTCATTATCATAACTTTAGCTTTGTTTTCCTTCGGAAATGTTTACTGTTGAGCAGTGATTAGGCAGCTTTAATCTTTGTAACAATCATTTTAAGAATGTGTGGTGCGCAGGGCATTACTGTAATTTATAATGCGCCGGATCAACCATAATGTCTCCAGACAACCTTTTTAAGCTGACTAACATGCATGTGAAAATCCGTTCTGCACTATTAAGTTTCTTGCTTTTATCTACCTCTATTAGTGGTGTCCCTACCGCGATAGCGAGTGGCGGAGGCAATGAAGTTAAAGGAAAGGCCCCTCTTGAATTGGCTTCGGGGAGCGCGATGGTGGTTGATTTGCAAACAAATAAAGTCATTTATGCTAACAATGCAGATGAAGTTGTGCCGATTGCTTCAATCACCAAACTGATGACAGCAATGGTGGTATTAGATGCCAAGTTGCCGCTTGATGAGATTATTTCGGTTGATATCCATCAAACCAAAGAAATGAAAGGGGTATTTTCTCGGGTTAGAGTAAACAGTGAAATTAGCCGCAAAGATATGTTGTTGCTGGCGCTCATGTCGTCGGAAAACCGTGCAGCAGCCAGTTTGGCCCATCATTATCCCGGTGGATATAACGCCTTTATTAAAGCAATGAATGCAAAGGCTAAATCGCTAGGAATGACGAATACGCGCTATGTCGAACCAACAGGTTTGTCGATTAATAATGTGTCGACGGCACGTGACCTTACTAAATTATTGATAGCAACCAAACAATACCCACTGATTGGTCAATTAAGTACCACTACCGAGAAAATGGCTACGTTCCGTGACCCCAATTACACATTGCCTTTCCGTAATACTAACCATTTGGTTTATAACGACAAATGGAATATTCAGCTGACTAAAACCGGTTTTACTAATCAGGCCGGGCATTGTCTGGCAATGCGTACTGTTATTGGTAATCGCCCTGTTGCATTAGTTGTTTTGGATGCTTTTGGCAAATATACCCATTTTGCGGATGCAAACCGCCTGCGCAGTTGGATGGAAACCGGCAAGGCTGCCCCTATTCCTGGAGCTGCAAAAAGTTATCGTCAACAAAAAGATGCTCAAGGGCGTTTAGCTCAGGTGACTGAATAAATACAGTGATAGTTATTGAAAGGCAGAGTTTGCAACCAGCCTGCAACTCTGCCTATAGCATTTAACTAATTTCTCTCAACATACTGATAATAATTAAAAAATAAGTTTAAATACACCAGTAATGGTCAGTAAACCGACAATAAAAATGATTGCGATAATCCACAGTATTATTTTCATTCGTTCTCCCAGATTTCGTATAAAAAACTAACATGTGATAGTCATACCAACTTTCGTGGGTGTCAGACTATGACTATAGTTTGTCTGGCAGAATTCATACGATATGTTGCAGGAATTCGGATAATGCTTAAGTTATTTTAATTTGCCAGATATCCGTCCTCAACACAGTTATTTTGTCTGCCAGTATTTAAGTTTCGAGGTTTTACCAATCCCCGGATTAAAACTATTGGTAGGGTCTATCTGCTGATAAAACGCTTTCAATGCCGGTTTGGCTATGTAGAGGTGCCCGACATTATGTTCGGCTGGGTATTCTGCCCCTTTGTTATTCAGAAGCGCCAACATTTTTTGTTTTAGGGCGTGGGTATCGACCCCTTTCTTCACGATATAATCCTGATGGAAAACGTGGCACAAAAAATGACCATAGTAGAGTTTGGCGACCAAACATTGATCTATTTCGGGCGGTAACGTCTCAAACCATTGTTCCTCATTACGCGGCAAGGCAATATCCAACGCCAGAATATCTTCTACTTTATCGGCATGGATTGCGTGATAACGAACAGCGGCTCCTGCCGCGGCAAAGCGATGTAAAAAAGCTTTTTTGCCTTCATCAGCAGTACAGGTAATAAAATTACCTTCCGCCGTAGTAAAAAAATCTTTTAAAAATTGCTGTGCTTCAGTTATCCCTTCACCTGACATTTTGAGCATCAAATGATGCTCATATTTACTACGATAACTCTTAAGGCGTTTAGGTAAATGGCTGGGGAGTACCTGGCTGAAACCTTGCATAATACGGTCAGTTAAATGATCTATTAGAAAGGGAACCTTATTAAGGCGGGCATCAATTTTACCTTTTAAGGTGAAAAAACGTGGCATGTTATTGGTGCCCATGTTGTTGATCATGACAAATGTATCTTTGCCATACACTTCTGCAATATCAAAAATATCGCGATGCATATATTCGCCAGCAACAGGTAAATACTTGAAGTCACGTAAAATAGCGCGCCGTAGATCAGTTAAGACCTGAGTTTGATTGGTACCAATATAGAAAACTTGCTGCTGCTTGTCTCTGGGGAATGTGTCCAACCGAACGGCAAATACAGCTAGTTTGCCCGCACATCCAGAGGCCTCAAAGAGTCGTCGTGGGTCGGCATTAAAACGAGAAGGCGTTGACGAATCAATATCTCTCACTCGCGTTGCATATTCATGATCGGATGCTTGTTGAGTGCCCTGATCAATATCACTGACAGGGTATTTACCCCGTTCCAAGCATTGTAAAATCTCTTCTGGTGTATCGCCTAAATGAATTCCTAAGTGGTTAATTAATTGCAACTCACCTTGTGCATCAATTTGTGCAAATAACGCCATTTCTGTGTAGGCAGGGCCTCTTTGAACCAATGAACCACCTGAATTATTGCAAATACCACCGATAACAGAAGCACCAATACAAGAAGAACCAATGACTGAATGGGGCTCTCTATCATAAGGTTTTAAGCGTTTTTCCAGTTGATTCAATGTACTACCAGGAAAGCCAATAACTTGTTTGCCATCATTGAGTAGCTGAATTTGATTAAGCCGCAATGTATTTAATATAACAATGGGCCGATCGTAATCATCACCACTAGGGGTTGACCCCTCTGTTAGCCCTGTATTAGCTGCTTGCATTATAACGATAGTATCGGCTGCAACACAGGCTTGTAGCAACTGCCATTGCTGTAATAACGTAGAAGGGAACACTACAGCGAGGGCAGAACCAGCCCCTGACCTAAAACCCGAACGATAGCGTTCAGTTTGTCGCTCACCAGTCAATAAGTAGCGCGCACCTACGATATGCTGTAATTGGGTCAGTAAAGTTTGCGTTTTTTTATCATAAGAGTGATTCATTCGTGCGGCTCCCTGTAGTGGCATTTACTTTTTATAGCGTCGGGCTTCACACTTGCGTTCAGTCCGATATGGAACATTATTTTGGTGCAATGAAGTAAACATGAGGGGCTGCATGCTTTCCTGATAAAACGTGTGTTTTGTGAACTCACTCGCATTATTATCGCT